>JBCCEL010000056.1:0-22575 GCA_039030315.1 Pseudomonadota bacterium
CGGCGAAGGTCGGTTCGGGGGAATCATTTTCCGAGACCTCCTTTTCGTAGGATGATCTTCAGTATGACTTCATTCGGCCTGCTGCGCAAGACCGCTTTGGGGGTGTCCGGACGGATTAACCACAAAATCGATTGAGCCGGCAGAACGGACTGAACCTGTTGGCGAGCCTCTTGCATGGCCGGAAGCGTTAATGAAAGGTTAATGCCTCCAGGCGCGAGGGACGTGATGACCCAGAGAAGCGGACGCAACGGCAAAAATTCGCCCGGGACCGGTGGCAGCGGTCTCGACTCTCGCAGCAATTCCCGATTAGTCTATTCGTTCAAACACCGTGCAGGGCAAACCATAAGATTGCCTGGTGTGCATGTGAGGCTGCCGGTCGGACAAGGAAGTAAGCGGGTCGCAAAACCTGTTCTGAAGATCAGAAAGGCGCTCAAGCAGATGGGCACCAAAGTTGAGATCAAAGGCATTGAAACACCGGGTCTTGTCATTCGGGACCTGAAGGCGTCCGACGCGCGCAGCTTTGCCAGGTACATGCTGCGTGAAGACTACCAGTCAAAGATCGCGGTGCGGTACGAAAGCACCTCGGACGTACAGAAATTCGTTGCCCGCTGCCTGCGCCGACAGGCTGCGTTGAACAGATCGGTTTTCCATCTTTCCGCTGAACTCAAGGCCTCCGGTCAGGTTGTCGGCGACGGTTTTCTTATCATGAACCGTCCGAAGACGTTCGAAATCGGCTGGGGTGTGCATCCCGATCTCTGGGGCCGGGGTTTCGGCACGGAAATCGGAACGGCGCTGCTGGCGATCGCGTTTGAACGCCTCGGTGCGGGGAACGTGTGGGCCAAGAGCTTCGTCAGCAATATCGCCTCGCTGAAGATCATGGAAAAGCTCGGTATGGAAGAAACGAAAGTGGCGGAAAACCATCCGGTTGCCCCCGGCTTCCGCACCGACGTGGCATTTCATTCCCTGTCGGCGGAAGCCTATTTCGACGCTCCCTACTGAAGCAGATGCGCATTAGGTAAATTGCAACAGCTCTCCGCTATCTTCTGACCGGAAGGATTTTCGGGATCGGGAGACGAGCGGGATGTCGACGCTATCCATTACCAAGCCTATTGCAGAGATCGCCCAGCGCGGACGCATCCGCCCTGAGACGGTGCTGGAGCTGCGGCGGAAGATGTACTCAGACGGGCATATCGGTCCGGCCGAGGCGGACCAGCTCTTCTATCTTGACACATCCTGCGGTGAAGTCTGCCCGGAATGGAACGCGCTTTTTGTCGAGGCCCTGACCGATTTTCTGGTGCATCAGGTCGCCCCGCGCGGCTACGTCTCGGTGGCGAATGCGAACTGGCTCATCCAGAAGGTCGATCTTGACGGCCGGGTGGAAACCAACACGGAAATGGAGCTTCTGCTCAACGTTGTCGAGACTGCCAAGATGATCCCTCCGGTGCTGTCGGAATATGTCATCCACCAGGTCGGACGGGCCGTCGTCGAGAATGATGGACCAACACGGAACGGCAAGGTTCTGCAACCTGGAACGATCGGTGCGGGCGAGGTCGAAGTCCTGCGCCGCACACTGTACGCGGCGGGCGGGGCCGGCCACACGGCGGTTACGCGCGAAGAGGCGGAGATGCTGTTCGACATCAACGACGCCACGAAGCATGCGGAAAACGATCCGGCCTGGTCGGACCTTTTCGTGAAGGCCATTGCGAACTTCCTCATGGCCGCGCACGGCTATTCCATTCCCAGTCGTCAGGACGCGCTGCGGCGGGAAAAATGGGTCGAGGACGCAGAGAGCGATTTTGGCGGCATGACCGGACAACTTGTGGGCGGAGCCTTCAGTTCACGGCTGGTCGGCGGCTTGCGAGGAGTCTGGGCGGACCTGACGTCAGATCCCACCGAAGAGGCCTACGGGCACCGCCACCGGGCCCACGAAGCCCTCATTTCCGTCAACGAACACATCACCGAGGAAGAGGCGAAATGGCTGTCCGAACGTATCGCCCGTGACGGTGAACTCGACGAAAACGAGACAGCGCTCTTGCTGTTCATCCAGTCGGAATCGCCTGAAATCCATCCGGTTCTGAAACCTCTGATGGACATGGTGGCCTGAGCGTCAGAGCGTGTTGCGCTTGATCAGGTGCACCTGGATGCATCAGGCTGAGGAGCCGCAACGTGGCATCTCGAAGCCTGTGCCGCAGAGTTGGAGTGCGCGACGTCTCTCAGGACAGGGCTTTGCGCATCCTCAGGATGAGGCTCTGAGTGTGATTACTCCCGACAAGCGTCAGTTGAGCGGCGCGTAAACGGACATGGGCTTGGTCACCCCTTTGAGTTCCTCCTGCCCGAGTTCCTGCCAGTCGCCGCCGGCATAATCCTTGAACATTTCGCTGCCGACGACGCGCTGCTTGTACTTCGTCGTCAAACCTTCCAGGCGTGCCGCTTCGTTTACGGTTGAGCCGAAGACGGAGTAGGCGAGACGGTCGGCCATGCCGACATTGCCAAACATGACGTTGCCGATGTGAAGCGACATGCCGTAGTTCAGGGGACTCAGGCTCTTGGACGTGCGCGCCACGTTGATCTCGCTCATGCGGCCTACTGAATCATGGGCTGATGCCAGGGCGCTTTTGGTTGCCACCACGCTCTCCCGGCGGTTCCGGTCGCACGGAAAGATCGCTAGAAACGCATCGCCAATAAAGCTCAGGACCTCGCCGCCTTGATCGGAGATCGCCCCTCCGGTTGCGTCAAAGAAGCTGTTCAGCGCATCAATATAGGCCTGGCGTCCTTCCTGATCGGCCATGGCGGTGGAACCGCGCAAGTCGCCGTACACAATGGCTGCGCGCGTTGTTTCTCCGTCACCTCGCTTGATGTTGCCGTCGAGCACGCGGCGGCCGGCATCTGCCCCGAGATAGGTCGAGAGCACGCTGGTGGTGAGTTCCCGCTGTACTGTCATCTTGCACGCAACCGCCAGCGCGTCGTTGAGCCCGAGCAAGGCGGAAATCTCACTTTCGGTGAAGCCTCCCGGTTGATCGGTCGCCCAGGACCCGACCGCGCCACGCTGGCCGTCCTTGTTGAACTCGAGCTTGTAAGCCAGATAATCCGTGAAACCTTCTGTTCTAAGCTCATCCAGTATCGGGAATTCCGACTTCAGCGTGTCGCCCTCCATCCGGCGGCGGATATAGTCCACGTTGCCGTGCTTGAGCTGGTAGTAGGGGCTGCGCCGGAAAGCTTCCGGAACATCATCGGCGAGAAAGTGTGCATAGCCGTCGATGACCACATCCTGGCCCGGGTGCCAACTGATGCTGATGGCAGAGTACAGGGGATGAAGGACCGTAAGAGCCATGTGCGCCCGCGAAATGGGCACGCCTGCAGCCGCCAGCCGCTCAAAGCAGCCGGTCATCATCTGTGCAAGATCGGTATCGTAGAGAGCCGCTTCAAGGAGCCAGTGTGCTGCCTTGTCGACCAGCACTGCCGAGGTGGGGCCTCTTTCTGAGTTGCGAGTCATCGTGTTACCTGTGGTGTGATATTTCGTGCTTACGCCGTTTGACCAGTTTACCGCGTCCCATGTGGGGTCTAATAGACTGCAATTCACGCAAATTTTTCTCCAGGAAGGTGGGGGCGCCGTGCCGCTGTTTGACAAAATACTCATCGCCAATCGGGGTGAAATCGCTTGCCGGGTGTTCAGGACAGCCCGTAAGCTTGGTATTGCGACTGTAGCCGTCTATTCCGATGCGGACGCGCGTGCGCTGCACGTGCGGCACGCCGATGAAGCGGTGCATATCGGTCCGGCGCCCGCGGCGCAGTCCTACCTGGTCATCGACAAGATCATCGAGGCGTGCAGGCAGACGGGCGCGCAGGCCGTGCATCCCGGCTACGGCTTTCTTTCCGAGAATGCCGAGTTTGCCCGGCGCCTGGCCGAGGAAAACATCGCGTTCATCGGCCCGAATATCCGCGCGATCGAGGTCATGGGCGACAAGATCGAGTCGAAAAAGTTCGCCGATGACGCCAAGGTCTCGACAGTACCGGGCTATCTCGGTGTGATTGCCGACAGTGACGAGGCGGTGAAGATTGCCGACGATATCGGCTATCCAGTGATGATCAAGGCCTCCGCCGGCGGGGGCGGGAAAGGCATGCGCATCGCCCGGTCGCGGGACGAGGTGGCCGAGGGCTTTGCTTCCTCCATGTCTGAGGCCAGGTCGAGCTTCGGCGACGATCGGGTGTTCATCGAGAAGTTCATCGAAAATCCGCGCCACATCGAGATCCAGGTGCTGGCGGACAAACACGGCGCCGCGCTCTACCTGGCTGAGCGAGAGTGCTCGATCCAGCGGCGCAACCAGAAGGTCATCGAAGAGGCCCCAAGCCCGTTTCTCGATGAGAAGACCCGCAAGGCCATGGGCGAACAGGCCGTCGCCCTGGCAAAGGCCGTGGACTATGAGAGCGCGGGAACCGTCGAATTCATCGTCGACAAGGATCGCAACTTCTACTTCCTGGAGATGAACACACGGCTCCAGGTGGAACATCCGGTCACTGAACTGATCACCGGCATTGATCTGGTGGAACAGATGATCCGGGTGGCAGCCGGAGAGAAACTCGCTCTCGGCCAGTCGGACATCAAGCTCAACGGCTGGGCCATCGAGAGCCGGATCTATGCGGAAGATCCGTTCCGCGGTTTCCTGCCGTCAACCGGGCGGCTCGTGCGCTACCAGCCGCCGGCGGAGAGTACGGATGATGAGGGGCTCACGGTCCGCAACGATACAGGGGTCTACGAGGGCGGCGAGATTTCCGTCTATTACGATCCGATGATCGCGAAGCTCTGCACACACGGGCCGGACCGCGACAGCGCGACAAACCGAATGTCCATGGCGCTCGACGAGTTCTATATTGAAGGCATTCAGCACAACATTCCTTTCCTCAGCGCGTTGATGGAGCATCCGCGCTGGATCAGTGGCGAGCTGACGACCGGATTCATCGCGGAAGAGTATCCCGATGGTTTTTCCGGCGTGGAGCTTAGCCCTGGAGGTATGGACGTCATCTGCGTCGTGGCCGCAGCGATTGACCACATGATGAACGCCCGCAAGCGGGCGATTTCCGGTCAGATGGGCGGGGTGCCCGTCAAGTTCTCCGAAGAGCGCAATGTGCGCCTCGGGGATGAGTACTGGCAAGCTCTGCGGATCGAAGGCGACGATGACGAACGCTTTGAGGTCACGCTCTTGGGCGACGAGGTGGAAAGCCGTACGGTACTGGTGCGCAGCTCCTGGCGACCGGGTGCACCCGTCTGGCGCGGTACGATCGACGATCAGGCGGTGGCGGTGCAGGTGCAGCCCATCCTTAACGGTGCCCGGCTGTCCTGGAGGGGGGCAGAGCAAAAGGTCTGCGTCTTCACCAACCGGGAAGCGGAACTGGCCCGGCTCATGCCCATAAAGGTTCCGCCGGACATGTCGAAGTACCTGCTTTGTCCGATGCCGGGACTGATCGTGTCGCTGGCCGTGTCCGAGGGCGAAGAGGTGAAGGCAGGGCAGACGTTGTGCGTGGTGGAGGCGATGAAGATGGAGAACGTTCTGAAGGCGGAACGCGATGGGACCGTGTCCTCAATCGCGGCGGCTCCGGGAGATATTCTGGGGGTCGATGAAGTCATCATGGAGTTTGCGTAACGGCGCATTAACCAAAGTCCCCTCGAATTAGGCCAATTGGCCCTATGGCTCGCGACTAACTGGCCCTTGCCGGAACGGGGCCTTCGGCGCGATTGCAACGCGCGGCTGGGCACGGTTTTTGCGAGAGTGGGCACTTAGTGAAACCGCCAGTCATGAAGGGAAAAGGACATGGCAGGCACGATGCCGACGAGATCTGTTCAGGTGATGATTTCCGGACTGGTGCAAGGTTGCGCTTTCCGGGACTGGGTGGAAAAAAACGCGGAAATGCTTGGGCTTGCAGGCTGGGTGCGTAACCGGCGTGACGGTTCGGTGGAGGCGATGTTCGCCGGACCCGACGGCAGTGTCGGTGAGATGCTGGACCGCTGCAAGGATGGGCCCCAGCGTGCGCAGGTCAAGACGGTATCGATCGTCAAGGAGGGCTGTGGCCGCTTCTCCGATGAGTTCGATATTTTGCCGACGGCCTGATCGAGGCTACTTCAACCGGTACTTTTCCGGGAGGAAGTGAAGATGATCGTGGCGCTCCGCCGCAAGGTGGCAGGGCACGCAGAACTCCACGCGCTTTGACCCGTCACCGTTTGTGATGCCGAAAATGCTGCCGTCCGGCATGATCATGGTATAGCGCCAGTCGCCGCTGACGTGGTTGAAGCCGGTCTTCATCTTTTCCATGAGGAAGAGCGGACCTGCGTTGACGCCTCCGCCCTCGGTTATGGCCATGCTGTCCTTGGCCAGGATCGCGCCGACCGGAAACTTGCCCGCTTTCTCGTATTTCCCATACGCAGCGGCCGCCGCATTGCCGTAGGTGTTCAGGAAACGGCGCCCGTGGCCGGCGCTCTTGTAAGGTGCGGTATTGTAGATTCTCCAAGACGTATAGTCTCTGGCCACCGGGTCCCCGGAGAGGGCGTAGCCCTTGACCATGGCCGATCTCAGCTGAGTGTAGGCGGCCAGCGCGTCGGCATCGCTGATATTGGCGGGATTGGGAACGCGGAAGTGCCGTCTCGGTGCCGCCGGATCCTCTGCCGGGCGGACCGGTCCCTCGGTAATGTTGCGGTGACGCTTGAGCTCTTCGTCCTCCTGCGCCGAGAGAGCAGGCTCAGCGACAGGGCCCCCGGTTGCTAAGACCACCGCCAGCCCCTGTAGTGCCCTCCTGGACAAACCGGCAAGGATACTCATCGAGATCCTCCCTCTGCTGAAGGGTTGTTAGGAGGGGCAGTGTGCACCCGGCCCGATAGCCGCCCAAGTCACGTTCGCTCACTTGACCGCGACGCTCACGTGAGCTTGACGCAGGCTGTAGCGGAACCGACACTGCGCATGCAGATTCCGGGTTTGTGCAGTCAGAAAGATGTCAGGGATGAAAAAGCGAACGTTCAGCGAAGTTGTCGGTTCACCGTCCGGAGCGCCGGGTCCGGTCGCGGAGGAAGGCGCGGAAACGCCGGAGCAAAGATTGAAGGCGCTGGGACTGGAACTCCCGAGCGTTGCGTCGGGGGTGGGAGACTATGAACCGTGGGTGGAAATGAATGGAGTGATCTATACGTCCGGACAATTGCCCTGGGTGGACGGCGTTCTGAAATACACCGGCAAGCTGGGCGATAAACTGACAGTCGAAGACGGCTACCAGTCCTTCCGGCTCTCCGCGTTGAACGCCATTGCCCAGCTCAGGTCTGCTGCCGGGGAACTGTCACGGATCAAACGAATAGCGCGCGTCGAGGGTTCTTTTCAGGCAGTTGACGGTTTCACCGACCATGCCAAGGCCCTGGACGGCGCGTCCCATCTGATCAACGAGGTATTCGGCCCGCGCGGCCGGCACACGCGAATGGTCTATTGCGATCCCGCGATGGCGCTGGACTGCACGACCCTGATCGTGCTGTGGGCCGAACTTGAGCAGTAGGCCCCGGTCCGGGACCGGGACGCCCGCCGCTGCCGGTCAGTTGGCTTTGGGCCGTGCCAGGAACCGCCCGCCGCCGAGCTCGCCCGTCTCGTACAGCCCGACGAAAAAGCTGTAGGCACGGTCCCATTTGGCAAAGTGGTCGGCGCCGAACTGGCTGACGGTCTGGTCTTTAAGGCCGCGATACATGGCAAGGCGTTCGGACAGGATCGTGCGCCATTCATCGTCCAGGCTCTGTTCCTCAACCACACACCCTTCCCGATCCAGTTTGGCGCGGTAGTCATCCACCGAGACCAACTCGGGAAAATTCATGTCCCGCAGCAGCCGGTCCCGTGTCTCCTGTCCGGTTTTCTCCGTCGCCAGGATGTCCGTAAACGCCAGCCGTCCATCCGGTTTCAACATCCGGACGCACTCGGCCACAAGGCGATCCTTGTTGGGGATATGGCAGAAGCCTTCCTGGCTGATCACCACATCGAAGCTGCCGTCGCCGAAGGGGAGGTCGAGGGCATTGCCCTGCCGGAACGCGATCCGGTCATCAAGACCTGCCATTTCGGTGAGACGCTGGGCGCCGTCCACACGGCTCTGGGTCAGGTCAATCCCGGTGACCCGGCATCCGTAGTTATGGGCAAGATAGCGGGCAGGGCCGCCCATCCCGCTGCACACGTCCAGAACATGACAATCGCTGTCTATTCCCGCCAGAGCGGCAAGCTGATCGTTCGCGCCAATGCCGCCATAGTGGTCCTGATCATAGCGCTGAAGCACATCCTCGCTGAGCTCGGCCAGACTTTCTCCGTCAGCACGCAGCTTCTCGATGATCTGCTGCTCATTGATCGGATGCGTATCATAGAACGCGACGATGGTGCCGAACTGCATCTATTGGTCCATTGGGGCTGGCGGCCCAGGGCGGCGTGGTGGTCTCGAAACCCATTGTAACGCGATTTCGCAAACCCTTCACCCAAATCCTGAACCGCAGCCGTCCCGGGGGCAGTTGATCAGGCAAGGTCATCCTTGCCTTCGATAAGGAAGTGATGGCTGACGGAACCACCGGTTCGGGCCTGGAGATGGGGAACGTAGTCCGGGTCGCCCATGAAGGCCAACGCAGCCTCGCGGGTGGGCCATTCCAGCACGATTCTCAGGGCGGCTTCATCGCCTTCGCCTTCGAGGCGTTCGTGGCTTGCCGTGCGGGCAAGGTACCTGCCGCCATGTTTTGCGACCAGAGCGTTTGCAGCAGGCAGGTAAGCCGGGATCCAGTCTTCCGAGGTTGGTGTGACTGCGAGAACAGAATAGTAAGCCATGACCATGCATCTCCTTGTGTTTAACGGTCAAAACGGGAGATAATGATTTCTGTGGCTACATAAACGGCTAAAAAATGAGTTCATAATTTAGTTTTTCGATATAATTGGGAATGATCGTGGCAGGGGCGTGCACGTGCCTTGGACGAGCAGAAAGACGGTTGCGGTACGCGGGCATGGCTCGAACGGGGAAGACGGAAGCGCAAGGCATTGATTTTCTACAGTCATTACATCAGTTCGTCGGCAGAGCGCGTCCGGATCGCATTTGCCCTGAAAAAGCTGGAGTACAGCTATGTTTCCGTCCGCGAAACCGGATGGGACGCCTATCGCGACGTGAATCCACAGGGTCTAGTTCCGGCATTGCAGGTCGGGGACGGTCTGATCACGCAGACCAATGCAATTCTCAACTATCTGGAAGAGCAGTTTCCCGAACCGGCTTTGCTGCCGGTTGATCCTTTTTTGCGCGCTCAGGCACGCGCATTCGCCCAGCAGATCGCCTGTGAGATGCATCCCGTCGACGTGCACCGGATCCGGCGGTTCCTCCAGACCCAGCTGGGCATCGATGAGGAAGGTTGCAGGCTCTGGAGCGCCCATTGGTTTGCCGAAGGATTTGACAGTCTGGAACGGACGCTCGAGATGCGCGCCGACGCCTATGCCTACTGCTATGGAGACGCGCCGGGCTGGGCGGACCTGCATCTTGTTCCCCATGTCAGGAAAGCCGTGACGCGCTTTGATGTCGATGTGGCGCGCTATCCGCTCATCCTGCGCATTTACGAGCGGTGTTGCGTGTTGCCTGAATTCGAGGCGGCGGCGCCAGCTGCGCAGCCGGACTACCCCGGCGAACTGATCGATCCGGAGACGGAAGACTAGACGCCGCCCGCCGTCCGGGCGGCTCAGGACGGCCTGGATGACCAGCGGATGATGCCAAACGCCGGCAACGTCCAGAGCAGGCCGGCCACCACATAGTAGACGAACTGGACGGTCTTGGTGTGTGCATTCACGATGACCGCACCGAGCGCCATCGCGATCAGGGTGTAGATGATCACAAACGTCAGTAGCGCAACGGCGCCAATGAATTTTCTAAGGCGGATGCTCATCCGTATTCCTGCTTTGGGTCGTACGTCAGACACTTAACCGTTGCGCTAACGCTGCTCAAGCCGTTCTCCAAGTTGCTGCGCGCCGGTGAGCACAAGTTCAGTCGCCGCCGCGCTCTATTCTTGAGCGGGCACACGCATTCGTGCACTCTGGTTTCTCACGGACACCGCACATGGATGAACAGGCCCGACATAAGAAAGAACGCGTTCTGCTCATTCACGGGACGTTCGCGGGCGAAGAATGTACCAAAGCGCCGGTGCGTGAAGAAGAGGCTACGCAGGCTGAAACTCTTTCCCGGCCGGAAACCAACCAGCCGCCTCGCAAGGAGAGATGGTGGCACGATGGAGGTGATTTCTGGAACACGCTTGCCGACAGCCTGGGTGAGGATTTTGAGCTGGAACCGTATCTCTGGCCGAAGAGCCCAGGGCGCCGCAGCGAATGGCCTCACGAACCTGAGTACGGTCCGAACAGCGAACTGGTTCGGCGCAAGAGCGCCCTGGAGCTGTTTGACTATCTGAAGGAACTTGAAGCCTCCGACGACGAGACAGGTTACCATCTGGTCGGGCATAGCCATGGCGGCTCGGTCGTATGGCTGGCTCTTCAGAACGCCGAGAGGAACGGCGTCAAGCTGCGAAAGCTGAGGTCCTGGACGACCGTGGCAACACCGTTCTTCCGCTTCAGGGCAAACTGGTATGAGTGGCTTAACACTCTGCCCGTTCTGGTCTTTGCGGTGCTGGTTGTGGCTCTTGGCTGGTCTAACGCGGAGCCGTTCAGCAACTGGTATGCTGAAGCTCCAAAGAAACACTGGCATCAACCCTTCAGCCAGCTTCCGGCCTCCCTTCTGGTTGTCCCGATAGGCTTGATCCTCCTGCTTTTGCCGTCCGTTCGGTTTTTCAAGTGGCTGGGTCGGCGACGCGCCCTGAGGAAGCTGAACTCCAGTGAAATCGAGGCGATCTCCGAATACCGCGACAGATGGCTTGGGATCTACTCGCAAGAGGATGAGGCCATAAACGGCCTGAACGGTTCGTTGAGGGTCCAGTGGAACATCGTGCCCCGAACCGGCCCGCTTTACCAACTCGCCGCGCCCCTGAGCGACAGTTTCATTCGTTTTCAGCTGAAGAGCCGCTTTCAGGGTAGCGATTTGCCGGGGCATAGCCTGCTTAGTGTTTCGCGTGGACTGGGGCCGGTAAGTCCGGTCTGGCGCAGGATGAATACCGAGCTCGAAGAGGCGCAACTCGAAAGTGTCGAGGATTCGGCCTCATCCATATTGCAGGAGCTTCGGAAAACGCTTCAGGACACAGCCGAGGCCGGGAAAGGTGAGGGCGTAGAGCTAGAGGACTTGATGCGGTTGCCGATCTGGGATGCGGCCATCCACAATTCATACTTCAAGAATCCGAAACTCCGAACTGCGATCGCGCTGCACATTCTCAAGAATACTGATGTCGAGGCTGGACGGTGGACGGCCATTTCCGATGACGTTGTCGAGAAATGGTACGCAGAAAGCCGGCCCGGCAAACGCGTCACGGGTGCGGCCAAACCAAAGTCTGCGCTCAATCAGAAGCGGAACAATGCCGATCATCTCCGGATTGGGCTGTCCTACAGCGCCGCTTTCATGATCGTTGTGCTGGCAGTTGTGTGGATCCCATACCTGATCGGGCTGCGGCCGCTGCTGAGCCAATACGATACCGGCTATCAGGCAAGGACGATTATCTCTTCCGGCAATGCAACCAAGGACGCGGACTATCGCAGCCGGGCAGTCGCTGCGTTTCTGAGGGGCGAGAGCCCAAGGGCAAGTCTGTGGGCGCGGTCGGTTATCGCGTTCAGGGGCGACAATGAGGCGACGCGGGACTATCTGACCCTGGAAATTTCCGATTCGGACAGCGGCAAGGAAGGGGATTCAAACGCTCGTACCAGCGACAGCGCCGGCGGCTCTGGCAAGACGAAGGCGAAAATGCCGGAGCGTCTGCGTGAATTGCTGGTTGAGTGGAACGCGTTGCAGGGAAATGCCGGAATGGTGGCACGCCTGGTTCAGGAGGCAGAGCCTGGCCGACGCAGTACGCTGAACGCGATTGTCGAGAACGCCGTGTCACGGCGCGCGGCCCACCTTCTGGAGCAAAGCCCGGCCACGTTGCTCGATGAAGCCAAAGCCTTGCAGGACGTTGCCGGGTACCCGCTCGAAACAAGGATTCGCCCCTTGCTGGCCGCGGTTGTGAGAGATCCCGGAGGCGCCGGGGCAACCCGGTTCCTGAAGGAGTTTCGGGCGGTTGTCGATGCCAATCCGGCAGAAACCAAGGCAATCTGCTCCATCGTCGCCGGAATGTTCAGCGAGCTTTTCGTCAAGTCGAACGTGCGGGGGGCGCTGGCCAAAGCGCACTGGGGCAAGTTCAAAAAGGCAATCGATTGGGAACCGGAACTCGAAGCTCGGGTCAAGAAGCATGCTGCTGAATGTGTCCGAAACAGCGCAGCGAACGATGACGACCCTCTTCGGGTTCTGCGACCGGAGGAGCGGATCGATGTGGAGTATGCCGGAATACTTGCAAAGCTCGGTCTGCCTCAGACAGCGATCGAGTTGGCGGAAAGTACCAAGGCTGCAGACGCTGTGAGGCCCTGGCTTGCAGAGGCGCTTTTTGTGAACGGATTTGTCCGTGAAGCTCTCAAGGTCAACAAGGCCAAGGTGCGAGCGTTTCTCGTTGACACAAACGTCAACGACTTCTCGCCCGCCACTCTCAATGCCCTGGTCCAGTTGAGGGAGTTCGACTTTACCTCCCTGGAAGGACATCCGGACCTGCTTCAGAGTGAGAACGTCAGACTCTTGCGCCTTGTTGCATGTCTATCTGCCGGCGAAGAGGATTGCAGACCGAGATTCTCGGAGGTCAATTGGGGTTCCATTGAAGAGCCCCAGGTCTTCATGGCGATCACCAGGCTTTGGCGCAACAGCGAGACGAAGCGCCCGTCTTTCCAACAAGGCCTTGAGCGATCCGGCGAGCGGATCATGCGGCGGCTACGGAACAATCCGCATGCGCTTCGACCATCGCTGGTCATCAACCCGGGATTGCTGGCGCTCAAATCCGTGATCCAGAATGACCCTGAACCAGGTCTCGAACTGTCGGATCTCTGGGGAACCCGCGATGATGTATCGCCGACAGATCCCGCTGCCGGGAAAAGTCGACCGGCGGGGAACCTGAAGCAGCAAGTGACCACGGTTAGTCAGATCAAGGGGCTTTTGACTATTGAAGACCCGCAACTGGCATCGGAAGTGATCGGGGACCTGCAGCCTGACGCCGGTCCTGACACGCCAGTCCAGCGGTTGCGCGATGAGCTGTTGGCCCAAAACGCCACTGTGCTGATCAGGCAGGCGCTTGAAGAGCTCATCCGGACAGAGGCGATACCAGGCGGCGATGCGATGAAGCGGCTGCGCAATCATCTCGCTCGAATTCGCAGCTCCTTTGAGCTGGGCAGGGTGCTGATGGACGCTTTGTCGGAGTTTTCCAATCACCATATCGCCCGGGCGGAGTTGCCCGGCGCCATACGGAAGCCGATCTTCGAGCCAGGCACCGGCAAGGTCCGTGCTGCGCCGGCTGTTCTGACGCGTTCGGCCAGGTTTGTCTTCGATCTGATACCAGAGGACAGAGATTATCGCACAGCCGGTCAGGCGAGCGAATTGTCAACGACCAGGTTTCATCATGCGCTTCGCGTCATTCAGCGGTTCACTGCGCAGCAGGAGCATGGTGTCGGCCACGGCATTTCGAACGCGAAGCGCGAGGCTCTGGGCATAGTTCTAAACGACTTCCTGGAGCAGTCTCCGCTCATCATAAGCGGGCTCCGGCAAGGCGATCTGGATTACCTGTCGGCGATGAGAGTTTATCTTTCCGATTTTGTCCGGGTCGGACCATCGAAGAAAGCCCGTGACGATTGCGAGGGCAGGGACCGGGACGTGGTTCTGGAAGATTCCAACTGCGGGCTGGACGGGCTGCTGCTGAGGCATGCTGCGATAATGCTGCGGGCAGCGGAAGCGAGCAATTCTGATCGGGAAACACCTCTCGTCCTGCCAGTCGTAAACTATGCGATCGGCGCGAATCCGCGCTGATGGTTTCGCACCAGGTTTGCATGACCTTGGACCTGCGAGGTATGAATCCGCCGCGTCCTGCGACTCCGGGACGCGCGAGGTTTTTGGGAGTTGCTGGTGAGGGCCGGTCGTGAATAGGTCGGTGCAATGAGTGACCTTGCTGCCAGCGATGCCGTATCATCCGTGCATATGCCCACTGTTTGGCCGGTGCGCATCTGGCTGTTTCTGACCGCCGCGCTGGTGTTCGCGATGGTGATCGTAGGCGGCGCCACGCGGCTCACCGACTCAGGTCTGTCCATCACCGAATGGCTGCCGATCCTCGGTGCCGTACCGCCCCTTAACGAGGCGGACTGGCAGGAGGCGTTCGCCAAGTACAGGCAGATCCCCGAATACAAGCTCGTCAACAAGGGCATGAGCCTTGAGGAGTTCAAGTTCATTTACTGGTGGGAATGGGCGCACCGGTTTCTCGGGCGCTTCATTGGTCTTGCCTTCTTCGTACCGCTGGTTCTCTTCTGGCTTGCTGGCCGGATCCCGGGCTGGCTGAAGCCGCATCTGGTTATTCTGCTTGTTCTTGGCGGAATGCAGGGGGCGCTGGGCTGGTACATGGTGAGTTCCGGGCTGGTGGACCGCGTCGATGTCAGCCAGTACCGGCTGGCCGCCCACCTCAGCCTCGCGGTTGCCATATTCGGTTATCTGTTCTGGCTGGGTTTGCGGCTGGGCGACATCCGGGCGCGCCGGAACGTGGCGGAAGCCGTTCCGGCCCTCATGGTGGGTGCGCTGGTGTTTGTCCAGATTGTGCTCGGCGCCTTCGTGGCCGGACTAAGGGCCGGACACGGTTACAACACCTGGCCGCTGATGGATGGCAGCCTCGTTCCGCAGGGGCTCTTCTCCATGAGCCCGGCTTGGATCAATCTGTTCGAAAACGCCATGACCGTGCAGTTCCTGCACCGGAGCTTTGCCTATGTGGTGTTGGGGGCGGGGCTATGGCATGCCTCGCGCGTACTTCGTGAAGCGCCCGAAGGCACGGTGCAGCTTTCGGCCGGTGCTCTCGGGTTTACGTTGTTCGTGCAGTTCGGTCTGGGCATCTGGGCGCTGGTTATGAGCGTCCCCATCGCTCTAGGGCTGCTGCACCAGGCAGGGGCCGTTGTCCTGCTGGCCGCCGCCCTCTGGAACGCCCACGCGCTCATGTGTGCGCCTGAACGAGGTTAGAAGGCCCCGGTGGACGAAGAACCCCACCGGGACCTGCTTCATGTGTCTGCGAGCCTCAGGCGGCTGCCTTCATGGCCTGCTCCAGATCACCGATGATGTCCTTTGCATCCTCCAGACCGATCGACAGCCTGATTACGTCGGGTCCGGCCCCTGCAGAAATCTGCTGCTGCTCGGAGAGCTGTTTGTGGGTCGTGGATGACGGGTGAATGATCAGCGAGCGGGTGTCGCCGAGGTTGGCGACGTGGCTGAGAAGCTCCACATTGGAGACCAGTCTGACGCCCGCATCGTAACCTCCCTTCAGCCCGAAGGTGAAGACCGCGCCGGCCCCGTTCGGGCAGTACTTCTGTGCCAGGTTATGATGGCGATCACCGGGAAGACCCGCATAGCTGATCCAGGAGACCTCCTTGCGGGCTGAAAGCCATTCGGCAACTTCCCGGGCGTTGTCGCAGTGGCGCTGCATGCGCAGGCTGAGGGTTTCACACCCGGTCAGAATGAGGAAGGCGTTGAAAGGCGAAATGGCCATGCCGAGATCACGCAGACCCAGAACCCGGCAGGCGATCGCGAAGGCGATGTTGCCGAAGGTCTCGTGCAGGCGGATGCCGTTGTAGCTCTCACAAGGATCAGACAGTTTCGGATAGCGTCCGTCTCGCGACCAGTTGAAGGTCCCGGCATCGACGATCATGCCGCCCATTGAGTTGCCGTGCCCACCGATGAACTTGGTGAGCGAATGGATCACCAGATCCGCGCCATGATCGATCGGCCGGCAGAGATAGGGCGTCGCCAGCGTGTTGTCGACGATCAGCGGCACACCGGCACGGCGGGCAATCTTGGAGATCCCTTCAAGGTCGGTCACGAGGCCGCCGGGATTGGCAATGGATTCGCAGAAGATCGCCTTGGTCTTGGGCGTGATGGCCTTCTCGATGGACTCCGTGTCGTCCGCGTCGGCCCAGTTGACCTTCCAGTCGAAGGACTTGAAGGAGTGGTTGAACTGGTTGATGGAACCGCCATACAGCTGGCGCACGGCAACGAACTCATCGCCGGGCTCCATCATGGTGTGGAAGGCGAGGAGCTGGGCGGCATGGCCGGACGAGACGGCAAGGGCGGCTGTCCCGCCTTCGAGCGCCGCGATCTTTTCTTCGAGCACCGCCTGGGTCGGGTTCATGATCCGCGTGTAGATATTACCGAAGGACTGCAGACCGAACAGAGAGGCAGCATGATCGACATCGTCGAAAACGAACGATGTGGTCTGATAGATCGGCGTGGCGCGGGCACCGGTGGTCGGGTCCGGCTTGGAGCCTGCGTGAATGGAAAGCGTATTGAAACCAGGTGTGTCGTCCAGGGCCATATTGTGTTCTCCGTTAGCTGAATTTCAGTGTCCGTCTTCTGCTCGCGCTCCGGGTCGCGATGCCGCCGGCTGTCCCGGAATTTCTATAGCAGGGGAGGGAATAGCAAACAATCGTTCGGTTTTTCGAACGACGCGAGTTCGCCCCCGGTCTATCCTCTGCAATTCTTGAACTTGCTGATCTTGCAGGCGGCTGCTTCCGTCCTGACCTGTTCCTGTTCTGATGCACCGAGTTCGCCGGCGATTTCATCGCGCAGCTTGACGCCTTCTTTAAGGCCTGAACTGACGGCCAGGTGAACCCAGTGGAACGCCATGTGATCATCGCGCTTCACGCCCTGACCGTTCCGGTACATGCGGCCAAGGTGGTACTGCCCCCAGGGGATGCCCTTGCGGGCGGAAAGGCGGAACCATTTCAGGGCCTTGCGGTGATCCTTCTCCACGCCCTGGCCCTTGCGGTACATGACACCGAGATTGGCCTGGGCGTGGCCATTGCCCTGTTCGGCTGCAAGCTTGTTCCAGCGTGCCGCCTCCTTGTAGTTTCGCTCGACGTAATAGCCTTTTTGATAGGCAACGCCGAGGTTCATCTGTGCCCAGTCATTGCCGTTCTCCGCCTGCTGGGTCCACATGCGGATCATCGCCTGAAAATCCTCTTTCTGACCGGCATACGCCACCGATGCGGGCACGGCGAGGCAAAGCAGGATGTAAATGGCGCAGGCGCGAAGCGTCGGTATTCTCATGTCAGCGAACCTCGGGAAACCACGTCGTCGAAGGACTGGATTTGTTGCGTTTGTGTCATTCAGCGTCAAGAGTCCAGCTCAGGTCTGGCCCTACTTTCCGATAAGGTGATTACCGGCGCGAAGCTGGCAGGAAGACGGGCCGACCGAAAGCTTGCCGCTGAACTTCAGCAGGTTCTGCCAGTGGGAGCGTGTACAGGCCGGATCATCGGCCGTTCCCTTGATCCGAAGGGTGGAAAACACCCGTTCTCCCCTGGCAAAGCGCTCGATTGTCTTGTCCGCGGCTGTTGATTGCAGAAGGAACAAGGCAGAACCGCGCTTTCTGGTGCCCTTCGCGATTCCGCCAATGCCTTCGATATACTCGGTCCCGCCGTCGGCGGTCCTGATCTTGGCAAGGAAGGGCAGTTGGGCGACAACGTCCTTACGGATGTTCTTCTTCATGAAGTCCGCGCCCAGGTGCTGTGTCAGCGTGTTCTTCAGGCGCGAGGAAAAGTAGATCGTCTCTTCGCCTTCACCGAACACGAACGTCTTTCCATCAAGGGCGGTGCGGAGCTGGTCAACCCCCCAGAATACTGGGGACTGTCCGAATGAGCGGGCCTCCGAAACGGCCGCTTGACGGGCAGGCTTGAAGAAGAAATCCCCCTGCATCTGGTCGTAATAGCTGGGGATCTGGAGGTGCCCGAAAGTTGAGCGGGCGATCTGCGAGACCTCGTCGCGTACCGTGATGGCGAGCCGCCTGAGCTCAAGCTTCTCCTGGTCCAGGTGCTTCAGAAGCACCTTGGTGAACAGACCATGCCTGTTCTGGCCGGGAGAACGGTCGAGTGCGGTTTGCCGGGCGCCCGCCGCGTACATGACGAAGGTCCCGAACGGGTTCTCCACGCGCGCCATGCCTCTTGTGCCGCCCACGCTGCGTGTGCCGGAGGTCAGCGGGTTGTCACGGCAGGCGTCCAGGATGACGATCCCCCGGCTGGCCGCTGACGCCGTCACATCCGCAAGCAAATTGTCCAGGGAAATGCCTTCAGAGCGGATCACCGATTCTTCTCCTGTGCCGATCTTGGGCATATCGACAGGAAGCAGATAATTGCTGCCATTCACTTCGACGCCGTGACCGGCGTAGTAGACAAGTGCGGTCTGCCCGGCCCGTGTGGACCCCAGCCAGCGTGAGATGGACAGCACCATCTCACGCCGACCAAGATCTTCGAGATGGGTCACCTTGAACCCGAGAGTGCCGAGCTTTTCTGCCAGCGCACGGGCATCATTGGTGGTGTTCGACAGCTTCTCGAGCCGCTGGTATTCCGCGTTGCCGATCACCAGTGCGACCCGGTCTCCTTCGGCGGCGGAGGCTACCTCTCCGAGCGAGGCGCAGAGGCTCAGGAGGAACCAGAGGACGGCCGCCCGACCTGCGCCCTCAATCCTAACCGACCTGTGCCAACGCGTCATAAGCTTCCTCGAGAACGTTCTCTATCGCTTCCAGATTCTTGGCGTAGCCTTCTTTGCCGTCCGGATCTTCCTCGGTGACAACTTCCATGGACACGGCAAAGGCGCTTCTGGCTTTTTCCAGCGCGGAGATGGTCTCTTCCTTCGGGTCCTTGCGGTCCATGCTTTCAATGACTTCCTTGACGGTCTCGACTTTGGCCGGAGTCTTTTTGGGAAGCTTCTTCTCGTTCGCCGTGAGGTCCTTGACGAACTGGGTCATCATGCGCCGCATGCAGATGCGCCGGCTGACGAACTGCTTGTTGTAGCGCACGCAACGCTTGGTGCTGGTGCTGGCGCGCTCGGCGGCCTGTTCAACCGTCTCCGCAGGCGGGACGGCCGGCGCTGAACGCCTGCTGGACGATCTGGACTTGCGGCTGCGGCTTTTCCGCTTGATCGTCCTGCGTTTGCGGATCGTGCCGCGCCTGCGCGACCGGGGCTGTTTCTTGACCCTGTCCCGATTGTGCAGGCCGTCGCCGCCGCCGTTTCCACCGCCGCCATTTCCTCCGGTTGCTATTGCCCCGGTGGGAAGCATCAGGCCAATTGCGAAGAAGATCGCGGCTGCAAAAACACTCAAGCTCAAAGTTCTGGACATCTCGGCTGCCTCGCATTCCTGGCGCCCTGATTGCCGAAGATCGCCCCCTTGCGAGCCCACTTGCAATTCCAGCGCGCTAGATGGTCCCCCGGAACTGCTATGCCCAAAATGTTATCATCCGGGGCCTGCCCGCACTATGACAAATGCCACACGCTACGGGAAGGGGTGGGGCAGATTGCGGCATGATGCGAACCTTTGGGCGGCCGGGCTTGCGGACGTCATCCGTCGTGATTGCGCAGTTCCACCGACGGGTTGATCTCGTCTCCGATCGTTGTCCCGGGCTCGATTTCCAGCAGAAGATATTGCGACCATTTGGTGATGGAAAGTTTCTTGTCGCTCCAGGTGCGGATGCGGTCGCGTTCGGCCTCATCGATGGAATGGGTTGCGTGGAGGTGGCCGGTTTCAGCCTCGATTGCCTTACGCTTTTCGACCAGCTCCTGGTTGAGATCGAAGACGCTTTGCGGCGCATAGACAGGGACGGGATCGCGCATACGGTGGAACACTTCGTCATGGATAACCGCGTGCAAGGGCAGGGTGCGCGGCGCATATGAATAGGCCGCGCCCGTGGAGTGGCGTATGCGCCCACGTGGGTCGGGCTCTACGACGGCCATGTGCAGATCGGCTGCGGAGATCTCCAATCCCGCCTTGCGTGCGTTCAGATAGACCCCCCAGCTTTCATCGTCCGTGTCCTGCTCCTCTTCGTGGACATAGCCGCTGGAAATCTGTCGGAGCAGGAAATCGAGGGTCACGTTGGACAGTTTGTCTGTGGCGTACCCGCCGCCGATATTCGAGTGATTGCCGCAAAACCACACTTCCACGATGCGTTCAGGTTCCAGCGGATCGGGTTCCATAAGCGTCGGCTCGAAGGCATCGCGGGTCTCGTCCAGGGCCACCATGTGATAGGCGCGCCGGACACAGAGCGAGACGGACAGGTCCTTGAGCAGGTTGATGCGCTGGAACGGGATACCCAGGATGTTCTTGGAAATGCCGAACGAGCCGACCGTGTCCCAGCAGCCCAGGACCTCAATGGGAACCTCGGTTGCCTCGTGTTGCCGGTGCCGGGAAAGCTCACGGCGGGGCTCGTCGTCGCTCCTGGTCCAGGCCAGGATCTTTTCGTCCGACTTCTTGATCAGCCAGTGCCGGCCGAGAAGGCGCAGGGTCCACATGCTCATGGGAATACCGCGATGGCCGATGGCGCCGGCCACGAGGCGGGCGATGGCCGCACCCCGGCTGAAGCCGAAAATGAAGATCCTGTCACCTGGTTTATAGACCCGGGCGACATCCAGATAGGCCCGTTCCACAATGGCACTCGCGCCCATGCCGAAGGCCCCGCCGAAAAGCTGGCCGAGCTCGCTGTTCTCCAGCTTGTTCCCGACGCCGTGATAATAGAAGGCGACCTGGCGGGTTTCCCCGTCGGCAGCGCCGCCCTGGCGGTAGCGTTTGCACCGGCTGGCATTGTGGGCGGTGCTGTCGAGCTCGCCCTTCAGCATCTTGAAGAGCTTGAACACGTTGGTTTCCGCGAGGTAGCCGAAGTCGGTAGTGCCGGGATGGTTCCAGGTGCCGTCGAGACAGAGCACAATGTTCTTCGACCGGGTTTCGGTTTCCTTTCCTGACGTCACCGATTGCCAGAAGATCAGGCCGCCGACGAGCAGCAGGGAAGAGATGCCGGCGAACTCCCACCAGCTCACCTCCTTGGAGAGCGACATGTAGGACCAGATTGCTGCTGCGCCGAGCAGGCCCCCGGCAATCAGGAAATTCTTGCGCTTGGTGCGCGCATCTATAAGGGCCGCCGAATGTCGGCGCAGGCGGAAGAAGCAGAGAACGAGCAGCAGCATGACCTCAATGAGCACGACGATGGCTTCATGCTCATCCCGTTCAAGACCGTCCAGGATGTGTGAGGTCAGCGAGCCGATGCCGTAGACCTGTGCGAACCACTGGATGAGATAGAGCGCCGCGAAGGAGCCGGCAAACCATGGCGCGAACGCCCGGCGGTAGATCATGCCGGCAAGACCCGGCACGAGGGCGTATAGTATGAGGACGCCGATTATGAAGATCTGGGACCAGATGACCGTGGGGATGTCGCCGGCCAGATGCCGGGTCCGCTCGATGAAGCTGACCAGCCGGTCCCAGATATCTGGCGGGTCCTGATTTCCGGCGCCGGCGGGCGCAGGAGGCTTTGCCGTCTGTCCGGAGGTTGCCGGATCATCCAACAGTTCGGAAAGGTCCGGCGGGGCAAGTTCGAGAGCGATGAAGGCGACGATCGTTGCGATGAACACGAGGATCGGGACCAGAGGGGAGCCGAGCTTGACGGTAAGCGGATGGGCGTCCGCCGTCTCGCGGCTGTGCTCAGGCTTGTCGTTCATGGCCCCCTTGCCCCAGATCCTCGGCGAGTCGTTTCTGCAGGCAGCTTAGAGCACCAGCGGGCGTGATCAAGCCCGTGGGCAAAGGGGTGCCGCCGCATTCGGAGAGGTGATAGGCTGAGCTGTCTCGAAACACGGGCCCGGTGTGCCATGGATCCTGAAGCTTCAACTGACCGTTCGGAGAGATTTCTCGATGAGGCCTACGGCCTGAAGGACCTGAAGGACGTGATGGGGTTCTATCACGACTGGGCCGAAGACTATGACGACCAGATGGAGCAGAAGCTCGGCTATATCGCGCCGCGGGTCATGGCGGAGCGCCTGGCCGCGCATCTGGAGAACAAGGCCGCCGCGATCCTGGATGTTGGCTGTGGGACCGGCCTTACGAGCAAGTATCTCGCCGACAGCGGCTTTGCAGTGTTCGACGGCGTCGATATCACTCCGCGCATGCTGGAGCGGTCCCGTGAGCGCGGCATCTACCGCGCCCTCATCGAAGCCGACATCACGCTGCCGCTGGAGTTCGCGGATGCCTCTTACGATGCTGTGATTTCCTCCGGCACCTTCACTCTTGGTCACGTCGGCTCAGAACCCATTGCCGAACTGGTCCGGGTTCTGAAGCCCGGCGGCCATCTCGCCTGTTCGATCCACAAGGAGATCTGGACGGCGAAAGGGTTCGAACAGAAGTTCGATGCGCTGGCCGGGGAGGGGGTGCTGCGGGAGGTCGAGCGCACGCCTGGAGAGTTCTTCAAGGGCTACGGCGAGACCGCTCTTTATTTCGTATTTGAAAAAATTTAGACCATCGCTGGTAAGTTAATCACCCATTTAGTGTTGTGCCCCTAGGAAGACGTGCCTTTGTAAAAGGCGCCAATATTTCAATACATGAACCAATCC
>JBCCEL010000057.1:0-22563 GCA_039030315.1 Pseudomonadota bacterium
ATGGACGGGGTGATCGGCCAGGCCGAGGCCGCCATGCGCGAACTGATCTCCGGCATCCCTGACGGCACCTATGAGTTCGAGGATTTCGTTGACGATGACGGCCAGGACGCCGTCGGTCTGGCCATAAACGCCATAGTCGAAGTGGCGGGGGATACCTGCAAGGTGGATCTCTCAGGCTCCGCCGATCAGGCGCCGGGTCCGGTGAATTGTACGCTCAACATGACCAGTTCAGGCGTCTACTGCGCCCTGCTGTGCCTCGGCGAGGGCAGCGTGATGGCAAACTCCGGCGCCTATGTCCCGATCGAGATCGTCTGCCGCCCGGGCTCGATCGTCAACTGCTCGGCGCCGGCACCGGTGGCAAACCGCATGGCCACCGGCCACAGGGTCGTGACCACCGTGCTGGGTGCCCTGGCCAAGGCGGTTCCGGAGAAGGTGCCGGCTGCCTACTATGGGGTCTCCTATGTGGCTGCGCTGTCTGCGCCTGATCCGGTGGTGGAGGGCGAGCGCCGGGTCTATTTCGAGATCGAGGTCGGCGGCTGGGGCGCCCATCCCGAAGGGGACGGCGCGGATGGATTTTCCGCGGGCTTTCACAACCTGGCCAATTCGCCGGTGGAGATGTGCGAAACGCTGTTTCCGGTCACCTTCACCGAATACGGCTTCATCCCGGACAGCGGCGGAGAGGGCAGGTTCCGCGGCGGCATGGGACTTGCCCGCGAGTGGCGGCTTGATGCCGACTGGGGCACGCTCTCGGGCAATTTCGAGCGTTTCCGCTATCCGCCCTATGGCCTGGCCGGTGGAGAGCCCGGCTCAAAGGGGCGCTTCGTTCTCCACCGCGGCAAGGAGGAGCGGGAACTGCCGTCCAAGGTCTCAGGCCTTGCCCTGGAAAGAGGCGACCGCGTACGCCTTGAAACCTCCGGCGGGGGCGGCTGGGGCAAGCCGGAAGAACGGGTTGCCGACAGCATCCGGGCCGACGTGAGGGCAGGGCGGGTGACCCGGGACTGACCCTTCCTGATCGGACGGAAATCAGGTGCAGAGACCTGCAATTTTCGCATGGCTGGGGTGAGGAAAGAGCATTGGCATTCCGGGCACCTGGGCCCTATCTGAGCGTCAACCGATGCGCTGGTGCAAAGGGGTTATCGCTCTGAAGGAGTTACGCAAATGGCCCTTATCTCTCTCGTCCAAAAATGGTCCCGGATCCGCAGCATTCGTGCCGAACTGACCGCGCTTTCCGATCACCAGCTCGAGGACATCGGTCTCTGCCGCGCAGACATTCCGCGCTAAGGCAAAACACCTCCCAAACTCCCCGATCTTTACTGTCCGCCGCGAGCTCAGAAGGCGCGCGGCGGACTTTTTTGTGCCTGGAAGGCGGTCGCCCCAGCCTTCCATCACACGATGAAGTTGGCCGAGCTCAGATCATCAACACTGGCGCCGACCAGGTAGAGATTGTCGCCGGCCATTCCGCCGTCGAGGTCGGCGAGCTTGAGCTGGGTCGCCCAGCCATGGTCGACCATGGCTTCCTCCACATCCACATAGGAGACGTTGTAGGAGGACAGGTCGACGATATCGTGGGCGGTCTCGAAATCGAAGACGAAGTCCTCGCCCGTGCCCGCACTGACCACGAAGCGGTCGGTTTCACCGTCGGCTGCCCAGTTGCCGCCCCACATCACATCGTTGCCGCCGCCCGCGGTGATGACATCCGCACCGGCACCACCGATGATCCTGTCCGCGCCCGCGCCGCCATCGACGATATCGGCGCCTTCGCCCGCCAGGACAGTGTCGTCGTCATCGCCGGCATCAATGATGTCGTTGCCGGTGGCGCCCTGGATCTGGTCTGCGCCCGCACCGCCGATGATCGTGTCGTCACCGTCATGGCCGAACAGCGTGTCGTCTCCGGCACCGCCGTCGAGCTCATCATCGCCGGCATCGCCGAACAGGGTGTCCAGACCGTCGCCGCCGGTCAGGGTGTCGTTGTCGGCCCCGCCTGAGAGGTGATCGTTGCCTGCGCCGCCGGACAGGGTATCGTCGCCCTCGCTGCCGTGCAGGCCGTCATTGCCATCGGCACCGGTCAGGATATCGCTGCCCGCACCGCCGACCAGCGTGTCGTTGCCGTTCTCACCGTTCAGAGTGTCGTCGCCGATGCCGCCCATGAGGGTGTCGTTGCCTTCGCCGCCGGTGATGATGTCGTTGTCGGTCTCGCCCAGCAGGACATCATCGCCATCACCGCCTGCGATGACATCCGCGCCGGCGCCGCCCAGCAAATGATCGTTGCCGGTGCCGCCATCGACGGTGTCGTCGCCCTTGCCGCCATGCAACAGATCAGCGCCCTCATTGCCGCGCAGTGTATCCTCGCCGTCGCTGCCATGGGCCGTGTCGTCTCCGGTTCCACCCGTGACGTCATCATTGCCGTGACCGCCCATGACCGTGTCATTGCCTTCACCGCCGATCAGAATGTCGTCGCCGCGGCCGCCGTCGATGGTATCGTCTCCGACGCCGCCGTCGATGGTGTCGCCGTACTCCTTGCCGTCATCAATGTAGCCATCGACCAGGACCACGTCGGGCGCGAGGCCCGCGGAGTTGTCGGTTTCCTGCTGGTTTCCAGGAGCCACGTTGATATTGGCATCTCCGTGCAGGAAGTCGTCACCTTCTCCGCCTTGCAGGTTGTCCGCTCCGGCGCCGCCGAAGAGCTGGTCATTGCCTTCATTGCCCGCGAGGGTGTCGTTGCCTTCATTGCCAAATCCTTCGTCGGCCCCTTCGCCGCCGGTAATGGTGTCCGTGCCATCGCCGCCGCTCAGGTGATCATCGCCGATGTTACCGTAGATGACGTCGTCACCGCCGCCGCCATCGATGACGTCATCGCCCCCTTCGCCGGGAGCGAGCGTGACCTGGTTCAGCAGGAATGCGGCTTCGTCCTCGATCTCCGCAAAGGCCGAGAGGGAGCGCGGGTCCGAGGCCCCGTCATTGCTGCTGGTGGTCGGGGCATCGGAGAGCAGGACCGCGGACGCTTCGCCCGTGTCCATCCCGTCGATGCGGTAGATCGCGCCTGTCTTGGCGGTTGCGCCGTCAATGTCGTGGTCGCCGTTGTTCATGCCGGCGTAGATATTGCCTTCGATGTCGGTGAACACAGCACCCCATGCATTGCCGTTGGGGAACGCATCCTGGGTGACCCCGTCTATGGTCAGCGAGGTGATCGGCGTCGTGGTGACCTGTGCTTCACCGTTCACAAGGTTGAACGGATCGATCTTGTAGATCACCCCTTCAAGGGCATTGCCCTTGTCGGCGATGCCGAAGAACGCGTTTTCAGACTCGATGTATGTCCAGTCTGCGATCTGTTCGGTAATGGCGCCGGACGGGATCTGGATCACTTCGACGCTGAGATCGCCGTTCGCGTCCACCGAGTTGATGTCGATCTTGAACAGCTCCGTGCGGTGTCCGCCGTTCATGCCCCACATGTGACCATCGGGGGTGATGTCGCCGATATAGATCGAGCCGTTTCCGACATGCTCTTCCATCGGAACATTGCCGATGCGGTGGGCGTTGCCTTCCGCATCAATTGCAACAAGGTCGTGCTTGGATACCGTGTTGCCCTGGTTGTCCGTGCCAGAGCCGGTGGCAAAGCCGTAGAGCAGGTTGTCACCAGTGTTGTAGCCGACGGCATTCACATTGAAGCCGAAGCCGTCCCCGACCTCCTCATAGGTCGCTTCTTCTGTGCCGTAGAGATAGAGCTGGTCGCGGATCACCTGGTAGAGATTGGGCTGGCCGGCCACGAATGCCGGCACATCGACCGCCTCATCGCCCACCTGCAGCTGTACCGTGGTCGTTGCGATGCCGCCATCGTTGCTGATCTGGCCGTGGTCGGTGATTTCCCTGAACGTCAGACGGTCATCGCCGCCGGTCCCGGTGACGGAAAGCTGGTAGCTGTTGAAGAGCGCGTCCTGCGGCGAGAGGGTGTCCACAAGCTCGCCATTCCAGTAAACCTCGACAGAACTGGCTCCGGCAGATCCGGCCGAGACCATCGCCATGTCAAAGGAGAGGTCATAGACTTCGCCTTCCTCGGTCTTGATGTCCTGATAGATGGAGCGGCTGACCGTGAGCCCTTCCTGCGACGTGGTGGACTGGGTCCAGTGTCCGCCTGACGCCATTTCGCTCCAGCTGCGGCCGGTGATCGTGGAGCCGCCATCTTCCACACCTGAGAAGTCGCCAATGAGTGTGTCGTTGCCGTCTCCCGCGGTGATCGTGTCGTCCCCGCCGCCGCCTTCGGCGTAGTTTGTGCCGGAGCCCGCATCGATCACGTCATTTGCCGCCCCACCCCAGACCGTGTCGTCGCCTGCGCCGGCGTATATCGTATCCTCATGGGCGCCGCCGTCGATCTGATCGTCGCCTTCGCCGCCATGGATATGATCGGTGCCGGCCCCTCCGAGCAGGCTGTCATTCCCCACGCCTCCGTCCAGCACATCGGCTCCATCGCCGCCGTCCGCGTAATCTGCACCCGCACCCCCGGTGAGGGTATCGTTCTCCAGGCCGCCATAGAGGCTGTCGTCGCCTTCACCGCCGTCAAGTGTGTCCTCACCTGACATGCCGTGCAGGACATCGTTTCCGGTGCCGCCGCCGATCGTGTCGTTGCCTGCATCGCCGTTCAGGAAGTCGGCGCCTGCGCCACCGTCGACAACATCGTTGCCGTCACCGGCGTGAACCAGATCATCACCTTCAGCCGCCAGAATTTCGTCGTCGCCGCCGCCAGCATAGACAGTGTCGTTGCCGGCCTGTGCGGCGATGACGTCGCGCTCGTCATTGCCGTTGATAAGATCGTTGCTCGTGGTCCCTGTGACGTCAGCCATTGTCCGCTTCCCTGTTTGTACGTTCGGTCCGTAAGGAGCGAGCATAGTCATCAAATGTAACTATGAGTTGAATTGATTTGGTTAATCTCTCATTGCGTGTATGTCCGGCAACTGCACCTTGCATGAATCGTTAACAGGGTGTTTACGAACCAAACCTAATAAGTGTGTTTTATAAAAATACTCGCAAATGGATAATGCGCCACGCGAGGAGGAATGGCCGAGCCGGCCGTTCGAATGATGCCATGGCCTGACTGCAAGGAGACCTGCCAATGAACATCAAGACCCGGCAAGAAACGACTGCGTCCGTTTTCGAGGTGCTGGACGATCGTATCGATTCATCCATCGCCGTGGACTTCAAGGACTATGTCTGCCGCGCCATAGATAGCGGACAATATGACGTGGTTCTCGACCTGAGCCGCGTCGACTTCGTCGACAGCAGCGGTATCGGAGCAATCGTCGGAGTGTTCAAACATCTCGGAACGCGGGGAACATTCTCTGTGGCCGGTCTGACGCGGTCTGTCGCCCGGGTCTTTCAACTGACGCGGATGGACAAGGTTTTCCAGGTCTATCCGTCAGTCGAAGAGGCCCTTGCGGGCCGGTCGCCCTAAGGAGGTTAGATGGCGGAACCACGCGCCGTTCCACAAATCGACAGAGCATTTGCGAGCACGCTGCCCAACGTCTCCGAAGCTGTGCGCGAAATTGCCCGCTTCTGCCGGGCGCGTCTGGATTCCGGCGAAGCCGGAGAGATTGCAGCCGAACAGATCGAGCTCTGCGTCGCCGAAGCCCTGACCAACGTGGTGAAGCACGCCTATGACCGGCGTGAGACGGAGACCGTGAGGGTCTCTTGCGCGCTTGGACCGGGGAAAGTCGTCGTTGAGATCCGGGACAATGGACGGGAGCTGCCTGCAGAGGTCCTCAAACGCGGCGCACTGGAGCCGATGACCCAGGTGACCGGCGAACTGCCGGAGAGCGGCTTCGGCTGGCACCTTATCCTGGATCAGATGGATGTGGTCGAGTACTCCCGCGAGGACGGTCGAAACCGGCTGACCCTGATCAAGCACCTGGAGTAGGCCGCCGGGCAAACATATCAGCGAGCACTCTGCGTCTGTTGTCCAAGGTTTGCCCTTCGCGAGACCGGTTTGATCGTCTGGGCATGCTGCACATCGGGCCTGCGGAGAAGCCTCCGAGATAGTCCGCGATTTTTCAATCTTGCCGTCCTCGGACCAAGCCCGAGGGCGACACTTTAGGGATATATGGGTTGTTCCACAAGCTGCTTCGCAAGCGTTCTGGAGACTGAACGGGCCCGGTACGGGCAGGCTCTAGGCTACCCACGCTTCCAGTTTCTCCAGCAACTCGGTGCGGACAACCGGCTTGGCCAGGTAGTCGTCCATTCCTGCTTCAACGCATGTTTCCGCGTCGCCGCGCATCGCGTTGGCCGTCAGCGCGATGATGGGGCAGCGCGCGCCGGAGGTCTGTTCCTCCAGTTTGCGGATCCGGCGCGTTGCTTCCAGGCCGTCCATTTCGGGCATGGACCAGTCCATCAGAACAATCTGGGGCGTATGAGCCTGGAACTTCTCCACCGCGGCGGCGCCGTTGTCGGCAAACTCCAGCTCATAGCCTCCGTTCGCCAGCATGTGCTTCAGGACCAACTGGTTGGTCTTGTTGTCCTCGGCAACCAGTACACGGATGGTCCCGCTCTCGCTTCCCGGCTGATCGGCGGCGCTGGCCTTCGCGTTTTCGTTTTCCGGTGGTGCCGGCTGCCGTTTCGGCAATGCCGCAGCCTTGCCGATCGCCTGGAGCAGCGTGTGGGCGCGAACCGGTTTGAGAAGACAGCTGTCGAAGCCGCAGGCCTCAAGCTCATGCGGCTCAAGAGCGTGGTCGACCGATGAAAGGAGGATCAGCGGTAGTGCTTTGGTCTGCGGGTCAGCCGAGAGCCGGCGGCCAAGCTCGCTGCCGTCCATGTTCGGCATCTGGAAGTCGAGCAGAGCCAGGTCGAACGGCCTTTCCTGCTTGAACGCGGCAGCGGCAGCCGTCAGGGCATCCTGTCCGCTGCTCGCCGTCTCGACTTCCGCGCCCCAGCCCTCAAGGCGCTCGCGTGCGATCAGCCGATTGATCTGCAGGTCGTCCACGATGAGTATCCGCAAGCCGGAGAGATCGGCCAGCGGGACACGGCCGCTCGATACGTCGTCTTCGGTGGTCTCAAGTCCCACGGTAAGCGTGAATGTCGAGCCAGACCCGATTTGTGATGTCACCGCGATCTCGCCGCCCATCAGCCGGGCCAGTCTTTGCGAAATGGCCAGCCCGAGCCCGGTGCCCTCGAACTTGCGGCTGGACGAGCTCTCCACCTGTTCGAAAGCGCTGAAGATCGCTGCAATCTTCTCTTCGGGAATGCCGACGCCGGTGTCGCTGACTTCGATCCGCAGATCGCAGCTGTCACCGGACTGTTTGCCATACACGTTGACCGTCACGTGGCCCTGAGGGGTGAATTTCACCGCATTGCCGATGAGATTCATGGCTATCTGCCGGATCCGGCCTGCGTCCCCGATGAAGGCGGACGGCAGGGCGGGGTCGTAGCGCAGGCAGAGCTCGATGTTCTTTTCCCGGGCATTGCCGCCCGTCAGCGTGACCACGTCCTCAAGTTCCGATTTGAGGTTGAACGGGGCGACGCTCAGCTCCAGACGCCCGGCCTCTATCTTCGAGAAATCGAGGATGTCGTTGATGATTGTGAGCAGGGCCGAGCCGGACTGGCTTATGGTGTCGGCATAGAGGCGCTGGTCCTCGTTCAGTTCGGTCTCGCTGAGGAGATCGGCCATCCCTATGACGCCGTTCATGGGCGTTCGGATCTCATGGCTCATATTGGCGAGAAACTCGCTCTTCGTCCGGCTCGCCGCCTCCGCGGCTTCCTTGGCGGCCGCAAGTTCGACCTCTTTCTGTTTCGTCTCGGTCAGATCCGTAGCCGAGCCGAAGTAACCGATGAAACTGTCGTACTCATCGAACATGGGCAGGCCCGAAACGCTCATCAGCCGATGCTTGCCGTCCGGGAACTTTGCCAGATACTGGAAATCGCGGAAGGGCTCGTGCGCCTCCAGGATCGCCAGATGGGCCTGCCAGTGCGGGCTTGCCAGTGCCTGCGCGTCGATGAGCTCGGTCCTGCGCTTGCCGAGAACATCCCTGGCGTTGGCGCCAGCCATCTCCACGAACCGGTCGGAAAAACTCGTGAACCGCAGGTCTTCGTCCATGGTCCAGAACCAGTCGGAAGACAGCTCAAGCGCATGACGCAGCCTTTGCTCCTTTTCGGAAAGCTTGGCAAAGGCTTCGCGGGCCGCCGCATTGGCGCGGTCTGCATCGTCGCGGGCGGCCTCAAGTTCGCGCTCCCGCACAATCTGTTCCGTCACGTCGGTGAAGGTGACGATGGCCCCGCCGCGCTCGCGCGGACGCACGCTTGTCATCACGCTGCGGCCCGAGGGCATCTTGCGGCGGAACGTGAACGGTTCGCCCTGGGCGAACTTCGCCTTCACTACGTTGCGCGCCTGGGGTGTGATTTCCCGCCTGCGCACGGCGAAGTCGAGGAAGTCGGACCTCGGCAGTCCGTAGTAGACCTCCCGGTCAGTGATCTCCAGCATGCTGTAGATGCGCTTATTCACCATTTCGCAGCAGCTGTTCTTGCCCCAGACCAGTATTCCCGGCTCCATGCTGTCCAGCACGTCCTGCAGCAGGGTCACCGACTTCTCCGCTTCCTTGCGCAGCCGGCCGGACCGTTTGCGTTCCTCTTCCAGTTCCTGAAGGTGAGCAGCGCCGGCGAGGACCCGTCTGGCTCTTGCCACCGACATGGCGATGGCACCCGCAAGTGCGCTGATGCCGAGGATCTTCTCCACTTCCGCTCCGACAAGCAGCGCATGGGAGGTCAAATAGTCGGAATAGGAAACCGTCACCCCAGCCGCTCCGCCTGCCCACGCGGTCACCCCTACGAGAGCTGTCCATCCGCCGACGATGGTTCCGCCAGCCACCAGCACGGGCCCGTGATGAAACCTGAGCGCCCTGATGCCGATAAAGAGCAGCAGGAACACGATCGAAGGGGACTTGAGAACAGCTGCGATTGGATGTTCGTAGGCGATACTGTAGGACACCATGATGGCGAGCAGAACGAACCCGTCGAACATCGTGAGGAGCTGCGTGAACGAATTCCAGTTCGGCAACGCCTTCCGTGCGAGTACAAGTCTCAGTCCGGAGCTGAGAAGAAGCACCGATGCAAGCGCTGCAGTGGCCAAACTGAACGCGGCAAAGCCGGAGCGGCTTGCGGAAATCAGGTGCAAGCTGAGAATGAACCCTGCGATGCAGGCTTGCGCGATAGCAATCGCAGCTTCTCCGTCCTGGTCATGTTGCTCCAGGGTGTTTTGCAGTTTTGAACTGCCGGGAGAGGTCGAAATCGTCATGGGCACGCTTTGGAAGGGAATCGGTATGGTGTGTTTGGGCAGAAGATTCACCTAAAAAGTGTAAAAATATATAAAGCTCTCATTAAGGGAAAATCCTGAGGTGACCACTCCTGGACAGACCAAGATCCTGATCGTCGTTTTCGACGCCTTGAGACCGGAGTTCGTCAGGCCGGATCTGATGCCCAACCTCTGCCGGTTTGCCGATCAGGGCTGCCGCTTCATCAACAGCCGCTCTACGTTCCCGACGGAAACGCGTGTCAACCAGACGGCGGTTCTGACGGGCTGTTACCCGCGCAGGCACGGCATTGTCGGTAACAAGTTTCCTGAGCTATCGGTGTCGTCCGACCGTGTGGTCAATACCGGCGACAACGAACAGATTTCAGAAGCCTTCCTGACCGCTCAGGGCGGTCTGATCCAGAGTCCCACACTGCCCGACCGGCTGGCCGCCCTCGGGCTGAACTATGCCGCCTTGAGCGCGGGCACACCCGGCGGGGGCCGCCTGATCAACCACTCCGCAGAGGCGAACCGCACCTTCCGCCTTGCCATGCACTGTCCGGAGGCCTCACAGCCGGCGGGCGCCCTGGAAGCGTCGGTACGCGCGGCGGGACCGCTGCCGGCATACCATCGGCCGGCATTGGACTGGATCAACTGGGCCTCGGATGCCTATCTTGGATACATCGTCCCGGAAGTTGATCCCGATGTGATGCTGCTCTGGCTCTGTGAACCCGACGAGACCTTCCATTTCCTCGGGATCGGCTCTGAACCGGCACTCGAGACGATCCGCAACGCCGACCGGCAGTTCGGCCGGATCCTGGAACACCATGCGCGCGAGCTCGACAGCGGCGCTCTGCACCTTATCGCCATGTCCGATCACGGGCAGATTTCTCTTGAGGGCGAGGCTCTTGATCTGGTCGGACAGATGCAGGAGGCCGGGTTCAGGGCGGGGAAAGCACCAGGGGAAGACGTGGATTACACAGTCGTGGCCGGTAATGCTGCCAGCATCTGGGCGAGGGAACGGGCCCAGGCTGGAGTTGTGCCGCTGGTGGAGTGGATTCAGGATCAGCCCTGGTGCGGACCGGTTTTCACTCGCGATGGCTTGGCCGGCACCCTCAAACTGGAAGAGGTGCTTATGGACCATCCGCGCAGCCCGGATGTTGCCTTCGCTTTCCGCTACAGCGATGGACAAAACAGCGCGGGTATTCGCGGACTGACACAGCATGATGCCTTCTATCCCGAACGCGGTGGATGCCATGGCGGCCTCAGTCCTCACGAACTCAACAATGTTCTCATCCTCGGCGGGCAACAGATCCGTGCGGGCAGGGTGGACCCGTCGCCTGCGGGCAATATCGATGTCCTGCCGACGCTCTTTGCGCTGCTCGGCCTGCCGGAACCTGACGGGATTGACGGTGCCGCGCTCTCTTCGGCGTTTCACGGACGCGTGGTCGAGGAGACCAGGCCGGAAGAGCGCATGATTGAAGCGCCGAATGGCCGGACAAGGCTGTCTGTGACCGAGACACGTGGGCGGCGCTATCTCAACCGGGCCTGGGCAGTTTAATGAACGGGCCTGGGTGATCCGGCTGCCCGTGACCAGCGTTAACGATACGCTATCTGGGAGATACTTTATGACCGTTCACCCCCGAGCTGACACGTTCGAGCCTTCCGAATCCGCCAGTCCGCGTCCCTCACGCGAGGAGGTGGAAGAGGCGTACCGGACGATCATCCGCTATGCGGGCGATGATCCTGCACGTGATGGGCTGATAGAGACCCCTGCGCGGGCCACACGGGCGCTGGATGAGTATTTTGGCGGCTACCGGAGCGATCCTGAGGACTTTCTCTCCAAGACGTTCGAGGAGATCGACGGCTACGATGAGATGGTTGTTCTGCGCGGCATCCCCTTTGAGAGCCATTGCGAGCACCACATGGCCCCCATCATCGGCAAGGCCTGGGTTGCCTACCTGCCGGAAAAGCGCGTGGTGGGGATTTCGAAGCTTGCCAGGACGGTCGATGCCTTTGCCAAGCGCCTGCAGATTCAGGAACGCATGACCGCTCAGATCGCCAATGTCGTCAATGACGTGCTGCAGCCCCGCGGGGTCGGGGTCGTGATCAAGGCCGTGCATCACTGCATGTCTTCGCGAGGCGTGCACAAGCATGGTGCGGACATGGTGACGAGCCGTATGCTGGGCCTCTTCCGGGATGAGGCGGTGACGCGGCAGGAATTCCTGTCGATGGTGGACTGACGGGCGGAAGGGAACGGCGCCGGTGTCCGCTCTCTCCATTGCCGTTGTCGGCTCGGGCATTTCCGGCCTGAGCGCCGCGTGGCTCTTGTCGAAACGGCACCGTGTGACTGTCTTCGAGGGTGAAACCCACGCGGGCGGACACTCCAACACCATCGAGATTGACAATGCGGACGGGATCATCCCCTTCGACACCGGCTTTATCGTCTATAATCCCCCGAACTACCCCAACCTTTGCGCCCTGTTCGATCACCTGGGCGTGCCGACAAAGCCGGCGCCGATGACATTTGCCGCATCGCTGGAGGGGGGAGCCTATGAGTACTCCGGCACGCGGGCCTGGGGCCTGTTCGGACAGCTTTCGAACATTGTCGACTTTGAACACTGGCGCATGTTGCGCGACATCCACCGCTTTTTCAGAACCGCGCCCAAAGAGATGGCCGGCCTCGCGGAAGACTACTCCCTGGGCGATTATGTGAGGGACCGCGGGTATGGGGACCACTTCGTCCGCCGCCATCTTGTTCCCATGGCGGGTGCTATCTGGTCCGCGCCCCTGTCAGACATGATGAACTACCCGGCCAGAGCCTTCATCCGGTTCTTCGAGAACCACGGGCTGCTCCAGGTCTCCAACCGGCCGAAGTGGCGGACGGTGGAGGGCGGCAGCCGGGAGTATGTCAGACGCGTCGTCGCAGATGGAGCGTTCACACTCAGATTGAACGCTCCGGTCAGATCGATCCGCCGGGTGCCTGGCGCGGCCTATGTGCACACGCAAAGCGGTGGTGAGGAGCGGTTCGACCACGTCGTCCTTGCTGCACACGCGAACCAGGCCTTGAAGCTGCTGGCGGACCCCGTGCCTGATGAGACGCGCCTGCTCAGGGCCTTCCGGTACGTGCAGAACGACACGGTCGTCCATTCCGACCCGGTCCTGATGCCGAAACGCAAGCGGCTCTGGTCGTCCTGGAACTACGTCGAGCCGGCGCAGGAAGCACAGCAACTGACGGTGAGCTACTGGATGAATGCGCTCCAGTCGTTGCAGACCCGGCAGGACATCTTCGTCACGCTTAATCCGTTCATCGAGCCAGCCGAAGATCTCAGCATTGCTCGATTTGCCTACGATCATCCGCTTTTTGATGCCGCCGCTCTGCGCGCGCAGGCAGAGCTGTGGTCTTTGCAGGGGCGGCGGAACACTTGGTTCTGCGGCAGCTACTTTGGCGCGGGTTTCCATGAAGACGGTCTGCAGAGTGGTCTGGCGGTGGCAGAGGATCTGGGCGGGATGCGCCGGCCCTGGTCGGTTGCCGATGAATCGGGCCGAATTCAACGCGCGGCGCCAGCGTCGCGGTTCCTGGAGGCGGCCGAATGAGCCTGCAAAACTCCAGGCTGTGCTGGGGCACGGTCGTGCACCGGCGCTATCGTCCCAAACACCATGAACTACGGTACAAGGTTTTCTCGCTCCTCCTGGACCTGGATGAACTGACTGCTGCCGATGCATCCCTGCGATTGTTTTCCGTCAACCGGTCAAACCTGGTTTCCTTCCGGGAGCGGGATCACGGAGAAGGCAGCGCGGCGGGTCTCAAGGCCGACATCTTGCAGCGCGCCGCGCGGCAGGGCGCCGAGGTCTCCCAGGTTCTGATGCTGTGCTATCCGCGCGTCTTCGGCTATGCCTTCAACCCGCTGACGGTCTACTACTGCTACGGTACATGCGGCCGCATGACGGCAATCGTCTACCAGGTGAACAATACGTTCGGCGGCCGGCAGTTCTACACGCTCAGTGTGACTGCCGATGACCGCGCCGTGGCTCAGGCCTGTGACAAGAAAATGTATGTATCCCCCTTCAATGCGGTTGAGGGCGGATATGAGTTTCACGTCTCTCCGCCGGGCGAAACCCTAGCGGTCGGTGTCAACCTCAGAGTTGACGGGCGACCGGTGCTGAAAGCGTACCACACGGCGTCCACCGAGCCGTTGACGGATGCCTCCCTTGCGCGCGCGCTTGCAGCCATGCCGCTGATGACGTTCAAGGTGATTGCGGCGATCCACTTTGAAGCCCTGAAACTGTGGCTGAAGGGGCTCCGGATGAGGCCCCGGCCCCGGGCACGCACCGCAAGAACAGCAACTCTGGATTAAGGCACATCGTTTGAATGACTGATACTACCGTCGCGCTGGGCGCTCGTCCTTTGCTTCCGCGCCGTACCCTTTTTGAGACCATAGTTGAGCGCATTGCCAGGCGAATGCTTCCCGCAGCGCTGGAGGGGCGCCTTGAGGTCACCGTGCCTTCCGGCCGCGTGTTCTGTATTGGAGACGAGAACGCCGAACCGCCCGCCGTGCTCACGATCCGGAGCTGGCGCGTGATTGCCCGTGCCGTGGCGCGCGGTGGCAATGGCTTTGCGGAGAGCTACATCAGTGGTGAGGTTGAAAGTCCCGATCTTGTTGCCCTCATAGGCTTTTTTGCGCGCAACAAGCATGCTCTGGTGAAGGCCGGTGGACGCCTGTTCACATCGCGCAGGCTGGATCGGCTGCAGCACCTGCGACGGCGCAATTCGCGGGCCGGCTCCAAGCGCAACATCGCGGACCACTATGATCTCGGCAACGCCTTCTACAGGCTCTGGCTTGATCCGACCATGACCTACTCGTCAGCGTTCTTTAAGGATGAAGCCGCGAGTCTGGAATCCGCGCAGTGTGCGAAGTATCGTGCGGTTCTTGATGCTATGGAACTGCCGCCCGAGGCCCGTGTGCTGGAAATCGGCTGCGGCTGGGGAGGCTTTGCCCGCACGCTGCTGGCTCAGACCGATGCGCGGATCGAGGGCATAACCCTGTCTCGGGAGCAGCTGGAGTTCGCGGCGGCCCAAACGGACGGCACGCGTGCGTCCTTCCGGTTCGAAGATTACAGGAACACTTCTGGCCAGTATGACGGCATCGCCTCCATCGAGATGATCGAGGCGGTGGGCGAGGAGAACTGGCCAACCTATTTTCGCAACCTGCACGACAGACTGAAACCGGGGGCAGGCGCGGTGATCCAGGCCATCACCATAGCGCCGGATCACTTCGAGACTTATCGGCGCAAAGCGGACTTCATCCAGCGCTATATCTTTCCAGGCGGCATGCTGCCTTCCGTTCCTGCCCTGCAACAGCAGGCGGCTTCAGCTGACCTTAATTTTGAGACAGTGGAGGAATTCCCGCTCGACTATGCCCGCACGCTGGCGGAGTGGAAGGCTGCTTTCGAGGCAAATTGGGAAAGCATCAGACCACTGGGTTTCGATGAGCGGTTCCGGCGGACCTGGCTCTATTACCTGGCTTACTGCGAGGCGGGCTTCCGCGAAGGCGTCATCAGCGTCGGCATTTACCGCTTTGTAAAGCACGCAAAGTAATCCGTCCGGCGCCCTGCGCCGTAGCCTGTACACCCATGCCGGAGACACGGAGCAAAGAAGTTGCTTCAACAGCTTCAAACCCAGACTGAACTGGCCGATGAGCCCTTTTTCCTGCCGTCGTTCTTTGAAGGCGAGACCACCGCTTGGGGGTTCTTCGAAGACCCCTTCGGCAGGGTGAAGCGCGCGTTCACGGCCCGGATCAATGGTTCCTGGGACGATGGCGAGTTCTTGCTGGACGAGCACTTCCGCTTTGATGATGGAGCGCTGGATCACCGGGTCTGGAGACTGTCATTCGATCAGGATGGTTCCACCTTTTCAGCCCGTTGTGCGGACTCCGTGGGGCCGGGCAGAGGGCACCACGTGGAAGGCGGCTGCTACCTCACCTATCTGGTCCGTCTTGCTGTAGGTGACCGCAAGGTCGTGGTGCGGTTCAGGGATCTGTTCCACCAGGTCGACGCGGACACGCTTCTGAACCGGGCCAAGGTCACAAAATGGGGACTGCCGGTTGGCCAACTCGTCATCGCCTTCCAGCGTTCCACGGCGCTTGGCGAGACCGCGCGAGACGATTGATCCCTGCCTTCCCATTTGGTGCCGCATCTGCGGCTGATCTGGTGTTTGCGACAGCATAAGCGCTGTAGCAGAGTGCCTGCCGTCAGATTTTATCGTTCGCTCTTGTCACCGCATCGGAAAGGTTAAGGCACCATGCACACGCGCGCGGCCGCCACGGAAGATTCCGGCACCGTCGGCAGGCTCGTCCGCGATCTCCTAGTCGAGTTGGCAGATGACGGTCAGGTCTCCGGCGGCCCGGAGGAGTTCGCTGCGACGGCCTCCGAGGTTCTCGCGATGGATGAACGGGCCTGGGCATTCCTCGCTTTTGACGGTGAGAACCCGGTCGGCGTCATCACACTCAACGAATGCGTCTCGATTTACGCAGGCGGCATCTTCGGTGAAATCTGCGAGCTCTACATCCACCCCGATTACCGCTCACGCGGCGTGGCGGTCATGCTGCTCGACGAAGCCCGAAACCATGGTTGCAGGCGGGGGTGGGGCCGTCTGGAAGTCGGTGCGCCGCCATGGCCTGACTGGCAGCGGACCTTCGATTTCTATGTCAAGAACGGCTTTGTGGAAGTGGGGCCACGGCTGAAGCTCAGGCTGTAAGCTCAGGTGCTGTTGCCGGAGTTTGCGCTTCAGTGGCCCGGCTGCGACGTGGTATCGAGGCGCATCGGCCTCGTCACGAGCCAGAGCAGGCGGCCGAGTACAGGAGCCCGCATCAGGATCGGGCCCGTGGCGTCCCAGTAGTCAATGTGGCGGCTGACCTTGAACTCTCCGTCCAGTTCGATCTCGCTGACCCCCTCAATCCGGATGTCGCCGATGATCTTCACCCGTCCGGAAAACGTCCACTGCAAGAACCAGTTTGCGCCTGATCCGGCCACCTTGTGCACCTGAAAACGCAGATCCGCCACCTGTCTGAACATGTGCTCAAGCGCAGCGTGGAAGCGGAGCCTGGATGTCGTGTGATTGAAGGGGTCGCGGAACTCAACCGTGTCAGAGCAAAGATCGAGCAGGTCATTGATCGTGGCAGGCGAAGCGGCTTGCAGTGCTGCGACGTAGCCCTCGATTGCGGCCCGGGCGGAGACTTCGCTCATTTCTTCGACGGGAGAAGCCTGCTCGCGAAGGCGAAATAGAGCCGGTAGGGCAGGATACGCAAGAGCTTCAGAAGCACGACGAGCTTCCATGGGAAGGTGATTTCAAAGCGCGAAGAGACAAGCCCGTCCATGATCCGGTCGGCAGCCCCATCCACGGACATCAGGAACGGCATGGGGAACTTGTTCACATCCGTCATCGGCGTCTTCACAAATCCCGGATTGACGACCTGCACCTTGATTCCCTTTCGGGCGAGTTCGGCATGAAGGCACTCCGCAAGGCTGATCAGCGCGGCCTTTGTGGGTGCATAGTGCGCTGCATTGGGCATGCCCCGGTATCCCGCAACGGACGCGACGATCACGATATGGCCCCGTCTACGCTCCACCATGCCCGGGAGCACGGCGGCCAGGGCATTCGTCACGCCGAGATAGTTGATGTCCATCGAGGTCTTTGCAGCGGTCCCGTCGTAAGGCCTGCCGGCAGATTGAAGCCAGATCCCCGCATTGAGGATTGCCAGGTCAATCGGGCCGTGCTCGCTCTCGGCGTCAGCTGCTGTGGAGGTCATCGCCGCCGCGTCCGTCACATCGACGGTGCGGGCGCTGATCTGCGCGCTGGCTTGCGCAAGATCTTCCAGCTTGTCTGCCGAACGTGCCGAAGCCGACACGGCTACGCCGCGCGCGGCCAGCCGTTTCACCAGCTCGGCGCCAATGCCAGTGCTTGCGCCTGTGACCCAAGCGTGTTTCCAGCCGTCCATGACGACAGTCTATATCAGATGCCGACGAAAGGCTGGAACAACTTGGGCAGGATGCCTTTGAACCTGGCGGGCTCTTCGGAGGCGACGAGGCAGATGCATTCCTCGCCGGGATCAACGATCGGCTGGTGCTCTGCCTCATCGTCCAGATCGGCGATATCGCCCCGGGCAAAGGTGCCGAACCTGTCGGAATAGGAGCCGGACAACACGAGGGTGAGTTCGCTTCCGCCGTGGCTGTGCTCGGGAAGCGCGCGCCCGGCCGCAATCTTCATCAGGAAAAGTTTTCCCTGGTGCTCATCGCCGAGGTCGATCTGATGCAGGTTCACGCCGCGGGCCACCCGGCGCCATTTGATCTCCGAGACCGGAACACCCAGAACTTTTCTGAGTTGCGGCGGCAGAAGTCCGTCGCGTCCGGCGCTCACATTCACGCTGACCACGGGTTCCGGTTTCCGGGTCTCCGCATCGAGCCGCTCAAGCACGTTGTTCAGCGCGCCCTGGGACATCTCCACGGGCTCAGACTGCTGAAATACAGCGCTGCCGATCAGTTCAGCATTGCGAACGCGCTCACGGCAACTGTCGCAAAAGCTCAGGTGAGCCGAGACCACGAGTGACAGCGGAGCTGGCAGCGTGCCGGCGGCAAAGCTGACGATGGTGGCATCGTCAAGGTGGTGTTTGACGTTCATTGCAGTCCCTCCAATGAACGGGTGAGTTTCTGGTAGGCCAGCCTCATGCGGGACTTGACGGTCCCTAAAGGCAGGTTGAGGCGGGTTGAGATTTCCATCTGAGTAAGATCTTCCATAAAGGCCATGGAGATCACCTGCTTCTGGTCGTCAGGCAGGGCCTCGATGGCCTGGGCAACGTATTTCGCCTCCTGCTGGGTCGTGACGGTCTCGTCCGACTGGGGATCATCGCTCGCCTGGTCGTAGTCGGCGATATCGGAAAACTTGACATTTCCGCTCCGCCGCGCCCAGTCGATCCGGCGGTTTCGGGCGATGGTGAAGATCCAGGTCGATACCGTGCCCTTATCGCGGGAGTACATGTGCGCCTTGCGCCAGACCGTAATCATGGTGTCTTGCGCCAGATCCTCTGCGAGCTCCGCATCGGTACCCTTGCGCATCATGAAGCCCTTGATCCTCGGGCCGAAATGCTCAAACAGCGCCGTGAACGCGGATTTGTCCCGCACCTCGGCGACCCGCATCAGCAGATCGGCAAGATCGGAGTTTGTGGGCGTCTCCGCTCCCGGGCTCGGCGCCCTGTTCATCGCCAGTGAGACCTCGAACATATCTACCCCAAGCAGTTGGTCTGCTGGAGCTTACGGGGAGAAGGGATAGCCGGATCACGCCCCGCCGGACAATGTTTTCCGGTGCGCCGTTTGGTCCGCGGGCGGCCGGCCGGTCTGGAGCCAGCCGCCCTGCGGCGCGGACCTAGTTTGCAGGGTCGATCCTGATCCAGTCGACGAACATCGGGGTTTCGCCGGCGACCTTTTCCTGCTGCAGGATGCCGAAGGCGAGACTGCCGGGTTCGCGCAACAGCGTGACGGACTGGAATTCCTTCCAGCTCGGCTCACCGCCTTCGTTGATCTGGACCGCGGCTGAATAGTTGCGCCCTGTTTTGGTGACCCTGAGAATGAAGGGATTGGGGGCATCATCCGCGGTGAACGCCTTGCCCCCGGCACCGCCCCAGATCACGTTGGAGAAGTAGATGGCCTTGCCCTTGATCTCCTTGGTCGAATTTGAGAACAGCCGTGCGCCGCGGACCTTCTCGTAGTAGCTCCAGGCGTTGGCGTAGGCAGCGAAGAAGTTGTCCTTGTCGCCATAGAGGCCCAGGAAGGGCGCCTCGCGCCCGGTCTGATAGGGCATGCGGAACTTCATGGTCGCCACCCAGTTGCCCTTCGGCAGAGGCGTCTTCAGCCGGAAGATGTTGCTGGCCGTGCCCTTGCTGAGGCTGGCGCCTCCTGTTGCCAGAGCCAGCAGGTTTCCGTCCTCAACCACGTAGGAATCCTGGTCTTCGTTCAGAACCTCCCAATGGCCGGCAAGTTCACCCCCGTCGAACTCATCGACGAAGGAGGCGGCGTTTGCAGCATGCGCGGCGCCAAGTGAGAATGCCGTGGCCAGGAGAAGGTGTTGAGAGAGTTTCTTGAGGGTCATTTTTGGTCTCCAGAAAGAGAGTTGAGTGGTTATGCTTCTTGGTCGCGTTTCGGCCGCAAGTGGTTCATTCGAAACGTGAAAAAAGAATCTTTGAATCAGCATGAGAAGTGCGGTCCGGGATGAAGAGGCCGCCCCCTGAACAGGAGGCGGCCTTTCGCGAGGGTGCCGGTCCTGGAGTGTTACTTCAGGCGCTCGATCTTCACGTTGTCGACGTACATCGGTGTTTCGCCTGCCACTTTCTCGGCCTGGTAGATGCCGAACGCCAGCTGGCCCTTCTGCCGGAGTGCGGTCATCTTCTCACCCTCCACCCATCTGGTTTCGCCGCCGGTCTGCAGACGTACGGCTGGGGTGTAGCTGCGGCCCTTCTTGGTGATGCGGAGGACGAACGGGTTGGGGGCGTCGGCCAGACTGAACGCCTTGCCGCCGGCGCCGCCCCAGACGACCTTGTTGAAGTTGGTGTTCTTGCCTTTGCTTGCCTTCTGGGCCGAAAGGAACAATCGCGCGCCGCGCACCTTCTCGTAGTAGCTCCAGGCATTGGCAAAACCGAGCGTGTGGTTGTCCTTGTTCTCGTAGATGCCGAAGAACGGAGTTTCGCGGCCCGTATGATACGGCATCCGGAACTGGACGGTGGCGACCCAGTTGCCCTTGGGAAGGGGCTGGTTCAGGCGGAAGATGTTGGCTATGCCGCCGTTTCCGATGGTTCCCGGACCCGACGCGATGGCCAGCAGATGGCCGTTTTCGATTGTGAAGGCATCGGGATCCGGATTTTGTACCGTCCAGTGCGGGCCGAGCTCGCGTCCATCGAAGTCATCGAAGAACAGGGTCGCAGGTTCAGGTTCGGGCTCCGGTTCCGGTTCTGGCTGCGGGGTAGGGGCTGCCGCCACCTTCACGGCCGCGGCAACCGCCTGCTTGAAGCCCGCCGTGCTGTCCGCCGGGAAGTAGCGCCCGTTCCCGGCATCGGCAATGCACTGCAGCTGGCGCCGGTCCCCCTCGGAGATGTCAAAGCCGACCACATGGACCTTGACGTTGATCCCGGACCTGGCGAGCGCGCCTGCCACGGCACACGGGTCGCCATTGCAGGTTTCGATCCCATCGGAGATCAGCACCACGTGTTTCGGCTCATCAGGGCTCAGGTGCTGGAAGGCCTGGCGGGTCAGGTGCAGCGAATAGGCGATCGGCGTCTTGCCTCTCGGCTGGACGGCTGAGATGAGCCGGCCGGCCGACCGCGGCGTGACGCTGCCAATCGGCGCAACAAGCTGCACATCCTCGCAGCTAGATTTTTGCCGGTGACCGTAGACCATGAGGCCGGCCGAGGAGCCGGACGGCAGATCGCCGAGCAACCCGCCCAGCACGTTCTTGGCCGTTGATATCTTGGGCACGCCGTCAAGCTTGCCCCACATGGAGCCCGAACCATCCAGCACGAACAGCATGTTGGAATCTGCCTGCGCGGCAGGGGCGGCGGCGAAAAGCCCCGCCAGAGCCGCGGCGGCGAACAGGGTCTTCTTCTTCATTGCTTCATTCCTCTTCAGATGTTGCGCGCTCCCCGGGGGAGCTGATGAAGAGGAAGTCGCAGCGAGTAGGCGTTTGGTTCAAACCTGCTGCATCAACCTGTGATTTGCGGATTGGCGATCATCGGGTATCTTCCGCGCCACTGCCGGCGGAAAAAAAGTTTCTGCCGGCTTTGAACCTTTTGGCGCCTCGCGGCGACAAAGCAGCAGACGGACGGAAACGGTGAACCAGGCAGCGTCACCTGCCGCGGCACAGGATGCCGCGCTGATAGAGCGGATTGCCGCCAGGGACCGGCTGGCAATCCAGGCCCTCTATGGGCGCTATCAGGTCAGGTTGCACCGTTTCATCACGTCGCTGACGAGAAACGAGGCCATTGCAGAGGAGCTCACGAACGAGACGTTTATGGAAATCTGGCGCGTGGCCGGAAACTTCGAGGGGCGTTCTGCCCCGTCGACCTGGATCTTCTCCATCGCCCGGTTCAAGACCCTCAGCGTGTTGCGCAAGCGGTCCGATGCCGAGCTTGACGAAGACTATGCCGAAGGCCTGGAAGACGATGGTGACACCCCGGAGGAAAGCGCGCTCAAACAGGACAAGGCCGGCTTGATCAGGCTCTGCCTTGAGCAGCTGTCCGCCCAGCACCGCGAGGTCATCGATCTGGTCTACTATCACGAGAAATCCGTGAAGGAGGTCAGCGAGATCGCAGGGGTGCCGGAAAACACGGTGAAGACCCGGATGTTCCATGCCCGCAAACGTCTCTCGGAACTCATGCAGGCCCGCGGCATTGACCGCGGCTGGCCATGACGGCGAAGGCCAAAGGATCGAACGGATGAGCGAACGCGAAGAAATTGAACTGCTGTTGCCTTGGTACGTGACGGGCAAGCTTGAGCCATCGGAGCGCGCTCGCGTTGACGCCTATCTCGCCTCCCATGACGACCTCGACCTGCAGCTGGCCGCGATCCGGGACGATCAGGACAATGTCATCACCTTCAACGAGCAGATCGCTGCGCCCGCGGCCGGCGGGCTCGACCGGCTCATGGCCAGGCTCGATGCAGAAGAGCCGGAGGCCCCGCGCCGGGCAAGCTTCATGGAGGCGCTCCAAAGTCTGTTCGGCGCCTGGGGGTCACCGGCCCTGAAGTTAGCCGCCGCTGCCCTCGTGGTTCTTGTCGTGGCGCAGTCGGTTGCCCTCACAACACTGATTTCCGGCCAGCAACCTGGATCAACGTTCGAAACTGCTTCCGGTTCCGGCGCAGGCGAAGGCGTTGATCTGATGATCGGTTTCAAGCCCGATGCGACGGCAGAACAGATCCGGGTCTTGCTGGAAGATGCCGAACTCTCCATCGTCGGCGGCCCGCTTCCCGGCGGTCTGTTCGAAATCCGCCTGAACAGCGCGGACGGATCGGACGGAGAGCTCGATGCCGTCATTGCCAGGTTGGCAAAGCGCGGAGAACTCGTCGGCCAGGTCATGAGAGCTGAATAGGCCAGGGCCCACACACAGGATCAAGCCACTTACACAGGAAAGGGCGTGAAGATGAAGAATTATACGACCGCAACGCTCAAAGTTATTCTCACCCTGATCGGGCTGCTGGCAGGTGCCGGCTTGGCCCTGGCGCAGGAGGATGGCGAAGCCGGCAATGCCGATCCGGCTGACGGC
>JBCCEL010000058.1:0-21948 GCA_039030315.1 Pseudomonadota bacterium
AAGCAGACTCGTGTCCCACAACAGCCACGTCAGGGGATTGGTGAGATAGTCCACCGCTCGGCCGGCAAGATGACGGGGCGTTCCCGGGCCGAGAACGGGCACCACGATATAGTCGCCGGACGGCACACCGTAGGCGGCCATGGTCTGACCGAAGTCCTCGTAGTGCTGCGGCAGGCCTGCGAGCGTGGCCACGTCCAGCAGTCCGCCCATGCCGAGCGTCGTGTTCAGCAGGAAGCGCACGGTGGTGTCCCCGACCTTGTCGCGGTCGCCCTGAAGCGCGGCGTTGACGATCGTGATGGGGGCATAGGTGTTGTTCACCACATTGCCGATGGCAACGCGGATCGGCTCGGGCGTGACCCAGCGGTAGGTATAGGCCACCGGTTTCAGCACCGTCGTATCCAGAAACTGATTGAAACCGAAAACGAAGCGGTTTGCCGGCTCGTGCGGGTCGGCGATCTTGGCTGCCGTGCTCTCTTCGGAAGCATAATCCTCTTCGAGGGAATCCAGGAGATCATCCTCGCTGGTTGCCGCCGTTTCCGCAGCAGGCGCGGCCGGCTCTTCCTGCGCGAAAGCCGGTGCGGCGGCGGCGAGGGTCAGCGCGGCGCCCAACAGGGCCACTCTTGCGAGACCAGCGGTGGAGCTGTTCAATCGCATTGTTGGAAAATCGAAACTACACATACCGCTGTCCGCTACGCCGGGATCACCATGCCGAGAAGATAAGTTGAAAGGGTTGTCAAATCCTTCCAGTGCCACCTCGGGTCATGGCCTGCAAAAGTGTCCGATCTTGGGTTAACGAAAGGCAAAGATTTGGCTTTGCCGTGCAAGTTTTCATAGGTTCAACGCCGTATTGACCACACCACCCGACCACGTGTCTAAGTAGACGCAGGTTAATCGTCGGATCTGTCGGCACGATGGAACAGCTTTTGGCAGGATTGAGAGCGGTCGGTGAGCGGACGCGCCTGCGCATCCTGTTTCTGCTGACCCATGGCGAGCTCACCGTGAAGGAGCTGACCCAGTTACTCAATCAAAGCCAGCCGCGGGTCAGCCGGCACGTCAAACTGATGGCGGAAGCCGGGATCATCGAGCGTTACCGGGAAGGGGCCTGGGTGTTTCTCAGATTGGTCGAGGATGGTGAAGCGGGGTCGCTCGCCCGGTTCATTGCCGGAATGGTGCCGTCCAGCGACGAGGTCCTGAGTAATGATGTCCAGCGTCTGGCGAGGATCCGCCAGCACCGGGCGTCGCGGGCCGCCCGCTACTTCGATGCAAATGCGGAGGATTGGGACAAGATCAGGTCGCTTCATGTTTACGAGGCGGAAGTCGAGAAGGCCATGCTGGCCATCGTTGGTGAAAGAGATCGCGAACATCTCCTTGACGTCGGCACCGGCACCGGCCGCGTCCTTGAGCTGTTCGCCCCCTTCGCTGAGCGTGCCATGGGCGTGGACGCGAGCCACGAGATGCTGGCGATTGCCCGTGATCGCATGGAAAAGGCGGATCTGCGCCATGCCCAGGTCCGTCACGGTGATCTATATCAACTGCCGCTCCAGACCGGGACGATCGATCTGATCACCATTCATCAGGTTCTGCACTTTCTCGATGATCCTGCTGCCGCTTTGGCGGAAGCGGCGCGTGTCCTGAAACCGGGAGGCCAGATGCTGATTGTGGATTTTGCACCGCATGAGCAGGAATTCCTGCGCGAAGAACAGGAGCACCGCTATCTCGGCATCAAGCAGGAGCAGATGGAGCGATGGACAGCCGCGGCCGGTCTTTCCCTTGACTGGCACGAGGCCCTGCTGCCGGATCCGGAGACCGCTGGCGGCCTGACGGTTTCCCTCTGGCTGGCAACCCGGACTGCCGACATCCATCGTCTGGACCGGCGCGCCGCATCAGAATGACCCTCACCACCACCGAAGTTGAGCGGTTGCGCGCCGAAACGCGGGGCGTTGCAAACTGCGTCCACCTGAACAATGCCGGCGCCGGTCTGATGCCCCAGCCGGTCATTGATGCGGTTTGCGCACATGTCCGCCTGGAGGCGGACATTGGCGGCTATGAGGCCGCTGCACGGGAAGAGGCGAGGTGCGCCGATGTCTATGCACAGGTGGCCGCGCTTATTGGGGCGCAACCGCGTGAGATTGCGTTGCTTGAGAACGCGACGGTGGCCTGGCAGCTGGCCTTTTACGCCCAGAAACTCGGGCCTGGCGACCGCATCCTGACCGCACGGGCTGAGTACGCGGCCAACTATGTCGCCTTTCTGCAGCAGGCTGAAAGGACAGGCTGTGTCATCGAGGTCATTCCGGATGGGCCGGACGGAGCAACCGACCCGGTAGCGCTGCAGGACATGATCGACGACAGGGTCAGGCTGATCGCCATCACTCACATCCCCACCAATGGTGGGCTGGTCAATCCGGCAGCCGAGATCGGAGCGATCGCCAATCGGCGCGGCATTCCCTACCTCCTCGATGCATGTCAGACGGTTGGGCAGATGCCGGTCGACGTGGACGAACTCGGGTGCGATTTCCTGAGTGCCACCGGCCGGAAGTTCCTGCGCGGCCCGCGCGGAACGGGCTTCCTCTATGTCAGGGAGAAGTGGCTGGACACGATCGAGCCGCCGATGATCGATCATTTCGGCGCGGAATGGACGGCGGCGGACGCCTACACCCTTCGCGCCGACGCCCGGCGCTTTGAGACCTGGGAGAATTCCTATGCCTTGCGCCTCGGACTGGGCGTCGCAGCGGAGTATGCCAGCAACATCGGTCTGGACGCCATCCAGGAGCGGGCGTTCGGCCTTGCATCGGACCTGCGGGCGGAGCTTTCCGCCATCCCCGGTGTAGAGGTCAAGGACATCGGATCGCAGAGATGCGCGATCGTCACATTTGCCGCCGATCAGGCCGATGCGGCCACAATCAAGGTGGCCATGTCGGAGGCGGGGGTCAACGTCTCAACGTCCTCTCCGGCAAGCACGAGGCTGGATGCCGAAGCGCGCGGACTGCCCATCGTGGTCCGAGTCTCACCGCATTACTACAATACTGAAACCGAGATTGAGCGCTTCCTGTCGAAGCTCAAGTCCGTACTGGGGTAGCTGACAAAATGCAGGTCGATGATCTTGAGAAGTGGGGCCCGGAGCTTGCGCGCTGGTCCGCGGAATATCTGAAATCGGTCCGTGAACGGCCGGTGCGTGCGCAGACCGCACCGGGAGAGATTGCCCGCCAGATCCCGGATTCGCCGCCTGATGACGCGGAACCTTTCGAACAGCTCTTCAGCGATTTCGAGCAGATGATCCTGCCAGGGATCACCCATTGGCAGCATCCGCGCTTCTTTGCCTATTTCCCGGCGAATGCCAGCCCGCCTTCGGTCATTGCCGAGTGGCTGACGGCGACGCTCGCAGCCCAGTGCATGCTCTGGCAGACCTCGCCTGCTGCAACAGAGCTGGAGACGGTGATGCTCGGATGGCTCCGCCAGATGATCGGTCTGCCGGAGGGTTTCCAGGGGGTCATCCAGGATTCTGCGTCCACCGCCACGCTTGCCGCCATCCTCGTCGCCCGCGAGAAAGCCCTGAACTGGGCAGGCAACCGGTCGGGCCTTTCCGGCAACCCGGCCTGCCGCATCTATTGCTCCACCGAGGTTCATTCCTCCATCGACAAGGCCTGCTGGATTGCCGGCATCGGCCAGGACAATCTGGTGAAGGTCCCGGTCAAGGGGCCGCTCAGAGCACTGGAAGCAGATGCGCTCGAGCAGGCCATCGAGGCGGACCGCGCCGCCGGCCATCTCCCGGCAGGGCTCGTCGTCTGTATCGGTGCCACGGGTACGGGCTCGTCCGATGACATCAATGCAGCGATTGATGTGGCGGAGAAACACGGCCTTTATGTTCACGTCGATGCGGCCTGGGCAGGCACGGCAATGATCTGCCCGGAGTACCGGTACTTGATGGCCGGGGCGGAGCGGGCGGATTCCTTCGTCTTCAATCCCCACAAGTGGATGTTCACGAACTTTGACTGCACCGCCCACTTTGTCCGTGATCCGGAACCGTTGGTGAAAACCCTCGGGATCAGGCCATCCTATCTGGAAACGCAAGGCCGGGACGGCATCATCAACTACTCGGAATGGAGCGTGCCTCTCGGCCGCAGGTTCCGGGCGCTGAAGCTGTGGTTCGTAATCCGCAGCTACGGGGTGAGCGAGCTGCAGACCAAGATCAGGGGACATGTCGAGATGGCTGAAGGGCTGGCGCGTCGCCTCGGGGCCGAGCCCGACTTTGAGATCGTGACCGAACCCATCCTCTCGCTCTTCAGCTTCCGCTATCACCCGGACGCCGCCGGCGACCTTGACGGCCTCAACGCCTGCCTGGTGGACGCCATCAACGATGACGGCCGCATCTACATCACCCAGACCCAGGCGCTCGGCCGCTACGTCATCCGTTTCCAAGTCGGCCAGACCTACACGTCGCAGGAAGACGTGGATCTCGCCTTCGAGGTCATCACAGAGCTGGCGCGAAGGCTTTAGGCTGGCGCGGTTCTGAGCTGACTTGATCACTGTTCACTCCCCGCGACGGAGCTCGGAATTGCTTTTTTGTCGTCCTCGGGCTTGACCCGAGGACCCAGGGCCGCGGTGGGAAAGTTGTTTTTTTCTCTGCATGCTTCAGCCTGCTAAGAGAGATAAGCTGTCGAAGGAGGCTGTTGCTCTGGACCCTCGGGTCAAGCCCGAGGGCGGCAATTTGGGGGTTTGCTGTGTTTTCTCACAAGCTCATGCGCATGCATGACGTTTGGTTTGCCCGCATCCCGGTAATGGGGGTGAAAGCTCTAGCTTCGCTCCCAGCCGGCGACTACGTGACGGGCGTGCTGGAGATCGGCCGGAAAGTCGACCTCGCACCACTCGTAATTGTCGAATGAGCGGGCGTTGACGTCGATCATCTTGCTGAGGCCGGCAACCGCCGTGACGAACCACTGTTTCAGGCCTTGTGGTTCCCGCACCATGCGGTCGAGGACCTCGGCATATTTCGCACCGCCGTCGCCGCGGAAGAGATAGAAGCCGATGGCTTCAGCATCGACAGCTTCAAGCGGCAGGGCCTTGCCGATCTCGGTGACGCGCTGGCCATCCATCATCACCTTCATGTCGTCCGCGTCGTATTCGTTCTTGTGGTTGATGGCGACCGTCACCTCGGCATCGGGGGCCTTGAGGAAGTGGTCCACAAGATCCGCCCTGAAGATGTTGTCGCCGTTGACCTGGATGAAGTCGCCGGTCATCTCATGGCGCGCCATCCAGCAGCTCGCCAGGTTGTCCGAGACCCGGTAGAACGGGTTGTAGACGGTGCGGATTTCCACTCCCAAATCCGAAGCGAGTTCCGCCAGAGCCTTTTCCATGAGTTCGTCGCCATAGCCCGTGACGACCACGAATTCGCGTACGCCGCAGGCGACGAACGCATCGACCTGCCGTCCGACCAGGCTGCGCCCGCCAATGTCGAGAAGCGCCTTCGGCACCATTTCCGTTAGCGGCAGCAGGCGCTTGCCCTGGCCTGCACCAAGGATGATGACTTTCACTTGCAAATACCCCAAAACGGATGGACTAGTCGGGCGGCCCGAGGCGGCGCGGCTCTCAATGGCACCGGCCTTGCGCCCTGTCAACGCGTGGACCGCGCGGGGTGGCTAACTGGATGACTGCTGCATGGCCAAGCTGGCTCACATTTCCGATCCGCACTTGCCGCTGGGCAGCGCCAAACTCACGGAACTGCTGAACAAGCGGATCCTCGGGCACCAGTCCTGGCACCGCAACCGCAAGCGTATCCACCGGCCTGAAATTCTTGCCCGGCTGGTGGAGGATATGGGCTCATATGATCCGGACCACATCGCGGTGACCGGGGATCTGACCAACATCGGACTTCCGCAAGAGTTCATCGCAGCACGCAAATGGCTGATGCAGCTTGGCCCCTCGGATCGGGTCACGGTCATTCCCGGCAACCATGACGCCTACATCGAAGTTGATGAGACGGTGGGGACGGGCCAGTGGGCAGCCAACATGCAGGGCGATTACGCCGTGCCCGGACTGGAGGAGGAAGCTGACTTTCCGTTCGTCCGGATCCGCCGAAACATAGCCTTCATTGCCCTTTCCTCCTCTGTTCCAACGCCCTGGTTCGTGGCCGCCGGTGAACTTGGCAAGTCCCAGCTCGAGGCTCTGGCAGCAGCTCTGCCCCGGCTGCGCGAACAGGGCTATTTCCGGTGCGTCCTCGTCCACCATCCGCCCTTGCCGGGCCAGAACACGGCAAGGAAGGCGCTGAGAGACGCCGCGGAGATGACCGGGGTTCTGCAGCAGCATGGCGCCGAGCTGGTCCTGCACGGTCACAATCACCAGAACATGCACGAGCCCCTGAAGACCGCCACGGGAACCGCGCATGTGTTCGGTGTCCCGTCGGCTTCCGCGAAAGCGACCGGTCACAAACCCGCTGCCGGCTGGAACCTCTATGAAATTAGCAGGGAAGGCGGTAAGTGGCACTGTAAGGCCACAATTCGGGGCTACGTGGCATCGGAGGGAAAGTTTGCCGACAAGCGGAGCTTTGATCTGAGTTTCGACTGAACGGCAATCGATTGGGGCGAGGGCTGAAGCTGTGGTCAACCAGACGATGGAAAAGTTCGGCTATCCCGCAACGCTTGTGCGGGAGCTGGAGCATTGGTGTGTGCTGTTGCGGCCGGCCCAGGCCACGCTCGGGGCGTTGGTCCTGGTCTGCAAGGAGGATGCCCAGGCCTTTTCGGACATAAGCCCTGCGGCTTTCTCGGAGCTCGGAACGGCGACCCGGCAGATCGAAACGGCGCTTACCGCGTTTCGGCCTTACCAGAAGATCAACTACCTCATGCTGATGATGGTGGACCCGGACGTCCACTTTCACGTCCTGCCGCGGTACGCCGAAACTCAGCGGTTCGATAATCTTGAATTCCCTGATCCAGGCTGGCCTGCCGTGCCGGATCTTTCGGCGGCTGTGCAGACGGACGAGGCCCTCCGCTCCAAACTGATCGCCGCACTACAGGCGCTCTGGGTGGACTAGGGGGCTGCCTGGTGGTCCGGATCAACAGCATATACGTTCTGCGCACGATCGCGCAGCCGCTGGTCTCGGCCATCGCCATAGGGTTGATGGTGCTGCTGGCTGACCGCCTTGTCCGTCTGCTCGACATTACACTCGGAAAGAAGAATTCCTTCGGCATTGTGTTCGAGATGCTGGCCTATCTGGTCCCGCACTATCTCGGCCTTGCGCTGCCGGCCGCGCTCTTCCTCGGCCTGTTGTTCGGCTTCAGTGCGTTGTCGAAAAACAGCGAACTCGACGCCTTCATGGCGACCGGCGTCGGCCTCCACCAGCTTGCCCGGCCGGTCATGATGCTGGCGATGATGTTTTCGATCCTGGCTTTGTTCATCGTCGGCTGGGTACAGCCTCAGGCCCGTTACGCCTTCCGGGCGATCGTTCATTCCGTGCAGAATGTGGAGATCTTCTTCCTTGCCGAGGCAGGAGTCTTCATGCAGGCGGGCAAGCGGACCTTCATCCTCGACAAGTTGTCCCGCCGCAGCAACCGTTTCGAGCGGATCTTCCTGTTTGAAGACCGCAAGACCGGAGGCAGTCTGACCCTGACCTCAACGGGCGGCGCACTGGTGCAGAAAGAGGGCGATCCGCGGCCGATCCTGCGTCTGCGCGAAGGCCACAGGCTGCGCATTGACGGGAAGGTTCTGGCGCCGGAGGTCGTGCGATCCCTGCCGCCGCACCGGGTCGGCGAGTTCAGCAATGTCGACACGCCGATCGGCCGGAAACTGTCCACCAAGTTCCGTGTGAGGGGTAATGATCAACGAGAGATGACGCTGCCGGAACTGGCGGCCAATCTCGATACGCCGCCCAAGGACAGCACGCCGGAAAAGATGCAGGCAGAACTGCACAAGCGCATCGTGGTGGTGCTGAGCATCATGCTGTTGCCCATTCTGGCGATACCCTTTTCCATTGGCCGACGACGAGGCCATCGCGGTTACCGGTTCGCGCTCGCGGTGATCATCCTGGTGATTTATCACGAGCTTCTGGAACAGGGCGCCCTGACCGTGCAGCTCGGCAAGGCGTCGCCCTGGATCGCCATCTGGATACCGTTCGTCGCGCTCTTCTGTTTCTCGGTCTGGCAGTTTTACAACACCTGCTTCACGCTCCGGCCGGCCCGGCTGGAACCGGCCCTTGAATGGATTGTCGAGCATGTGGAGCGCATGAAGTCGGAGGTCGTGCGGAGGGTGTCCCGCGCATGACCTGGACCCTGAGCATGATGCTGACCCGGATGCTGGCCGCACGCTTCGTCATGGTCCTGGCAGGTGTGTCCATCTTCGTGCTGACCCTCGACGTCGTCACCTACGCACCGGAAGTTCTGGCGCTGCACAATGACGAACTCAGCTCGGTCTTCAAGTATGCCCTGTTGCGTCTGCCGGGCGTTGCCTCCAGCTTCATCGGGATCGCCGCACTGCTTGCCATGCTTCTGGTGCTGACCGAACTCAGCCACCGATCTGAACTCGTCTCCATCTGGAACACCGGCATTTCCCAGTTCCGGCTGATCCTCATCATCGGACCGATCGCAATGGCCATCGGCGCCTTTCATTTCCTGATCGATGATCAGGCGGTCCCGGGCGCCGCCCCCACCCTGCATAAATGGGGGATTGGCGACTATTCCGGCAAGAAGCTCAATGTGGGCGAGGAGGATCCGATCTGGCTGCGCTCCGGCAATGACATCCTGCGTGCGGTCAAGGCAAATCCACAAGCGACATCGCTGACCAATGTCACCATATTCCGGCGCGATGCGGCAGGCATTCTCACCGAGCAGATCATCGCCAAGTCCGCCGAACAGGTGGAAGGCCGCTGGGAGCTGAGCGACGTGGTGATCTACTACCGCGAGAATCTGGCGCCGAGCCGTGTCAACCGCATGATCTATTCCGGACTGCTGCGCCCGGCCGCTGCCGGCACCCGCTCTGGAGATCCTGAGGAAATGACCAGCGGAGACCTGCAGTACTTCATCGACAATGCCGGCTTCGGCATCCGGCCGGGCTATGTCTATGAGACCTGGCAGCAGAAACGCTTCACTCTTTTCTTTGTCGCCTTTCTCATGGTGCTGATTTCGGTGCCGCTCTCGGTGCGATTCCGTCGAGGCGGCGGGCTTGGGCAGATGTTTGCGATCGGGGTCGGCCTGGGCTTTGCCTTCTTCATTTTCGAGGGTATCTCGATGACCATGGGCGAACTCGGCCTGGTGCCGCCCTGGATGGCGGCCTGGATGCCGCTCATGGTGTTCGCGGGCGCTGCGACAGCGATTGCAATCAGCCAGGAAAGCCTTTAATTCTCCGGGCCTCTCCAGCAATTGACCCTCTGAACATAACCGGCGAACGCGCGTGACCAAAAAGCCTGCAAAACGCAAGTCGCAGAAGAAAGAGTCTTCCAAGCCTGCAGATGCGCCGTTTCGCGCCGATCCGGTACTGTGTTTCCTGGCGCGCGAAGGTGGTGCGACTGAACTATGGGGCATGACGCTCAGACAGCGGCTGGAAAAGCAGTTTGCCCGCGAAGGCGTCACCGACGCCATCTCTCCGGAGGAGGTTGCCGGTCACAACGGTCCGGTGATCCTGGTCCGCGAGGATTGTGTGATCGACCCGCCGCTGATCCCGGCAATCGTGAAGCGGCCGGACTTTGTCCTGCTCAGCGATATGACCGGGGATGACTGCCCGATTGCCGTCCATGCCCGCGGCGCCGGAGCTGCCGCCGGCCTCAAGGCGATGGAAGAAGGGGTGGCGCTGGACGACAAGCTGGACCTCTTCGTGCGCCGCCCGGCCGATCTCAACGCGGTGTTCTGGGACAAGCTGCGTAAGCGTGAGGTTCCTTATGCCCGCGCCGTTTCTGCGTCGAACAAGGATGAAGTGGAGTGGCGGATCTTCATGGGCACCTACAAGGGTGCCACTGATCTCGTCACCAAATATGTCTGGCCGCGGCCCGCGTTCTATGTGACACGCTGGCTGGCCCCGACCTTCGTGACGCCGAACCAGGTCACCGCCCTCAGCGCCGTCTGCGTGGTGCTGGCCTTCTGGCTGTTCTGGGAAGGCGCCTATATTGCAGGCCTGATTTCCGCCTGGATGATGACCTTTCTCGACACGGTGGACGGCAAGCTTGCCCGCACGACACTGACTTCGTCGAAATGGGGCGACATCTTCGATCACGGTATTGATCTTGTGCATCCGCCCTTCTGGTACGTCGCCTGGGCGCTCGGGCTTGCCATCGTCAATCTGGCCTGGACGCCGGATGTGCTGGCGATCGTGCTTGGCGCCATTATCGGCGGTTACATCCTGCAGCGGATCATGGAGGGGATCGCCATCGCCCTTCTGGGCCTTGAGATCCATATCTGGCGGCCCGTCGACACCTTCTTCCGTCTCATCACCGCACGGCGCAATCCGAACCTCCTGATCATGACGGTGATCACCGTGCTGACCGGCCGGCCCGACCTGGCGCTGGAGCTGGTCGCCTGGTGGACGGTGATCTGTCTGGTCTTGCACGGCATCCAGCTCGCCCATGCCCTGATCGTGCGGGCGCGAACGGGCAAGCTTACCTCGTGGATGGCCAAGCCGGTATCGGCCGGCCCGTCCTGATGTCCGCCGCCTTCCTCATCAACCCCTATTCAAGCGGAGGCGGTAAGAAGGGGAAAAGACTGGCAAAGGTTCTGGCCGCGGCCGGCCAGCAAAATGTCGTCATGCTGGAGGATTTCAGTAAGCTGACGGACATCCTCCGGGAGTTTGCGCGCCAGGGCGTGACCGCACTTTTCATCTCCAGCGGTGATGGCACGGTGCAGGCTGTGCAGTCCGTTCTGGCCGAAGAGGACATCTTCGACGAGAACCCGGCGCTGGCCCTCATTCCCCACGGCACGACCAATATGGATGCGATGACCCTGGGCCTGGGCTTGCGCAACCCTGATGAGATCGCGGCATTCGCAGGCGATCTTTCGCAAGCGAAGCGCACGAAGCGTCATACGGTCCGCGTGGTCAATCCAGCCGATGGCAGGACCAGGCACGGGATGTTTGTGGGCACCGGTGCGCTGCGCAATGCGGTTGAGTTTACCCAGAACGCCATGAACAAGAACAATATCCGCGGTGGGCTGGCGCCACTGGCGACTCTCATTACGTTCGTCACCAACTATCTCTTCTCCGGCGGCAAAAGCTCGATCGTGCGCCCGCATCAGATGAGGGCGGAAGTGGACGGAGCGGAGTTGCTGGAAGGTGAGCATGTTGCCTTCTTCGTTTCGACCCTGGAAAGGCTGGTGCTCCGTGCCCGGCCTTACTGGGGGTCCGAAACCAGCGAGATGAAGGTGCTAAGCGTTGCTTATCCGCCGCCCGCAGTGCTGCGCTACATCGGGCCTTTGATGTGGGGATTTCCAAACCGGAACCTGCCGGAAAGCTGCAGGAGCGCATCGGCCGAATATGTGGAGGTCAGTGGCGCCGGCAAGTGGGTCATAGACGGCGAGTTCTTCGAGGCTCCCGATGATGAGCCCCTGCGACTGGAGCTGGGGACAGAGTTCACCTATCTTCAGGCGCCATAATGGCTCTGACAAAGGCACCAGCTGATTCTGAACGGCTCGATGCGCTCATTACAGCGCGTTGGGAGCGGCCCCTGTCCCGGCAGCTTGAGGCCATTGCCGGCCGGGTCCGGGCCCAGGCCGCTGAGACCGCGGGGGTGGATCCGGATACCGGGGTGGCGGCGGTGCTTGGGTACGGCTCGTGCCTGCGGGATGTTTCGCCGGCCGATGGCCTGGCGGATTTCTACGTGCTGATGGCGGACGGGATGCCGGTCAGCACCAGCCGTTTTGCGCGGCTCGGCTGCAGGATCGCGGCCCCTAATGTCTACTACGCCGAATGCGACCACGAAGGCACGAGGCTGCGCGCAAAGTTCGCCGTTCTGCCGCTCCGGCAGTTCGAGGCCCGCGTGTCGCGGCGGACGGAGAACCCGTATTTCTGGGCAAGGTTCGCCCAGCCCTGCGCGTTGCTCTCCTGCCGGGAGGATGCCCGCGAGCGGGTCTTCGGAGCCGTCAGGACCGCTGTTGTCACCATGCTGCAGCAAAGCCTTCTGCTGTGCGACGGCAAGGCGCGGCTGGACGATGTCTGGCTGACCGGGCTGCAGGCCACCTACGGCACTGAGCTCCGGTCCGAGAGCGGGGCCAGGGCAGGCGCCATCATGGCGGCCGATCCGGACTGGTACCGGGGGACCGCCGAAGCCGTGCTCGGAAACGACATGGGGAAGGCTCTGTCCAGGGTCAGCGACGCGGACTGGGCGCGCGGTGTCAGTGCCTGGAAACGCCGGCGCCTTCGGGGCAAACTGCTGTCGGTACTCAGGCTTGCCAAGGCCGCGTTCACGTTCCGCGGCGGCGCCGATTACCTCGCCTGGAAGCTCGAGCGCCATTCCGGCGTTGCCATAGAACTGTCCGGCTGGCAGCGCCGCCACCCCATCCTCGCCTCGCTCTGGCTGATGCCGAAGCTCTACCTCAAAGGTGCTTTCCGGTAGGCGATGCCTTTTGCGCAAGCCACATCGCGCCCGCAAAGGAGCTGATGACGTAATCCGGTATCTACCAACTCATGTCGTCCTCGGGCTTGACCCGAGGACCCAGGGCAGCGGCGGCGATGCTGATTTTTCTCGCTCTATTTCACCGGATTAGGAGGATGGCAGTTTCCCACTGAGACTGTGGCCATGGGCCCTCGGGTCAAGCCCGAGGGCGGCACTTTTCGACGTTTGCTGCGCCTCATCACAAGCTCACCAGCGGGCGCTCAGATTACCGCGAGAACTGCTTGTACTTGATCCGCTTCGGCATGACCGAGTCTTCGCCCAGGCGCCTTTTCTTGTCTTCCTCGTAGGCCTCGAAGTTGCCTTCGAACCACTCCACGTGGCTGTTGCCCTCGAAAGCCAGAATGTGGGTGGCGAGGCGGTCAAGGAACATGCGGTCGTGGCTAATGACCACGGCGCAGCCGGCAAATTCCTCCAGTGCCTCTTCAAGCGCGGCGAGGGTCTCGGTGTCCAGATCGTTGGTCGGCTCGTCAAGCAGCAGCACGTTGGAGCCGGATTTGAGCATCTTGGCCAGATGCACCCGGTTGCGCTGGCCGCCTGACAGCGAGCCCACCTTCTGCTGCTGGTCGCCGCCCTTGAAGTTGAAGGCGGAGGTATAGGCGCGGGAATTCACCTCGCGCTTGCCGAGATAGATGATGTCGTTGCCGCCGGAGATCTCCTCCCAGACGCTCTTGTTCGCATCCAGCGCATCGCGGCTCTGGTCCACGTAGCCGAGATCGACCGTGTCTCCCATGCGGATGGAGCCTGCATCGGGCTCTTCCTGGCCGGTGATCATGCGGAACAGGGTGGTCTTACCGGCGCCGTTTGCACCGATGATGCCGACAATGCCGCCCGGCGGCAGACGGAAGGACAGATCGTCGATCAGCAGTTTGTCGCCGAAGCCCTTCTTCAGGTCTTCAACCTCGATCACCAGATCGCCCAGCCGTTCGCCCGGCGGAATGACGATCTGGGCCTGGCTCGACTTCAGCCGGTTCTCGTTGGCCTTGACCAGTTCGTCATAAGCCTTCACGCGGGCCTGGCTCTTGGCCTGGCGGGCGCGGGGGCTGGAGGCCATCCATTCGCGTTCCCGCTCGATCACCTTCTGGCGCGCCGCATCCTCGCGTTGCTCCTGGGCGAAGCGTTTGGACTTCTGTTCAAGGTAGGCGGAATAGTTGCCCTCATAGGGAATGCCCCGGCCGCGGTCGAGTTCGAGGATCCAGCCGGTGACGTTGTCCAGGAAGTAGCGGTCGTGGGTGACGATGAGGATCGCGCCGGGATATTCGCGCAAATGATGTTCCAGCCAGTTGACCGATTCCGCATCCAGATGGTTGGTCGGTTCATCGAGCAGGATCAGGTCCGGCTTTGACAAGAGCAGCCGGGTGAGGGCAACACGCCGGCGTTCACCGCCTGAGAGCTTGCTGACATCCGCATCGCCGGGCGGACAGCGCAGGGCATCCATGGCCTGTTCCACCTGGCTTTCCAGATCCCACAGGTTCTGGGCGTCGATCTCGTCCTGCAGCCGTGCCCCTTCGTCTGCCGTTTCGTCGGAATAGTTCATCATGATTTCGTTGTAGCGGTCGAGGATGGCCTGCTTGGCGGCCACCCCTTCCATGACGTTGCCCATGACGTCCTTGTCGGGATCGAGCTCCGGCTCCTGGGAAAGGTATCCGACGGTCGCGCCTTCGGCCAGCCAGGCCTCGCCCTGAAACTCTTTGTCCATGCCGGCCATGATGCGCATGAGGGTCGATTTACCGGCGCCGTTGGGGCCCAGCACGCCGATCTTGGCATCGGGGTAGAAGGAGAGATTGATGCCGTCCAGCACCTTCTTGCCGCCCGAATAGGATTTGGACAGCTGGTGCATATGATAGATGAATTGCCGCGCCATGGCCCGCCTGAAACTCCGCTGAGAATGCATTGGATGAGTTGGCGCGCTTTTAGCTGATGGCGGTGCGGGCCGCAATCAGCGAATGACGTTGTGCCCTAATCGCCCGGCAGGGTGAACCGGGAGCGCATGTCCGGCGGAGGCAGATAGCACGTATCCGTCTTGCCGAAGATCGAGTAACGGCTCGCTGCGACCTTGTCGTAGATGAAATCGCGGAACCGGCGGGGCAGGACTTTCGCGGCCAGGAGCATGCGTCCCGGTCCGCCGACCGTTCTCGTCAGCGCGATCACGGCGTCCGACTTCTCGTGCGCCCGTCCGGTCCCGTCGATATAGAGCGCGGTATGTGGTTCGTCCGGATCCACGTTGTTGGCCAACGCCAGCCTGCGCCCTTCCTTCGACTGAATGGCGACGAACCGAACATCCGGTCGGGTTTCGTACTTCAGCGCATACTGCACGCCGCGCGAGCACAGGACACAATGGCCATCGAACAGATAGGTGGGAACGCTCATGGGAGGTTTGCGGTCCCTCCGGGTGTGACTGACGGCCGAACCACCAACGAACGTGCCGCTGGTTTGGTGCTGTGCCTTGTGCGCAAACCGGACATGGTCTTTCAACTGTCTCCGGAGCAACACGTATGCCGCCGTCGCTCAAAATCAAGTGCGCGCAAGAGTGGCCGAGACGCGCTACCGCCGGCCCTTTGTCGCGAACAGCCATATGAGGAAGCCTGCCAGGAACGGGATGCCGCCGAAGATCAGGGTGAGCACGAACGCACCGATGGCGTGCCGCCCACCATCGCCTGCAAGCGACACGAACAGCAGAAAGCCGGAGTAAAGGATGGAGCAACCGCCGGCGAAGACCATGATCAGTATGCCGAAGATCGCAAAGATCCACCGGACCACCGTCATGCCGGGCTTCGCAGGCTGAGGCGCACCTTGGCTCACGTTCCGTCCTCAGACCGCTCCCGTCTGCGCCGGGCCGCAAATCGCCGCACGAGAAACCCGGTGAGGAGCATCAGAAATCCCGGGACGGTAATCGAAAGGGCGATCATGCCGGCGATGCCTTCCTCAAACCCCGACCATCCGCCGATCAGGACGAGGACAAGCACACCCAGCGACACGCTCGCGCCACCAAAGATCATCAAGACCAGCCCGGCGATTCCGGCCAACACGCTTCTGGCTTCGCCACTGACCTTGAGGCCCTTGCGCCGGGACTCATCCCGCCGGAAAATCTGGCTTGGCTCGTTCATACGCGGCCTTTCTTCACCTCCAGCCACCAGGTGAGAAGCCCCAACAGGAATGGCATGCCCCTGAAGAGCAGGACCAGGTTCCGGATACCAGGCAAGTGCTCGGTGCCGTCGCCCATAATCGCGAAAGTCCAACGGATTGGCGTGAGCTTGGGCCGGTCAGTACTCTCGCTCAACGATCCGCCCTCGCCGCCAACCACCAGATCAAAAAACCCACACCAAACGGCACCAAACCAAGGACGGGCAAAACGAGCTCGATGCCCGGGCGATTCTTGCTGAAACCTTCGGTCAACACGAAGTAGAGCACGGACCCCGCCAATATGATCGAGCAGCCGCCCGCGAAGAGCATGATCAACGCGCCGAAGACGGCAAAGATCCAGCGGACAACCCCCATGGGCTTTTTCTGGCTTGAGCGTTCCGTCATCGGTTCACCTTCACTGCCAGCCACCAAGTGAGTAATCCGATGAAGAACGGCAGGCCACCGAACAGGGCCATGAGTCCAAGGACTTCGGAATTGTCGCCTTGCCCCGCATAGGCGAACAGGATGAGCGAGAAGTACAGCGTGCAGCCGCCGCTGAAGATCATGGTGAGCGCGCCAAGGATCGCGAAGATCCAGCGGATCACCGTGAGCCTTGGCTTTGCTGCGTCTTCGGTCATCGCCCGGACTTTACGGCCAGCCACCAGATGAGCAATCCGGCGAGGAAAGGGATAAGGCCATAGGGCAGAACATAGCCGATGGACGAGACGAGACTTTCGCCAAGCTCATCGCCTGTCAGCATGAGTACCGCATAGGCCGTGCAGCCGCCGGTGAAGAGCATGATCAGAATGCCGGTTACGGCGAAGACCCAGCGGGTTACCGTCAGCTTGGGCTTAGGCGTGGCGTCGTTCATCGTCCGACCTTTACGGCCAGCCACCAGATCAGCACGCCGAAGAGGAAGGGGATGCCGCCGATGAACAGGACCATGTCCACGCTGACATAGTTGTCAGCCCATCTTCCGCGGCTCGCAAGATCGGCCAGAAACACCAGAGAGCAACCGCCGCAGAAGAGCATGATCAGGCTGCCGATGACGGCGAAGGTCCACCGGACAACGGAAAGCTTCGGTTTTTCCCCGGTCCGTTCGGGATCGCTCATCAGCCGTCTCCCTCAAGTTGAGGCTTGAGCATGAGGTTTGCCGCAAAGAATGCGAACATCATCAGTGCCACCAGCCCCAGGGCCATCAGGCGGATTGTCCGGTTCTGCCTGTCTTTCGGCTCGCTCATTGCGGGGTTCGTTTGCCAGGCAAACCATGCGGCAAAACCCCCGAACAGGGCCGGCAGAAGACCGAACGGGACGATGAGCCGGAAAAAGAACGGTCCGAACCCCACAGACATGACCGCCAGTACGGACACACCGAGGGTCAATGCCGCGAGCACCACCCCTGCACCCCCGCAGAACCAACGGGCGACATTCAACATGCCGCTGCTCCGAGACCCTTGCGGATCTCGTGTATCCGCCCGTCCCGGTAGAACAGGTTGTAGGTGTCGAACGGGATGATCAGCCCGTCCGGCGTGACGAAATGGATGCAGGAGCGTTTCACCCGGGCCGTGCAGAAATTGTAGGCGTCGAGGAACTCAACGATAGCGACCCGGAAAATGTTGTCATACGACAGATCGCCGAGGGCGGGCACTTCCGGCAGACAGCAGAGCAGGGCCTCGAGCCGCTCAGGTGTCGTTGCCGGTGTGGTGGACAGGGAGAAGAACTCGAAGATCTTCTCCTGAAGGGCGGGGTATTTCTCGAAGGTAATGGCGTTCGGCGTCTCCGCGACGATCACGTCCTGCGGAATATAGGAGGTTATTGGCGCAATCTGAGAGCCGTTCCTCAGGGCATAGCCCACTGCGATGCTTTCCGGATTGCAGGGCAGGGGAATGATGTCGCCGGCCTGGAACGGTCCGCCGGCCCCGATGATCGAACGCCTGATATCCGACAGCAGCACCCGGTCGCGACGGGCATCGAAGCCGTCATTGCGGCCGGCATCCTGGATCGGTTGGAACGTGACCCCCCGCACGCATTGCCATTTGAGGGCGTGCTCGATGATGTCTGCGGCCTCGTCATCGTTGAGTCCGCGCTTCACCGTGGCCACCAGCGTGGTGGAGATGTTGTACCGTTCGAGATTCTCCAGCGCCTGGCGGCGGATGCGCCGTAGGTCCGCGCCGCGCAGGGCCTTCAAGGCAGGCGCGCGCAGGGAATCGAACTGCAAGTAGATCTCGATCCCCGGTTTGTATTCGGCGAGGGCCGCAGCGAAGTCCGGCTCCTGCGCAAGCCTGAGGCCATTGGTGTTGATCATCACATGCCGGATCGGCCGGTCCTTGGCCATGCGGAGGATCTCGAAGAACTCCGGGTGCAGCGTCGGCTCGCCGCCGGAAAGCTGCAGCAGGTCAGGTTCGCCCTCGCTCTCCACCAGCGTGTCCATCATGCGGCCGATCTCTTCCAGCGGCCGGTGCAGCGGGCGCTTGGGACCGGAGTCGGCGAAGCACACCGGACAGCTCAGATTGCAATGCTCGTTCACATCGATCAGCGCCAGGCACGAGTGCTGCTCGTGGTCCGGACACAGGCCGCAGTCGTAGGGGCAGCCGTAGTCGGTCCGGGTCTGGGTTCCCAGAGGCCTGTCGCCAGGTTTGAGATAGTCCCGGCACAGTTTGAAATAGTCCGCATCGGACGACACCAGTGTTTTCTGCACGCCATGGCTGCGGCAGCGCTTCTGGTAGTAGACGTTCTGCCCCTCGATGATGATCTTTGCCGGCACCAGCGCATGGCAGGTTTCGCAGAGCGAAGTCGTCTGGCCGTAGAAGATGTATGGGGAGGATTTGCGCAATGGGGCGTTCATGGGCAAGCACTCACTATAAGTCCGGCAGGACCTGGCGGACAAGCTCCAGTCCCATGGCCTTGTTGAGAGGGGCGAATTCGGCGTTCATGGCCGCATTCTGTTCGCTCGTCCGCGCCACCTGAGCCGGTGCCGGAAAGGACCGCAGAAGTTCCGAGCGGTAGTGGGTGGGAGGATGGGTTGCATCCAGGGCAAGCTTTTCGCGCTCGTTCTGCTGTCGGACCCGCTCCATCTCGTTTTCCGGCACATTGTCGAAACTCTGCACGAAAGCGGGGATGATGTTTTCCGGCTGCCGGTAGAAGTCACGGATGGCGCGGAACAGCCTGTCGTCATTACCCAGAATGACCGCCAGCCGCTCGTCTGACGATATGAATGCAGCGGTTCCCGAAACGCGGGAACCCAGATGGTCCGCCAGGTATTCCGCCGTCTGTGATCCGCGCCAGAAAAGATGGAGCAGTGTGGAAAGATACAAGCGTACGGGGACCGAGAGGGCAAGGCAGCCATAATGCGTGACCAACTCGAATATGGTGCCGCCCTCCTCGTAGGGCTGGGTGAGAAAGTCGTACCAGTGAGCCAGCGTGGCCGCGGCGCCGCCGACCCAGTAGCTGCGGGCGAGATCCCCGTTCACCTGGTGGGCCAGCTCGTGGGCGACGAGAGCCGTCTTCTGGGCACCGTCAAAGGAGAGCCAGAGCGGCGCCCCCAGCGTCAGCACGCTGGTACGTTTCAGGCCAAAGCGGCTGAAGCTTGCATTGATCTGGGGGTCGACGGCGATGAGGTCGATGGTCGGCGTCCCGAGCCGGGATGCGACCTCATCCACCAGCTTGTAGGTCTCCGGCGCATCGCTGCGGGCGAGCGTATGCGGCGGAGCAGAGCCCAGGCGCGGTGCAAGGGCGTAGGCCGCAATCATGAGAAAGGCCCCGAGCCCGGCCAGGAACCAGTTGAACCAGTCGACATAGATGCACCATGCGCCAAGGGCAAAGAGTGCGATGGTCGACAGGTGCACCGGGAGCGCGAGCGCGAGTGCCGCGAGCTTTCCGGCAGTCAGCTTCGGCCGCAGGGCCTCGGGCGGGCTCGCTTTTAGAGTTTCGAACAACCCGGCGCCGAGTTTTTCTCCGAGCCGGGCATAGGTGTCACCAACAAGTCCCGCCGGGCCGGGTCTCTCCTCCAGCTCCAGTCCCCAGCCGCATTCCGGGCACCAGGGCTTGAACGAGCCCGACGGCGCGATCGGGGCAGCGCAGTCCGGGCAGACTGTTGTCCCCGCCATCCCTTAGCCCCGCTGCGGATTGTAGGCGGGCGCGTTCGAAATCATGATCCCGGCATAGATGATGAGCGCAAGGCACAGGAAGTGGAAGATATTGAACGGCCCGGCAACCGTCGCATAGGGTTTGATGAACTCCCAGCCGAAGCGCTGAGCACCATAGAAGCCGGCCAGCAGGTAGAACCCGTGCCGCATGAACAGGGGTGTGCGGCGCTGAAAGCAGATCAGCGCTACGACAAGGAACGCCGCCATGGCGAGCGCCTCGTAGGCCTGCACCGGGTGACGCAGTACGCCGTCGCCGAAATCCGTCGCCCAGGGAAGGGTGGAGGCGGTGCCGTGGGTCTGGTCCTCAAGGCCTGTGAAATAGCAGCCCCAGCGCCCGACCGCGACACTCGCGGCGAAGCCCGGAACGAAGATCAGGCCGGTCGAGCCCGAGATGCCTTTCCAGCGCTTGAACAATTCGATCGCCGCTATGGCGCAGGCGAACGCCCCGAGGATCGACCGCCCCGCGCCGGGTATCCCAGTGAGCCACAGGTTGAGCGTACCGAAACCGAAACCTCCGACCACGGCGCCACCGATGAGGGCAACCGCGTAGCCAAGCCCCTGCTCCTCCAGGGCGATCGGTCCCCGCTCTTCGATCCGCCAGCGGTAGACAAGCACGGTCAGCGCCAGGGAAGCGCAGGCCGCGGCAAGATCGAAGGCGAGGTGGACGGTGAAGTGGAGGATGGCGTTGCCCTTTTTGATCAATGTTCAAAAAAATGACTTGGCCCGGGTGCAATGTCAATATCCCGCCGTGAATCCGCCACTGGCATCAGGCGGAATGTCGTCAGCAGCGGCGGTCGCAGGCAGCACCCAAGCGTGGCAAACCGGCCTCAGGGCGTGAATGAATGCCAGTTCCGACTGGAAAAAGGCCCTGAACGCGTCTCGCGCAAGAGGCAGGTCGCCCACCAGCCCAAGCTCGAGCAGCCTGCCGGCTTCCTTGCCGCCAGGCCTGCTCAGGGTCTCTTCATAGGTGGAGTTATCGATCTCATGCAAAAGGTGACAGAGCGCGGAAACACAGGCGGCCCGCCGGTGTGCCTCGGTCAGTGGTATCCCGCCGTTCAGCATCTGCCAGGGGTTGGCAAGAGGAGTGTCGATGCCGTCGCCGAAGTCACCATCGTAGTTTACGATTTCGCGATACATGGCGAGTATTTCGCTGTCGTCGAACATGAGTTTCTGCACCCCTTTTGCCGCGTGCACACCTGAATGCCGATGGCCGCGAGTCGAATTCTGCCCCTTAATCGCCGTCAGTTTGCGAACAGAGGAATGTCCGCCAATCCTTCAATTCTTGCCGTTCATAATTGTATCTTAGGTTATATTTCGTAGCCGCATATCCATGATTTTGAGCAGTGATTACATAGATAGCCTTTGTCGATTTCGGAAACTTAGCGAAGAGCCTGAGTTGTTTGCAACGCTTGTGAACGACCCAGACCCAAGAATCAGACTGCGAGTTGCTGAAAGAAAAGATGCTCCGTCAGCGGTCTTGCAATGTCTAGCGAAGGACACCGAACTCAGTGTCCGCAACGTATTGTCGCGCAACCCATCCACACCGAAGGATGTATTGACCAGCTTAGCGAATGAGGCAGATTTTAAAGTGCGTAATGGGGTGGCACAAAATCGCTCTACACCTCCGCTGACGCTTGTAAAGCTCAGCCGAGAATGCGAACCAAAATTGTCTGAGATCCTCGCAAAAAATGTTCGCACGCCCGCAGAGACGCTTGCAGCTTTGGCCAAACATGAAAGCGAAGTCGTACGTTTGAATGTCGTAAGAAATCGAAACACCAAAACGGAGACCATCAAATTGCTTGTTGATGATGTCTCTGACGAAGTCAGGATGGCCATAGTTCATCATTCCTTCTGCCAAGATGATCTTGAGAAAATCATAGAAAAACTGTCACGAGATAAAAGCCATCATATTCGGGTGCAAATCGCAAGGCACAGTCGGGTTTCAACCACGATCTTAAGTCAGCTTTCGGACGATGAGAATTATGTGGTGCGAATGTTTGTAGCGGGGCGTGACATAACACCTGATGCTGTTTTGGAAAAACTTTCCTACGACGATAGCGTGCAGGTACGCGCCGCGGTTGCAAGAAGTATGCTTCCAAATCT
>JBCCEL010000059.1:0-21845 GCA_039030315.1 Pseudomonadota bacterium
AACGGCTCGGCCAAAGCTGCCATAATCGCCACCGCCCGAAAACTGCTCACAATCCTCAATGCCATGGTAAGAGAGAGCGCCAGATACAAGCCGTCATGCAGTTAGAAAAACACAGTTGCCGGGTCAAGCCCGAGGACGGAAAGAAAAGGTAAGGGAGAGGCTCAACACGTCCCTTGTACCAGCAGCTCTGCAAGCTCCTGCACTTCTCCGCGCGGTTGCGCACCTCCGCGGCTGCGCAGTCTGAGTACCTGCCCGCTGTGCAGGCGCTCGGGGAACGGCGCAATCAGGCTCCCGTCATCCAGGAAAGCCTGAACAAGTGCGCTGTGCCCGATCAGGACACCGCCGCCGCTGCGTGCGTCCTCCACAGCCAGGCTGTAAAGTGAATGGACCGGCCCGCCTTCGTTCAACGTCAGATCAGGCGCGGCGATGCTCAGCCAGCGCGGCCAGTCGTCCCGCCACTGGCTGTCCCTGAGCAGGGTACAATCCCTCAAGTGTTCCGGCAGTGCCAGATGCTGCGCAATTTCAGGCGCGCATACAGGAAGGAGTTCATCTTCACAGATGATGGTACCTGCCCTGTCGTCTTGCGCCTCCCGAGAGGCGAAAAACAGGCTGATGTCGAACAGGTCCCGCTTGAGGTTCGGCGGCTGCTCCAGTGCCGTGACCGAGATTTGCACCTCAGGCAAGGTGTGCCGGATGGCCGGCAGGCGCGGCGAGAGCCAGAGCTGTGCGATACTGGGCAGTGCTGCAATCCGGATCTCCTGCGGCGCGGCGCTCACCGAAAGCTGGTGCGCGGCAGCGCCCAGCCGGTCGAAGGCCGCGGTGAAGGCCGGCAGTACCGAGCGGCCAAGCTCGGTGAGCTCCACCCCTTGCGGATGGCGCCGGAACAGCTCTCCAGCGGTCCAGCTTTCAAGCGACTTCACATGCTGGGCGATCGCCCCGGACGTAACGTAAAGCTCTTCACCGGCCAGCTTGAAACTGCCGAGACGGGCCGCGGCTTCGAAGGCGCGCAGGGCATTGAGTGGCGGCAGGCGAGGCCGCGGCGGATCGAGGGACATGGTCAGGCCCAGTATTTCTAGGCCTGCAATCTAGCAATTCTCGTTTGCATTTAGGAAGGCTCTGCGGCCATTACCGCAAATCCTTGGGGGTACACGGCGGTGAGGACCATGAACAGTCACTTCAATGCACCTGTCGGCGAGGCCGACCCGCTCATTGCGGACGCCCTCAGCCAGGAGCGGCAAAGGCAGAATTCCTATATCGAGCTGATTGCCTCGGAAAACATCGTCAGCCGGGCCGTGCTCGATGTTCTCGGCCACGAGATCACCAACAAGACGCTTGAAGGCTATCCCGGTGCACGGTTTCACGGTGGCGGTGCCTGCGTCGACACTGCCGAACAGGCCGCAATCGACCGCGCCAGGAAGCTCTTCGGCTGTGAGTACGTAAACGTCCAGCCACACTCCGGCAGCCAGGCCAACCTGGCGGTGTTCTTCGCGCTCCTCAAACCGGGCGACAAGGTGCTCAGCCTCGATCTTGCAGCGGGCGGTCATTTGAGCCACGGGCTGGGCGCGAACCTGTCGGGACGCTGGTTCGAGGCCCACCACTATGGCGTCGACCGCGAAAGCGGCCTGATCGACTACGATGCGGTTGAGGCCAGGGCGCTGGAGGTGCAACCCAAGCTGCTGATCGCCGGCGGCTCGGCTTATCCCAGAACGTTTGACTTTCCTCGGATGGCGGCTATCGCAAAGAAGGCCGGGGCGCTGTTCCACGTGGACATGGCCCACTTTGCCGGCCTGGTGGCCGGCGGCGCCCATCCCTCGCCCCTGCCGCATGCGGACATCGTGACCTGCACCACCACGAAAACCCTCAGGGGTCCGCGCGGCGGTGTCATCCTGGCCCGCGATGCCGACTGGGGAAAGAAGCTGCAGTCAGCCGTCTTTCCGGGCACGCAAGGCAGCATCCACACCCAGGTGATTGCCGCCAAGGCGGTCTGCTTCGGCGAAGCGCTGAGACCTGAGTTCAAAGCCTATGCAAGGGACGTTGCGGAGAATGCGCGTACCTTGGCCAATGGCCTCCAGACCCAAGGCATCGGCGTGGTCAGCGGCGGAACGGACACCCACCTGGTCCTGCTCGATCTGACGTCCGTCGGCCTCAAGGGCCAAGCCGCAGAGCGGGCCCTGGAGGCGGTTGGCATCACCTCGAACAAGAACCCGGTTCCCTTCGATGCCCCTCGCCCGCCGGACTGGGTCGGCCTGCGCCTCGGCACAAGCGCCGCGACCACGAGAGGTCTGAAAGAGTCTGAATTCAAGGAGTTGGCCGACATCATTGCGACAGTGCTGCAGGCTGCATCCAGGGGAGAGGAAGCCGCCGGCCAGGCGCCGCGCGTTGCCGCCCTCTGCGAGCGCTTCCCGATCTATTAGAACCCGGGCACACGCTAGTCCGCTCGCACGGCCTACTTGATGGTTCGAATCCAACATTCGAGCCCCATCATCGTCACACCTGCGAAGGCGGGCGTCCAGGGCGGCGGGCCACTGTATCGGCCGAAAACTCCTGGATTCCCGCCTGCGCGGGGATTACTTGGAGGGCAGGATTTCGCGGGCTTCTCCGTTTGGATTGCACTGCTGGCAAGATGGTGCACGCGGCCTTGGATCAAGTCCGGTCCGTCCTCGTCCCTGAATAGAGCCGCGTGATGATGTTGGAGCGCTCGTCCACCAGGTCCTTGCCGGTCTTCCAGATCTCGTTGCCCTTCCAGGCCGCCTCAAGACCGCGGCGCCAGTCCGCGTTCATGGGCGAGTTGGTAAAGTAGCGGTTGAAGAACTTGCGGGCGGAGTAATCTTCTTCGAACTTGGGCTTGTCTACCTTCGCCCCGCTGAACTGGTCGGCGTGATAGGGCTCGTGGAACATCCATCGCGAGTCCGCCGCGGCAATCCGGTTCTGCCCCTGCAGGAAGATCGGCACGCACATGGACAGGCAAATTCGCCCGGGGCCCACATGGGTGTCCACCCGGTGGGTCCGCTTCATCCGGTTGATTACCCGGATAGCTTCCCGCCCCTCGTAGATGGATCCGCCTTGCGAACTGAGGTCTACGATCACGCGCTTGACCCGGTCCCCGGACTCCTCGAAGGCCTCGATCATCCGGCGCGCCATGGGCAGGTCGATCTTGCTCTGCCAGGACATGATCAGGGTATCGCCCTCGATGAGTGTCGTGAGCCTTCCCTTGTCCTCATAGACCCTCTGGTAGTGCTGCCAGCCCATGAAGCAGGCAACAGCGATCGCCGCCCACAGCAGCAATTGACTGGGCTTGGGCATCACAGCTCAAGCCTGCTCAGGAAAACAGGAACTCGCGCCCGACCTTGACGCGTTGCTCGCCGTCATAGGCAATGATGTCGGCGGTGGCGTAAGTCTCGGACATGGTGGCCGGCAGAAACGATCCGGTGCCGACCATGTCCACCGGCGCGTTGGCAGCGCCCATGACCTGGCACTTCTGCACGCCGAAGCCTGACGAAGCGACGATCTGCGCTTGCGTGAACCCCGCATTATCGAGGGCGCGCCGGGTATGGATGATGGCCGCGACGGACACCCCGGCCCCGAAAAGGATACGCCTCACCCGGTCAACGAGGATGTTGCTGGTGTCGAGCTGGAACGCCCTCAGGCCCAGAACCTGTTCGGCGATGGTGTATTCCCCGGCCACACCCAGCCAGTCACCGACCGTCTTGACCGAACGTTCATAATCGAGGCCCTCGGCGAACCGCCCGCCGTGTGTGTCGAGCCTGACGCCGAACGTCTTGCCCTGCCGGTCGAGCTTTGCCCGGTTGAAAAACCAGTCGGCGCAGGCCAGGCTGTCGCCGATTTCCCGTCCGGAATAGTCCACCAGGGCAATGCAGACCGGATTATCGGGAACGGCATCTACGAACAACTTGGTAGCCTCAAGCACGTCGCCCCGGCTGAATCCGACCAGGGCGTGCGGCATGGTGCCCATGCCCCGATCGGCACCGAACAGCGGTGCCGTCAGGTCCTGGGAGGACCCGGTAAAGCCGACAATCTCAGAATCAAGCTTGCGCGCTGCCTGAGAGCCCACCGCTGCACCGTAGGCGGCAAGCAGGTTCATTTCCGGCCCGGCCCCGTGTCGCGCATGCATGTCCATGAAGGCCGAACGCGGCATGGCTCGGCACATTTCATAGGCATTGTTGGCCGCCACGCACGGCAGCCCGATCTTCTGCAGCAGCAGGGTTTCAACCTCGGCCAGTTGCGAGAACGGACCGGTAATTTCCATGAGCTTCTGCTCGGTCAAGACGAGGTCGCCATCCTCGAAGAAACGGACGATCCGGGCATCCGGCGCCAGCCGCTTGATCAACCGGCACGCAGGCTCCAGCGCCGCGATCACCCGGCGCCGCATGAACACCGCGTAGGTCACCTCGCTGTCGCCGTTGGCTTCGGCGATACGGCGGCTGTGGCTGAAATACTTGTCGGTGAGCGCTTCGTGGGACGCAGCCGACAGCGTGAGGTCGATCAGGCGATCGATAGCGGCATCAAAACCGGATTCACTGGAGGCTATCTGGTCCACTGGGCGTCTCCCCTGCAGAGTGACCACAAAGAGCTATCTTCATCACCACGCGCGGTGAAGGTCAATCGCCTGTTTGTGCCGTGCGGACCGAGCTGCGGGGAAGCAGACAATCTGCCCGGTTGAGACCGCCTGGCCTAAGTCTCGTTCTGTATCTGATCGATCGCGGTTTCCAGAAGCTCGTCCATGGAGCGGCGGATCTGGTGGTCCGATTGCTCGACACTGTTGGCATCGAAATCGCCACGGACCTTGCGAAAAACGTCCTCATCGCCGGCTTCTTCGAAATCGGCTCTGACCACTTCCATGGCGTAGGCTTCCGCGTCAGCACCTGTCTTGCCGAGATGCTCAGCCGCCCACAGACCAAGCAGTTTGTTGCGCCGCGCCTGCGCCTTGAATTGCAGTTCCTCATCATGGGCAAACTTCTTTTCAAAGCCCTCTTGGCGCTTGTCGAATGAACTCATCTTTGTGCTGATCTCCATTGCATTGCCGCAGGCGGCCTGCTCAAACTATCCATGTTCCAAATATGGGGATGCAGGCGCGCAACGGCAAGCATTAGCCGCCGCCAAACGGCAAATCAACCGGCGCAAAACGGGCAAATTTACGCGGCGCCTGCGATACTGGCGCTGGACGGTTTGTTCAGCCAGCCCTCGATGACCGACTTGAGCTTTTCCGGGGAAACCGGCTTGGCCACATAATCATCCAGCCCCTGCTCCAGCAGCGATTCGCGGTCGCCGCGCAATGCGTGGGCCGTCAGGGCCACGATCGGGACCTTTGGCAGGCCCTGCTGGGCCTCGTACTCGCGGATCGCCTGGGTTGCCTCGACCCCTCCGAGGTTAGGCATGGAGATGTCCATGAGCACCAGTTCGGGCTGTTCGCGCTTATAGGCATCCACAACCTGAAGGCCATCGAAGGTGATCTCGAAGGAATGGCCGATATCGAGAAGGACGAACTCAAAATAGGTCTGGTTGATCTTGTTGTCCTCGGCCAGGAGGATGCGGCGCTCACTCTCGCCCGTCTTCATCGGAGGCGGCGTGGCGGCGACGGTTTCAAGCGGCGCTGCAGGAGCAGGCTCCTCCACAGTGTTCTCAGGCTCCGGCACGGCGCCAGGGGCCTTCGGCGGTTCCGGTAATGTGAAGGCGGGCTCAGGCGCGGCCGGAGCTGATTCCGGTGCGGCGGCCGGTATGTCCGCCAGCGGAGCTGCAACGAGATCGGCCAGGTTCAGATCAGTTTCAGTATCGCCTGCCGGCTCTGGCGGCCGGACGGGTTCCGGAGGGGGTGTTGCGGACGCAGCCGCGGCCGGTTCGGGCGGCTGGAAGGTCATATCCAGCATCCGCGCCCCTTGCGACCCGTCGTGATCCGGCGCCACCGCGCCATCGGCGGGCTCACTGCCGGCGGACAGGTGCTGTTCCAGCGACGTGACGATGGTCTCAAGCAATACGGACGATCGTGCCGGCTTCAGCAGGTAAGCCGTTGCACCAATCTCCTTCCACGCCTCCGCGTCACCCTGCTGGCCGATCGAGGTCAGGATGATCACTGGGGTATGCATCACACCCTGCTGGTTGCGGAGGATTTTCAGAACGTCCTCGCCGGACATGTTGGGCATCTGGTGATCAAGGACGATCAGTGAGAACGGATTGCCGCCATTGGCCGCCTCGGTCGCCTCGCTGAGGGCATGCCAGCCATTGGCCACCGTGGTGACGTCAAATCCCCAGGAGGACAGCTGTTCTTCCAGAATGGCCCGGTTCACCTGGTTGTCGTCGACCACAAGCAGCCGGGCGCCCGACAGTTCGGTTGGCACCTGCGGGGCCGTGAGGCCCTGCTCATGGATTTCAAGCGGAATCTCGCAGATGAACTTGGAGCCTTGGCCAACCGTGCTTTCAACACGAATGGTCCCGCCCATCTGGTCAACCAGCAGCTTGGAGATCGAAAGGCCGAGACCGGTTCCCTCCTTTGTCCGCGTCGCACTGCCGTCAACCTGGGAGAATTTGTCGAAGATTGTTTCCAGCTTGTCCGGAGGAATTCCGATTCCGGTATCCTCAACTTCGACGCAAACGCGAAAGTCGTTGCCCTCACGGGCACCGGAAACATTCGCCAGCACATGGCCGCCTTCAGTGAACTTCACGGCATTGCCGATGAGATTGGTCACGATCTGCCGGATTCGGCCGACATCGCCGATCAGGGCGGCCGGAATATCCGGCTGGATGCGAACCGCCAGTTCCAGTTCCTTCTCGGCAGCCGAGGGCGACAGGAGCGCCGCGATGTCTTCGATCGCCTCGCGCAGCGAGAACGGAGCGCTTTCGAACTCCAGCTTGCCACTGTCGATCTTCGACAGATCGAGAATGTCGTTGATGATCGTCAGTAGTGCGGTGCCGGAATTCAGGATTGTGTTGGCGAACGAGTGCTGGCGTTCGTCCAGTTCGGTCTTGCATAGCAGTTCAGCCATGCCGAGGATGCCGTTCAGCGGTGTGCGGATCTCGTGGCTCATGTTGGCCACGAACTCGGACTTGGCGCGGTTTCCCACATCCGAGGCGTGGCTCTCCGCCTTGAAGCTGGAGACGTCCATGATGTAGCCAAGAACGTGCTTGTTACCGCCCGGCTCGGCTTCCACGATTTCGCTGTGCTCCGCGATCCAGACCGTGTCACCGGAGGCATTGAGCATGCGGTAATTGCAGGAGAAACTTCCCGGAACAGCGTGGGCCCGCCACGATACCCATTCGTTTTTCACGCGCTCCGCGTCTTCGGGATGCACGAGCTTCTGATGCGGAGTGCGGTCCTGGGCAAGCTGCTCGGCAGTCGCGGCGACCAATGAAGATATGCTGCCGGTCGCCCGCAGGATCGGGCGATACGGGGCGTCTTCCCACATGAAAATGCAGACTGGTCCGCGCTGAAAGATACGGTCTATCACGTCACACTCCACTGTCCCCCGCCAGAACTCTGGCGAACGTCACCATAGCGCCCAATCCCTTACAATTCCTTGAGCTTAACGCTTGTTGAAAGTTCCGGGCCGCTACCGCCCGTCTCATTGTGTGCCGGTGCGCTTTGAAGTAGTTTGGGCTGTGAGGCAGCTCACGATTCGCACAGTGTTCGGCATTCGCGCGATCTTCAGGATACCGCGGCGAAAACGCGATACCGGCATCAGGGAACTCAAGCAAAAGGGACGAGTATGGCCCGAAAACGCCATCAGATTTACGAGGGCAAAGCCAAGATTCTGTATGAAGGCCCGGAGCCCGGCACGATCATCCAGTATTTCAAGGACGATGCCACCGCCTTCAACGCCCAGAAGAAGGATGTCATTGACGGCAAAGGGGTTCTGAACAACCGCATTTCGGAGTTCATTTTCGAGCGGCTGGGGGCGATCGGCATTCCGACCCACTTCATCAAGCGCCTGAACATGCGTGAACAGCTGGTGCGCCAGGTCGAGATCATTCCGGTCGAGGTCATCGTTCGCAACGTTGCGGCCGGCACGATGGCAAAGCGGCTCGGCATCGAGGAAGGCACGGCGCTGCCTCGGACGATCGTGGAATTCTGTTACAAGTCCGATGAACTGGGCGACCCGCTGATCACCGAAGAGCACATCGCAGCGTTCAATTGGGCCGGCCCGCAAGAGCTGGACGACATGATGGCCATGTCGCTGAGAACCAATGATTTTCTCTCCGGCATGTTTGCTGCCGTCGGCATCCGTCTGATCGACTTCAAGCTCGAGTTCGGCAGGCTTTACGAAAATGACATGGTCCGCACGGTGCTTGCCGACGAAGTGAGCCCCGACACCTGCCGCCTGTGGGACGTCAAGACGGACAACAAACTCGACAAGGACCGTTTCCGCAAGGACCTCGGCGGCCTGGTGGAAGCTTACCAGGAAGTGGCCAGCCGCCTCGGCATCATGAACAAGAGCGAGCCGCAGAAGGGCTCCAAGCCCGTCCTTGTAAAGTCCGACCGCAGCGACGCGCTGAGCAAGGCGGAAAGCAAGTGAGCGCTGACATGCCGGTGATGAAGGCGAAGGTGAAGGTGACGCTGAAGAACGGCGTGCTCGACCCGCAGGGCAAGGCCATCGAGAGCGCGCTCGACAGCCTCGGTTTTGACGGCGTGGGCGGCGTGCGCCAGGGCCGCTATTTCGAGTTGGATGTGGAAGCGGCTGACAAGACCGCCGCGCAGGCTTCGGTCGCCAGCATGTGCGACAAGCTCCTGGCGAACACGGTCATCGAAAACTATGCTATAGAGATTGAGTAATCTGCGCGAACGTGAGATCTCCCATGGCCGAAGCAACCAATGAGCGGATCTTTGAGATTTTGAAGCGTGTCCACGCCGACGTTTCCATCGTGAAGGCTGACGTTCAGGACATCAAGGTAAGAGTGACGTCAACCGAAGAAGCTCTGGCCGGCATTAACCGACGATTGGACCGCGTAGACGACAGGCTTGGCCGCCTAGAGCGCCGCTCGGACCTGGTCGAGGGATAACACAAAGCGAGGCAATGCGGTGAAATCAGCCGTTGTTCTGTTCCCCGGCATCAACCGGGAACGCGATATGATCATGGCCCTGAAGCGGGGGACCGGCATTGATCCGGTGACCGTCTGGCACACCGAAACAGAGTTGCCGGATGTGGACCTCATTGTCATTCCGGGCGGCTTTTCCTACGGCGACTATCTGCGTTGCGGCGCCATTGCCGGCCGCTCCCCGATCATGGCTGAGATCATCCGGGCGGCAAAGCGTGGCGTGAACGTCCTGGGCGTGTGCAACGGCTTTCAGATCCTGACCGAAACCGAACTGCTGCCCGGCGCGCTGATGCGCAATGCCGACCTTAAATTCGTCTGCAAGGAAGTGCGGCTAAGGGTAGAGAATGACTCCACCTTCTTCACTTCGGCCATAAACAAGGGCGACGTCGTCTCCTGCCCGGTCGCCCATCACGACGGCAATTACTTTGCGACTCCTGAAAAGCTCGAGCAGCTCGAGGGCGAAGGCCGCGTCGTCTTCCGCTACGTTGAAGGCACCAACCCCAACGGCGCCATCAACGACATCGCCGGGGTTGTCAACCGTCAGGGCAATGTGGTCGGCCTCATGCCCCACCCGGAAAACATGATCGAAGCCCTGCACGGCAAGACCGACTGCTGGCCGCTTTTCGAGGGTCTTGCGGCTTGAAGCCTCACCCGCTGTTTTCCGGGTTCCAGATACCCTCCGAACACCGCCTCGGCCCCATCGTGCTGAAGGCCCTCGGCATCGCAGACCTTGATCGCGACTTTGAAGCGGTCATGGAAAGCAAGGCAGACATTCAGGCCGCGTTTCCAGGCGGGAGCTGGCCGCAGGGCCTGACACGGGAGAAAAACCTTGTCGACCTGGGCTGGCACCAGAAGGAATTCGAAACCGGGCGCAGCTTTGCCTGGATCATCGAGGATCTTGCCGGAAACTATCTCGGCTGCGTCTATGTCTATCCTTCCATCGCCGGAGACAAATCCGCCGACGTCGTGTGGTGGTGGCGCACGGGCGCGCGCGCGGACAAGCCGGCATTCGCGTCCGAGTTCCTCGGCTGGCTGAATGGACCGGACTGGCCGGATCTTACCTACACCGCACTCGGCAGGCGAGAAACCGGGAGCTGAACATCAGCTCTCTTCACCGACCGCCCGCTCATACCGCTCGACCCAGTCCGCAGCCTCATCCTCGGAAACGCCTAGGTTCTTCGCCACCTTCCGGATCAGGGAATAACGGGTGCGGTTCGGCGCGATCTCCGTAAGAAGATCGATATGCCGCAGTTTCGCCAGTTCGCAACCTGCCACAAGCGGGGGCAGTTCTGCGATCTCGAAGCCAAAATGCGCGCGGAGCGCCTTGCGAATGAGCATCTCCTCGTGCCCCGCCGCCTCGAGCCGCACGGCGTAGGCAACAGGGTTTTCGCCTTCCTCCGGATGCATCTCGAGGTAGTTGGTCGGCAACGACCGGTCATACAGCCTACCCATTGCACATCAGCTCCAGCTTTGCGGCCGACACAATCGCAAGCTTGCCCGGCGCCCGAGTTCGCCGACCTGAATCTCGCCGGCAATCACGCCGGCTTGGGCTGTCCGTCCGCATCGATTGCGGCCTGCACGGCACCCGCGGCAGCCTTCTGCTTGGCCTCCTCCGGCTGGTCCTGGTCCTCATCGGCAATGCGGACGGTAACCTGGCGGTGGGCGAACTTGATGTCGTTCTCCTCGAAGATCTCCTGAATCCGCGCATAGACGAACTTGCGGGTCATGAACTGGTCGCCCGGCTTGGTCATGAACTTCACCCGGATGATCATGGCTGAATCTTCCATGGCATAGACGCCCTGCGATTTCAGTGGTTGCAGGAACATGCCGCCGATCTGCGGGTGCTCGAGCAGCTCGTTCCCGAGATTCTTCACCAGTTTACGAACCTTCTCCACATCCGTGTCGTAGGTAACGCGCAGCTTCAGTTTCATCATCACCCAGTCGCGGGAGAAGTTCTTGAGGTGCCGGATCTCGCCGAAGGGCACGGTCGCCAGCGGACCGTTGTGGTGCCGCAGCTGGAAGGAGCGGATGGAGATCTTCTCCACCGTGCCCTTCACATCGCCAAGATCGATGTATTCCCCCCTCCGGAAGGCGTCGTCCATGAGGAAGAAGGCGCCGGAGAACACATCCCGGATGAGTGTCTGCGCCCCAAAGCCGATGGCCAGGCCGATAACACCGGCACCTGCGAAGAGCGGCGCAATATCAACGCCCATTTCGGCAAGGATGATCATGCCGGAAATCACCACAATGGTGATCAGCAGGAACTTCCGGAACAGCGGCAGGAGCGTAGCCAGCCGTGATTGCCCGACCCCCATCTCCGCCTCGCCGTGATCATCGTCGCCGGCGGGCGCTGGTTCCTCCATGGCGATCTGGTAATTCGTCCAGATCCGGACAGCGTGGTAGGCCATGTAGCCTGCGAAGGCGACGAGGATGATGTCGAGAAAGCGCAAGGCCGGGTTGGACTCGTTTTCAAAGTCGAAGCCCCAAAGCTCCATGATGACGGCGACCGCCAGGACCGTGATCAGGATGGCCAGGCCGCGCTCGACAAGCCCCTTGAAGATCGGGCGGATCCCAAGGTTATAGTCGACGGCCCCCTCGCCTTCCGATCCTTCGTCAGCCACGGCGCGGCTCAGTTCCTCGTCATCGATGGTTTCGGCTTCCACCCGTGCCGGATCAAAGTACCAGTCAATGACAATCAGGCCGAGGCCGAACAGCGCCAGTCCCGCGACGGCGACGACCAGAGGTCCGAGCACAAGACCGTTGGTGCTGGGGAGATCGAGCAGCATCCTGACCACGGCGACACAATAGGCCGCCAGGAGATACACGATCACGACCGGCAGCCAGATCCGCGACACCACTCGCCGCCACAGCGGAAAATATCCATGGATGCCCGGCCCCATGATCGCCCCGCTGATCGCCTTGCGGTAGACGAAGGCCAGGCCGATCAGCATGCCGACGATGACAATGCCGGCCACCACAAGCGCCAGCTTGTGAGAGTTCTGGTCGAGGCCGAGCGCGTCCATCCAGAGGCAGATTCCCAGCATGACCGCCGCGAGCGTCAGGACCGAGATGATGTTCCGGTACAGCGACTTGGCCGTCGCGTCTTCCAGGTGGAACATGCGGTAGTTCGGAAGGTCGGGAACGATCACGTTGAACATGATGGCCCGTGACAACCGTTCGGCCAGGAACACGCCAACCACGGCCAAACCCGTCACGAGCGTTTCGCGATAATTGTAGGCGATGACCCACACAATGAGCGCGGCAATCGCCGCGGCCGCAAGCCCCGTTACGGTCATCATGAAGCCCCGGAACAGCAGATAGGCGATCTTCGTCGCCCGGTCCGGCGGCGTATCTGTATAGATGTGGGAAAACGCATCGCGCGCCCACAGGTTCAAGCGGGAGCCGAGAAAGCGTCCGACCAACAGCGAGACGACACTCACCCCGATCGCCCATAACAGCCAGTAGAGATTTCCATCCGTGCTGACCTTGGTGAAAGCATCTCCAATATTGTGGACGAACTGACCCGCACCTCTCAGAACCTGGCGGAAGCGGAACTGCACGCGGTTCATCACGGTGGCAAGATCGAACTGCTCGGCCTTTTCCTCGGCTACCTTTTCACTCTCGGTCTTCGGACCGACCACGATGACCGTGGACCCGGACTTTCTCGCCTGCTCCAGCAGCGGTTCCAGAGATTTGAGCGTATCGGCTTGCGCCGTCTGGGCAAGGGCCACGGGCGCCGGCTGGATCAGCGTCGTCGCCAGCGCGAACAGCAACGCGAAAATGAGCTTCACGGCCGCATCTTTCGGCCGAGCGAGTATACCATCGGCCTTTCTGTGCGCCCCCCGGCCTGCCAAAATCTCACCCGTCATGCCCGCGCACGCGGGCATCCAGAGCCACACGCGACGACCTGAAGAAACCGCCCTGGGCTCCCGCCTTCGCGGGCGCGACGTGAAGGGCAGGTTAAGCATTGCGGCCGCTGGTCTTTGGTTCGCCGGCATGGATTGTTCCCTCGCTCCATTTAGTGGCGCGCATTCAACGCTTTTGCCGGCTCTTTTTCAACACATGATCACAGTCAAATGCTTGAGATCGCACCAGACTCAGTGCAGGGTCCGCAGCAATTCCGTCCCCTTGGCAACCTTTCGCCCGGCATCCCCATGTCCATCCCCAATACCGTCGAAATCACACCGGAACTCGTGGCCGAGCACGGGCTCAAGCCGGACGAATACGAGCGCATTCTGGACCTCATCGGCCGCGAGCCGACCCTGACCGAACTCGGCATCTTCTCGGCCATGTGGAACGAGCACTGCTCCTACAAGTCCTCCAAGAAATGGCTGCGCACTTTGCCGACCACCGGCGACTGCGTCATTCACGGGCCGGGTGAAAATGCCGGGGTCGTTGACATCGGAGATGGCCAGGCCGCCATCTTCAAGATGGAAAGCCACAATCATCCCTCGTTCATCGAGCCCTACCAGGGCGCCGCGACCGGCGTCGGCGGCATCCTTCGGGATGTCTTCACCATGGGCGCGCGGCCCGTCGCCGCCATGAACGCTCTGCGCTTTGGCTCTCCTGACCACCCCAAGACCCGGCACCTCGTCTCCGGCGTGGTCGCCGGCATTGGCGGCTACGGCAACTCGTTCGGCGTGCCAACGGTCGGCGGGGAAGTGAACTTCCATCCCCGCTACAACGGCAACATACTGGTCAATGCGTTCGCACTCGGGATCGCCGACACGGACAAGATCTTCCTGTCCGAGGCCAAGGGTGTCGGTCTTCCCGTCGTCTATCTCGGCGCCAAGACCGGGCGCGACGGCATCCACGGCGCCTCCATGGCCAGCCAGGAATTCTCAGAGGATTCAGAAGAAAAGCGGCCCACCGTGCAGGTCGGCGATCCGTTCACCGAAAAATGCCTGCTGGAAGCCTGCCTGGAACTGATGGCCTCCGGTGCGGTTATTGCGATCCAGGACATGGGCGCCGCTGGCCTCACCTGTTCAGCCGTCGAAATGGGCGCAAAGGGCAATCTCGGCATCGACCTTGATCTCGACAAGGTGCCCTGCCGCGAAGAGCGCATGAGCGCCTACGAGATGATGCTGTCGGAGAGCCAGGAGCGCATGCTCATGGTGCTCCGGCCCGAGCTTGAGGAGACGGCAGAAGCAATCTTCCGCAAATGGGGTCTGGACTTCGCCATTGTCGGGGTCACCACAGACACCCAGGAATTCCGGATCTTCCACCAGGGTGAGGAAGTCGCCAACCTGCCCATCAAGGAGCTGGGCGACCAGGCGCCGGAATATGACCGGCCGTGGACCGAGCCTGCGCCCAGAGAGGCGCTGCGTAACGAAGATGTCCAGCCGCCAAACGATCTGATGGAGGCGCTCGCCACCCTTATCGGTTCCCCCGACATGTGCTCAAGACGCTGGGTCTGGGAGCAATATGACCACCTTATCCAGTCGAACACCGCCCAGACACCTGGCGGAGATGCCGCGGTCATCCGCGTGGAGGGCGCTCCGCACAAGGGTCTCGCCGTGGCGGCGGACGTTACTCCTCGCTATGTCGAAGCCGAACCCTACGAGGGTGGCAAACAGGCGGTAGCCGAAGTCTGGCGCAACCTGACCTGCGTTGGCGCACAGCCCCTCGCAATCACCGACAACCTCAATTTCGGCAATCCGGAGCGCCCGGAGATCATGGGCACATTCGTCAAGGCCATCGAGGGGATCGGTGATGCCTGCCGCGCCCTGGAGTTCCCGGTCGTTTCCGGCAACGTGTCTCTGTACAACGAGACCAATGGCGAGGCGATCCTGCCGACCCCTGCGATCGCCGGCATCGGCCTGTTGCCCGATATTGCGAAGATGGCTTCTGCCCCGTTCAAGGAGGCGGGAGAGGCCGTTTTGCTGATTGCGGGTCATGCGCCCGAAGGCCATCTCGGCCAGTCGATCTATCTGCGCGAAATTCGTGGACGCGAAGACGGCACACCGCCCCCTGTCGATCTTGAGGCTGAGCGGCGAACCGGCGATTTCATACGCTCCGAGATCGCCGATGCCAACCTGACGGCGGTGCACGATGTCTCCGATGGCGGCCCAGCCGTGGCCCTGGCGGAAATGGCGATGGCCTCTGGCTGTGGGGCAACCATTTCCCTGCCCGCATCCGGCGCCGCTTCCCATGCGCATATGTTCGGCGAAGACCAGTCGCAATACGTTGTCACATGCAAAGCCGCTGGCGCCGACGGCCTGCTGGCGCGCGCCATTGCCGCCGGATTGCATGCAGCCCGCCTGGGTGAAACCGGAGGCGAGGATTTGACCTTCGCCGGGATCGGCTCCATATCTGTAGCTGACCTGAAAACGCGTCATGAAGCCTGGCTCCCAGGTTACATGGCCGGAAAGAACATTGCGTGAGGAGGGCTCGGCGATGCCGATGAGTGCCAGCGAAATCGAGAGCATGATGAAGGAGGCGTTCCCGGACGCCACCATCGAAATCAGGGCGCTTGCCGACGATAATGATCACTGGGCGGCCAACATCGTCTCCTCCGCCTTTGCGGGCAAGACGCGGGTTCAGCAGCACCAGCTGGTCTACAAGGCCCTGAAGGGAAAGATGGGTGGTGAGCTCCATGCTCTCGCCCTCCAGACATCCGCGCCGGAGAGCTGAGCAACCGGCTCTGGTATTCGGGCGGCAGGTGCACTACATCTGCGCTCAACAGGCAGCCCAATTTTCTTTTAGAGGGAACTCTCATGACCGATGTGAACCAGTGGATCGACGAACAGGTCAAGGCGAACGACGTCGTGCTCTTCATGAAGGGCACACCGCAGTTTCCGCAGTGCGGTTTTTCCGGACGGGTCGTCCAGATCCTGGACTACATGGGCGTCGAATACGCCGGCATCAATGTGCTGGAGTCAGATCTCCTGCGCGACGGCATCAAGCAGTATTCTGACTGGCCCACCATTCCGCAACTCTATGTGAAGGGCGAGTTCGTGGGTGGCTGCGACATCCTCACGGAAATGTTCCAGAACGGCGAGCTGCACGGCCACATGAACGACAACGGTATCGAAACGGCCGCCCCGGCCGAGGCTTAGAACTGCACCGCAGACCCGGCAGCCGACCCCCGGACCCTCATGCTGAAGAGGGCCCACGCGGCCCGTTTCGAAGCATGTGCGGCACACGCCACGCACGCGGCGAATCCTTCGAGACGGCGCTTTGCGCCTCCTCAGGATCGGGTCTTGCGTGGTTTCAACAAAGATCATGACTAGGCGATCGTGATGGATCCATTCGTCCTGAAATGGGTCCATATCGTCAGCTCCACCCTCCTCTTCGGCGCAGCACTCGGCAGCTCCCTGCATTGCTGGGTTACCCACCGCTCACAGGAAGTTCGTGCGATCGCGACGGTCATGCGCACCGTTGTGCTCGTGGACATCTGGGTGGTATTCACCACCGGCTTCATCCAGCCGGCATCCGGTCTGCTGCTCGTCCAGCAGAAGGGTTACAGCTTCTGGGAACCCTGGCTGATCGTCACCTATGTCCTCTACACTGTGGTCACGGTGATGTGGATCATCGTCGGGCTTCTGCAGATCCGCTGCCGCGACATGGCGAGGGCCGCACCCTCATGGGACAGCCTGCCGGACCGCTACCACAACTCCATGCGGCTCTGGGCTGAGCTGGTGGTCCCCTCCTTCGCTATCGCCCTCGTCATTTTCTGGTTGATGGTGTTCAAGCCGGATCTCTGGTAGCACCAAGCGCGCGCTGCGCCAGCGCGATCACCGCACCGAGGATCAGCGTTCCGCCCGCTACAGCCATGCCGAGGGCAGGCCCGCCCGTGTAGTCCGCAATCGCGCCTGCGCCGACCGGGCCGACAATCTGCCCGATCGAGAAAATCGTGGTGAAAAGCGCCAGGGAGGGTCCCCAGAGCGGTTCCGGCAGGTTCTTGCGCCCGAATGTGGTGGTGGATGTAGGCACCATGAAGAACGAAGCGCCGAACAGGACCGCGGACGCCAGCATTCCCGCCGCGCCGGGCACCACGAGCGGGATCAGAATGCCCGTCCCCGTCGCCAGCGAGGTCAGCGAGATGGCGCCGCCGCCATTGGCCGCCGCCAGCACCCGGCTCCACAGGAACGGTGACGCCACGACCATTGCTCCCATCACGCCCCAGGTCCATGACACGAGCCAGGCTGTCGCCCCCTGCCCTTGCATCCAGGCAACCAGGAAGGTGATGTAGATGATGTAGCTCACCCCGAACATGAAGTATGCGGCCAGCCCCGGCGCCATCGCGAGCACGGGCAATCGTGGACGGCGCTCTGCCGATGCTGCCCGCCTTTTCGGCTCGGGCGCCGCGACCGCTGCCCAGAAGGAGGGCAGGAAGGCCAGGTGACAGCCCACCCCCAGAAGCAGCCAGGCATGGGGCCAGATGCCGTTGCCGTACCATTCGACCAGATGCGGCAGCACCACGGCGGTCGCTACCATGCCGAAACCCCCTCCGCCGAAGTAGACAGCGATGGCCAGGGCGTTCTTCTGCTTGTCCTCGCCAAACAGGCCCGATGCGAGGGCGCCCCCTGCGATGAACACCGGTGCACCGCCAATACCCGCGACCAGCCGCCAGAGCGACATCAGCCAGATGTTTTCGGTCAGGGCCGACAGGAGCAGCGCCGCCGTCGTCAGCACAAATCCCCAGATGAACATCCAACGGGCGCCGAGCCTTGAGATCAGGGACAAGGCAAGGACGGCTCCGATCAGGTATCCCACGGCGTTTGCGGTGTTGATCCAGCCGGCTTGCGTGAAGTTCCAGCTCAGATCCTCCCGCATTGCCGGCAGAATCAGGCCATAAGCGAAGCGGGCATAGCCGTTGCTGACAGCGGGCCCGAGAGACAGGCCCACGATGATCCACCAGGCTCTCGCGTTCTCAGACAAGGCCATGGCACCGGCAGTCTTGCGGAAGATCTGCCCTCCGCTTGCCACGGTTTTCAGGAATTAAGAACCCGCCCATCACCCGGTGAGGTACAGAAAGCAGGCCGGCCACTCAAGAGGCGGTGGATCGTAAGCTCCGGATGTTTACTGGGGGCCCCGCATCGCTTATGAGAAAAGTGCCTTCCTCGGAGCTGTCATGTCGTCAATCTCTGTTTCCGATCAGTCCCAGATTCCAGCTCCGCGCCGGCGCATTCCGCCGCCCGCACCCCGCAGACCCGGTCAGATTAAGGTCAGGCTGGAACTTGTGATCATAGCCGGCTGTCTGATCTCAATGATCACATTCGGCATCCGTTCCGATTTCGGCCTGTTCACCAAGCCGATCTCCGATGAACTGGGCTGGGGCCGCGAGGTCTACAGCCTCGCCATTGCGCTGCAGAACCTGTTGTGGGGCGTGTTCCAGCCGATCGCCGGTGCAATCGCCGACCGCTACGGCACCGCACGCACCCTGGCGGTGGGCGCCGTAATCTACGTTGCGGCCATGATCATGGTGCCTTATGCGAGCACCCCCATTGAGCTCTACCTCACTGCCGGGATTCTGGCCGGTATCGGCATTGCCAACGCATCGTTCGCCATTTTGATGACCTCGTTTGCGCGGGCGGTTCCCGAGAGCCAGCGCTCCTGGGTGCTTGGCATCGCGACAGCCGCCGGATCGCTCGGCCAGTTCGTCTTCGTGCCGATCGGCCAGGGCTTCATCAATGCCTTCGGCTGGCAGTGGGCGATGATCTATCTCGCCTTCTTCGTCCTTCTGGTGCTTCCGCTGGCATGGCCCCTCCGGGGCAAGTCCGAGCAGACCGGCGCCAATCCCGGTGAAAGCGATCTCACGCTGTTGCAGGCCTTTGCGAAGGCTTTCGCGCATCCGAGCTACATCCTGCTGATGTTCGGGTTCTTCGTTTGCGGCTTCCACGTGGCTTTCATCGCAGCGCATCTGCCCGCTGATCTCGTCGACCATGGCCTGAGCGCCAGCGCCGGCGCCTGGTGTCTGGCCATCGTCGGCTTCTTCAACATCATCGGCGCCTACTCGGCCGGTGTGATCGGCGGCAAACTGCCGAAGCAGTACATTCTGAGCGTGCTCTACTTCGGGCGTGCGGTGGCGATCACCGCCTTTGTCATGATCCCGGTCTCAATCTATTCGGCCGTGCTGTTCTCCGGCTTCATCGGCCTGTTCTGGTTCTCCACCGTGCCGCTAACCGCGGGGCTCGTGGCCGCCATGTTCGGCACCCGCTACATGGGCACGCTCTTCGGCTTCGTCTTCCTGTCCCACCAGGTCGGATCCTTCATCGGCGTCTGGCTTGGCGGCAAGATCTACGATGCGACCGGCAGCTACGACATGATGTGGTGGGCCGGCGTTGCCTTCGCCATCGTCGCGATGCTGGTCCATCTGCCGATCAAGGAGCGCCTCGCCCCGAGCTTTGCCGCTGCCCCGCAGCCGTCATAGAAGCTTGGGGATCACCAGGCCGAGGCCCGACGCAATCAGCAGGACCAGCACGATCTTGCGGAAGGTTTCGGAATTCACGCGGGCGTAGAGCTTGAGGCCTAGCCAGCCGCCCAGCATGGAGGCCGGCAAACACACCAAAGCCGCGTTCATCAGCTCCGGGGTCAGCAGACCGCCCACGGCATAACCGATGACCGCCACACCGAGCACAGCCATGTTGATGATCTGCAAGAGCCCCCTCGCCTTCTCCTTCGGCCAGGCACAAAGCTGGCTCCAGATCACCAGCGGCGGGCCGGACAATCCGGCAAAGCCGCCAAACAGGCCGCTGACCGCACCAACCGCGCCGGCCGATGCCTTGCTCTCCGCCTCGATCCGTATAGTCCTGCCGGAAAACAGAATGAAAAGCGGGAAGCCGATGAGGACCAGACCGATCAGGATGCGGAACACATCCGGTTTAAGGATGGTGAGAAGCCCAATTCCGGCCGGGATGAATATGAGAGCCCCCAACACATAGGGGACCGCACCGCGCGCATCCGCCTCCGGCCAGATCCGCCGGATCGTCAGCACATGCACACTCAATGAGCAAAGCGCCACCAGCGGCGCGGCCACGAGCGGCGACACCACGTAAAGCCAGAGCGCCATGGCGGTGAGACCGGTTCCGAACCCGGTCAGGCCGGTGACAATACCGGCAAGGAACGCTCCGGACGTGAGCAGCAGCAGATCGATCAGGCCGGGCAAGCTATGCGCTCCCAAGATGGGATTGTTCCGCAAAACCACCTGCCGCCCTTGGTCCTCGGGTCAAGCCCATTGCTGTCCGGTTCAACATTACGAAATTCCGAAAACCCGTTGAGGCCACTGCCTCCTGGTCCTTCGCGGCAGAGGGAACACGCTTCCGATCCTAGGACGATCCTCCCCCACTCGTCATCACCGGGCTTGACCCGGTGATCCAGGGCAGCTTGCTCGATGACGGCTAGTCAACCGTAAGAGGCTGATTCCACGAAACGAATTTGGTTCGCCCTCTACCGCTCTGGATTGCCGGGTCAAGCCCGGCAATGACGATAAGGACGGTGGATCAAACCCGAGTACGGCAGGTTTGCCTGTCTCGCGGAGCCTGGCTGCATCGTACACACCCGGACTTCCAACAAAAAAGGCCGCCGGCTGAACACCGGCGGCCCGCAACTTCCATACAGGAGAGCTGGAGGTCAGCGCGAATAGAATTCGACGACCAGGTTCGGCTCCATCTGCACCGGATAGGGCACATCGCCCAGCACCGGGATACGACTCAGGGAGGCCGTCATCTTTTTCTGGTCGACTTCCACATAATCCGGCGTGTCGCGCTCGGGGCTCTGGATGGCTTCCAGCACCATGGGCAGCTCGCGGGACTTTTCCTTGACCTCGACCACGTCGCCCACCTTCACGCGGTAGGACGGAATGTTCACCCGGCGGCCATTGACTCTGACGTGGCCGTGGTTGACGAACTGGCGCGCGGCAAACACCGTCGGCACGAACTTGGCGCGGTAGACCACCGCATCGAGGCGCTGCTCGAGCAGGCCGATCAGGTTCTCCGAGGTGTCGCCCTTCATGCGAGAGGCTTCCTTGTAGACGCGCTTGAACTGTTTCTCGGTGACGCAGCCGTAATAACCCTTAAGCTTCTGCTTGGCGCGCAGCTGAATGCCGAAGTCGGAAAGCTTGCCGCGGCGGCGCTGGCCATGTTCGCCGGGACCGTATTCACGCTTGTTGACGGGGCTTTTCGGGCGGCCCCAGATGTTCTCGCCCATACGGCGATCGATCTTGTATTTCGCAGAGATGCGCTTTGACATGTTGTGTCAGCTCCAAAGTCGTCATGTTAATTGGTGCGGCCTCCCCTTTCGGCGGACCGCTGGAATATGCAGCTCGTCTTCCTCTGCCGGAGAACCGGCCGACAGGCTGGCGCTGATCAAAGCGTTAGTCGGCGCCAACCGCAGACAAGCAAAAGCCGCCCGAAGCTAATGACCCGGACGGTGCGGCGCAGCATTTACGTGGCGGGCGCCTGGAAGTCAAGGGATAAGGCGGGGATTCAGGCAGCAAGCAGTGCGGTATTTGCAAAGCCTTCGCGCTCGAAAACAACCCGGTACTCCGGGTTGGGCGCCGTGAGGTAAGCGATACTGCCGGTACCGCTCTCGGACAGCGAACCATAAGCCTTGCGGCTGACGGTCTCAACCTGCCTGGCGACCGCATCGGAGGGATCGATCAGCCGCACCGGCCAGGGCGCCGCGTCTGCGATTTCCCGGAAGATCAATGGATAGTGCGTGCATCCCAGGACGACCGTGTCGGTTCTGCGGCCGTCCGTTCCGGTCTTGAAGACCGGGGCAATCTCCGCAGCCAGTTCAGCACGCTCGAGAGCCTCGCCGCGCAGCACCCTCTCAGCCATGTCCGCCAGCCGTTTGCA
>JBCCEL010000060.1:0-21838 GCA_039030315.1 Pseudomonadota bacterium
AGCTGAGCGAAAGCGCTAGGGGAAAACGGCACGGCAGACCTCCGGAAAATCAAGTTTGGACACCTGACTTCTGGCCTGAACACCAGGAAAAGTCTGCCGTGCACAATGACTCACCCCCAAAATCCCGGACACCAGTGCGCCTACGCGGTAATGACAGAAGAGGTGGAATTATCCCCACGTCACCGGGTCAAGCCGGAAGAACTCCGATAGCTGCTCGTAGACCGCCGGCTCATCCCGCTTCAGCGCGGCCGGCCTTTCGAAGAAGGCTTCGACAGCTACCGCAAAGTACTCTTCCGGCGCCTTTGCTCCGTAGGCGTCGAGGACTGTGGGTGCCTCGTTGCCAACATCTCTGAGATGGCGCTCGTAGGCCTCAACGAACACCTGCTCCCATTCCGCGTAGCTCTGGCCTTCGCCGAGCATGGGGGCGCCGTTCGTGCGGCCGGAGCTGTCATCGAGCTGGTGAGCGAATTCGTGGAAGACGACGTTATGGCCATCGTCGCTGTCGGCGGCGCCCTTGATCGTGTGAGCCCAGGAGAGGATGACCGGGCCGTTGGCCCAGCTTTCGCCGATGCGCACCTCCTCGCGTTCGGTCACGACAAAACCATCGCTGCGCTGTTCGCGCGACTTGAACGCATCCTCGTAGATAAGAACGGTCGAAAGATCGTACCAGGCCTCGCTGTTCACGACGAGAAGGCAGGCCTGCGCGGCGATGGACAGCCGCATCTCCTCGGTGACTTCCAGCCCGTTGCACCCGACGAACTCGACCTGGTGCAGGAAGTCGTTGATTTTCCCTTCGAGCCTGCTCCGCAGCTCAGCCGGCAGTTTCAGGACCAGCGGCACCTTGTCCTCGACCATGGCGCACTGATGGTCGCTGAGCGGCGTGGACAACCGCTCGGCGCGGGCGCGGTACCTCCACCAGTAGCGAAAGCCAAACGCGCCAGCCAACACGGCTAGGATGATCACAAAATATGTCATGACTCCCTTTTACGCTTTTCAGACATGTGTGGTTTGGAAAACGCTGTCCGTCTGCAAATGCACGAAAAGCCGTTTGCTCAGAATCTGCAGGAACTCGACGCTCTGACGGCATCCTGTCCGATGCCATCCAAGCGTACCGGCGGCTCCCGCCCAGACCTCCAGAACCGGCGGCACTTCGGTGGGGTTATGCAGAACACGCCAACCACCACCGAAGCACGTTATCAGAGCAGCCGGTCTAGCTGCACTTGCCCCGGCGGAGGCCACTCCGGTTGCCCTTGCAATTGCCGCTGGCACACATGGCATCGGACCAGCAGACGCTGCCTTTGGACATCTGCTTGCAATAATCGAAGCCGGCAAACCGCGTGGTCTGGGAGGAGACGCAGCACCTCTTGGCCGTGTTCTTCGCGGCGGTCGCGCGAGCGCAGGCGCCGTTTGTACAGTCCTTGTCCACATTGCAGCGCGCGCCAACGGCAAGGCCCGCCGTGGGTCTCGACGTCGCCACAGGAAGCAGTTGCCCCGGTTTGGCCAGAGCAAGTCCTTTCGCCTTCATGATGCTCAGGGCGCGGGCAGGACGGTTAGTCATGATGCCCTGGGCGCCGGCCTCGAGATACTTCGTGATCGTCGATTCCTTGTCGACGGTCCAGATGTAGGACATGCCGTGGGTGCCCCGCGACCTGTTCTGGTTGGCAAGGCGGATGGCACTGTAGTAGCTGCCGGGAACACACGCCGAGATGCCCGTTCCGAAGGCCCTGTTCTTCGTGCCGAGATCGGCGAGTTCGCCAAGCACATTGTTCACCTTGCTGCTCTCCTGATCGAAGGAGAAGAAGATGCGGCGATTGTATCTGGATGATGCAGCCTGCTTGATCGCGGCGCCGATGTAATTGGAGGCGGTCAGCTTGGCGGCACCCACAATGACCATGCCCTTGTAACCCTTGCCGAATACCTCGGTATTCAAAGCCTTGATGACATTCTGACCGGCCTTTCTCATGACCGAGGGCTTCATGTCGTCATCAATCTTGCTGTCGACGATGATGAGGGCAAGCTGTCGCCTCCCCGCCATGTGGCGCAGCAATGATATGGCCGAAGCCGCAGCCTCGCAGCTTCCGCGGAGCGGGGAGCAGACCGATCCCGAACCGGACGAGCAGGCGCAATCGCAAACGCCCCCATGGTAGAAGCGCCAGAGCTTGCCAGTGGCATCGAACTGCAGGTCAGCCTCGATGGCATTTGCGCCCTGGCCGACCGCCCAGTCTACTGCCCTGCTCGTGTTGGTCATGTGGGCGATGGCAAAATACTTGCCGGCGGCGGACCCTTGAGCGGTTGCGCCGCCAGCATGGGTAAGCACGGTGATCGCCGCCACCAGAAGACCGAGGAGCAGTTTTGCTGCGGAGCCGACCCGCGTTCCTTGCTTGGTATAACTCATTGTGGACTTTCCTAGTTTGAGTTTTGTTTTTTTCAGGACCACGTAGAGTGACAGCTTTTCATGCTCCCCCGGGATGGAAAAAGTATTTCTCCCGCGGCTGATGGCGCAAAAGCTACGCTATATTTCCAGCGAAGCGCAACATCCGGATGCACCGTTTTTGGTATGTCCACGACATGCCTCTTTTCGAGACTGACACCTTAGGTTGCGGCTGGCGGCTACGCTTCGCTCCCGGTCAGCCAACCCTGCCCGTTCACAGGCAGGGCGCAGCCTGCGTGAAGTCCGTTACCTTCGCCGCCCACCCCGTCGCCTGTCTCAGCTTTGCCGCAGACATTTGCTGATCCAGGGTCGGACCCTCGGCCCAGGCGCCATGTTCTGCGACGAGGTCATCCACCGCCTTTAACGGAAACTCCTTCGGGCTGCCGTAGCGCCCGGCAATGGCTGTTGCGATCTGCTTCACGCGCACACCCTCCTCCGCTGCAACATTGAAGTGGCCCGTGAGTTCCGGACGCCCCAGCAAGAGCCGGTAGGCCACCGCAAGATCGTCTCGGTGGACCAGGGGCCAGCGGGTGTCTGGCGAGCCCCAGATCTCCAGAGGCTCTCCGGACCTGGCCTGGGCCACGAAGCGCTCGAACACCCCTCCTTCCTCGTGATAGACCATTGCGGGGTGAAGGATGGCAGTGGAGAACTGGCCGGCCCTCAGAAGCCTTTCGCCGTTCTCCACTGCCCATGCGAAGGAAGACAATGGGTTGAAGGAGCCGTCCTCCGTCGCAATGTCCTCGCCGGTGGCGCCGTAGAGCCAGCAGCCTCCGGTGTAAAGGAAGCGCCGCCTCGGGCCCGGGCCGGTGGTCGCGGCGAGGAGGGCATCAACCAGGCGCCGGTCCACCTCGCCCATGTCGTCCTCAAACGTTGCGGCCACCTGAACGACGGCAGCGCAACTCGCCACCATGTGCGCCCAGTCCTCCGGCTCCCTCAGGTCGCCGCGGAACGCCGCGGCACCAGCAGCGGTCAGTTTCCCGTCTGATGTTTCAGAGCGGCTGAGCGCCAGGATGTGGTGGCCCGCCGCGACCAACTCGCGCACGACAGCCGTGCCGATGGAACCTGTGCCGCCAAGGAGGAGGATTCTCATCGGTGTTCCTCGCCTTGCCTCATCCCTCCAGCTGCACGAATTTTCGCGCCTGGGTCACCGCGCGGCGCATGTGCTTGCGCTTGATCGGCTCGTTGACGAAGCGGTTCAGAGCAGCAAGCGCCACGCCCTTCCAGGGCGCGTCCGGGTTGACCTGCAATTCCTCTTTCAGCGCCGTCGTCAGCTTCAGGGTGTGGGCGGGGAAGATGTAGAGTGGCTCACCATGATCGAGCATAGCGTCGAGGGTCTCGTCCATTACGCTCTCATCCGCACCGGCCCAGGCGCCCGTGTCCTGCTCCCAGTCCACAAACTTGGCGTTGCGGCCGAGAAAGCAACCGGTCTGCAGCAGGGCATTGGCCCAGAGTTCTGGCTGTCTCTCACAGACCTTGCGCGAGGCGTTGAGGTGGGTGATGGCGTGGGTGAAGTCCAGCCAGTCGACGTTCTGCTGCACCGGCTTGTCCGTGTAGGCGCGGTAGCGGGCGTCGTAGTGCAGCATGGCGTCGGCGGCCGCATGCATGAGGGCATCGTAGAGTTCGGGACGCCTGCCCGCCGAGGCATTCACCAGCTTGAGAGCGCCTTCCACACCGATCCCTCGGAAGGCGTCGGGATCCGGAGATGCAGCTCCGCCCGAGCCCCACCGCTCCAGAGCCGGAGCATAGGCCTTGAACTCCGGAATGAGGTCCTCTCTCGCGGTTCCGCAGAGGGAGCGCACGAGGGGAAGGATCAGGGCGTGCTCCGCCCTCGGGCCAAGCACAGTCGCCAGTTCATAGGCCTTGTCGAGATAGATCACCGAGTGACCGAAATTCTGGTAGTGCCTAAGCGAAGCCCGCTCAAGCACGGGCCGGAGCAGTTCTGCGCCGCCCTGCGCCAGTCCCGCCCGGGTCTGGGCGATGGCGCGAGGTTCATCTTCGTCCTCGATCGCCTGTTCCAGCGTGTCCGCGTCATAGGCCGGCGCGGTCTCCTCGTTGAGGGGAAACGGTCCCTTCTGCATCAGGACGTCGAAGGAGAGATGACCGATAATCTCCACCACGGGAATGAGCCGCTCTGACGGATCATCGGTTGCAAGACCCGCCCGTAACGTAAGCCAGTCCGGCGCTGCCGCCTGGGCATGGCTGGTGCCAAACTCAAGGCCCTCCGCGGCCCAGCCGAGCGCCTCGGTCAGGGCCACAAGGGGATCGCCGCCCGATTGCTCATAGCGGGCCAGTTCACGCGCAATGCGCTCGTAGTCATGCTCCTCGAACGCCTCGCGAAGGCCCGCCAGCGCCTTGCCCTGAATCTCCTCCGGCGGCGGGTCGGCCACATCCAGCCAGATATTGCCCTCGCGGACTTCGTGCGGATAGTGCCTCAGAGCATCACCGCCAACCAGGGTTTCACCGCTATCAAGGTTGAAGCGCCAGCTGTGCCAGTTGCACGTCAGGATGCAATCATCGGAAACCGTGCCCTCGGACAGCGGGAAGCCTTCATGCGGACAGCGGTTATTGAAGGCATAGATATTGCCGCCGGAGTGGAGCAGCAGGATCTGCTTGCCCTCCACCTTCACCACGGCCCGGGTGCGGCCCTCCAGTTCCGAAAGGGGCATGGCGTTCCTCCAGATGGCGTCCTGTGTGGCGGCGGGATGAACTTCAGCCATTGCGGCCTCCTTTTGCTGAGATGCGATAGGCGCAGCGGCGTGCGCCGGCGAGGATGTGTTCGACGCGTTCAACATTCACTTCTGGTCCCAGGACAGCCTGGAAAATGAAGAGCTCGGAGCGGCAGAGCCCCTGGCACTCCCTGGCCGCTGCGCAGATGGGACAATGGTTCTCGGCGAGCTGATAGGTGCCGTCCTCAAGACGTTCCCACTCGGCCATGTAGCCTTCGCGGCTGCGTATCGCTGCAAGTTCGGCAACCCGTTCCTCAAGATCGGCACAAGGCTGCAGTGCATCGAGATACGCGGTTTCAGACCGACGTTCCCGATCGGTGATCAGGCGGTCCAGACCGTCTTCGCCAAATATCCGGCGCACGGAGGTGAGCAACTCCAGCGTGAGATCGGAATGGGCATCGGGAAAGCGTGCATGTCCGGTCTCGCTCAGGCGCCAGTACCGTCTCGGGCGGCCCACCTGCTCACGCCGGTCGGTGAATGCCACAAGATCTTTGCCGAGGAGTGCCGCAAGATGCTTGCGCGCTCCAACGCTGGTCATTCCGAGCCGCTCCGCAAGCGAGGCAGCAGTCTGCGCGCCCCGGCTCTTCAGGGTGTAGAGGATACGGTCTTCGCTTGCTTCCGGCATAAGCATCAAAATCTCAAGCTGGCCTCTATTTAAAAACCAATTAGTTTCTTTATGTCAAGACCAAGGTCCAGCAGTTGGACAAGATTGGCCTCGCGGAGACCTCATGTGTTCTGTATCGTGTCCAGCCGGACACGATGCCGCCTGCCTTCTCACCGTCTCATCGGAGAAAGCGTGGCACAGTCCCCACAAGTTTGCCGCACCCGGCCTTTTCGGTGATCGCTTGTCTGCATGATGCACCCGAAGATGTTCGTTGCGTGCGATCTGAACAAAGCCGGAAAGCCTGCCATGCGCGACAAGCTGCACTATCTGTTTCTCAATGTCGGGCACTTCCTCGATCACCTGTTCATGCTGGTCTTTGCCACGGTCGCCGCCCTTTCGCTGTCGAAGGAATGGGGCATGAGCTACGGCGAACTCATTCCTTATTCCACGCCGGGCTTCATCGCCTTCGGCGCCTTTGCGCTGCCGGCCGGATGGCTGGCGGACCGCTGGAGCCGGGAGGGATTGATCACGATTTTCTTCGTCGGGATCGGGCTGTCCTCGATTGCCACGGCGCTGGCGGCAACGCCGCTGCAGATCGGCATCGGACTTTTCTTCATCGGTGCCTTCGCTGCGATCTACCATCCCGTCGGCATTGCGCTCGTGCTTGAAGGTCATGCCAAGACGGGCATGCGGATCGCCGTGAACGGCGTCTGGGGCAATATGGGCGTGGCCGTCGCTGCGCTGCTGACCGGCTTCCTCATCGACACCACCGGATGGCGATCGGCCTTTGTATGGCCCGGCGTAGTTTCCGTGGCGCTGGGAGTAGCCTATGGCCTGACGATCTGGCGCACCGCCGGCGCCGACCGCGCTCGCAAGGCCGCCGCGCCCGCGTCACAGAAACCTCCTGAGCCGGTGTTCGACCGGACCATGTTCATTCGCGTTCTCGGCGTTATTCTCTTCACCACCGCGCTTGGCGGCCTGGTTTTCCAGAGCACAACCTTCGCCCTTCCCAAGGTTCTGGCCGAACGGGCAGGCGACATCGCGGCGACGGCGACGTTCATTGGCTGGCTGGCCTTCTTCGCCTTCGCGGTCGGCTCCATGGGCCAGCTCATTGTGGGTTCGATGGTAGACCGCACTTCGCCGCGCACCGTGTTCATGACGGTCGCGGCCATGCAGGTGCTGTTCTTTGCACTGATGATCGGCGCCGGTGGGTGGTATGCCTTCTTTTTCGCTGTCGCGTTCATGCTGGCCACATTCGGGCAGATCCCGATCAACGATGTTCTGGTCGGCCGGGTTGCCAAGAGCCAGTGGCGCGGCCGCATTCTAGCGCTGCGCTACACCGTGACGATCACGATCATGGCCTCGTCGGTCCCCTTCATCGCCTGGATTCACGCGGCGTGGGGCTTTGACCGTCTGTTCCTGATCCTTGCGTTCACGGCCGGTTTCATCTGCCTGGCGGTGGCGACCCTTCCGGCCGCTATCTCGGGCGCCCAGCCAAAACTGGCGCCGGCTGAGTGACGGGCCAGCGGCAGAGAGATCGCCGGCCCGTCACCCTCCTCACATCACTGCGAAGAGCGATGTTTGGCCATGGGTCTTCCACCCGTCCGAAATCGGCTCAATTGTGGCATTACACAGCGCAAAACAGATCTCCGATGAAAATCACTCTATGTATACATTAGATCCAATTGACCATCCAACATTTCATCAGATACCATCACAAAAACCGTAAACAATACTATGCATCAAAATACTAAGTAGTCAAACCAAAACTTTACATGCCGCCGAGATGTGAATACGACACCAAAAGAATCTGAATTATTTCTCTCTGGATCTCATTACGAGTGGAACAAAAAACTCAAGGCAAACATGGCCGGATACCGCGCGATCCAATGTGAAGCACTTCAAGACTTTCGAAAAGCGCCGCCATACTGACCTCCCGGCGTACCGCTTGGAAACGCCCCCTCCTCAAGGTAGCGCTGGTGGCAGCGGGCCAATGCCTTCCTGTCAAGCTCCACGCCCAGACCCGGACCTTGCGGCACCGCGAGGACGCCGCTTCTGGGACAGAGCGGCCCGCCTTCGATGACATCGTCCCCGTACCAGCGCAGGATGGTTTGGCTCGCTTCGCGCACATGCTCCATCGCCGCTGAAACATGCAGGTATGCCGTGCTCGCGATGCCTGTTTCACCGGAATGGAAGCGAAAGCCGATATCCATGAGGGCACAGGCCCGGATGAAGGCAACCGTCCCCGAGACGCCGCCATGCTCGTTCAGATTGGTCACAATAGCATCGGGCGCACGCAGTCTGCCGGCCTCGGGCAGGTTGGCAATGTGTGTTGAGAACGAAGCCCGGGTGATGGCCCGCAGATCGGCCATCTCCGTATAGGTCTCGACCGGGTCCTCGTAGCAATGAATGTCAAACCGGTCGAAGCGGCCGATCGCCTCGCGCGCCGCTGGCAGTGTCCAGGCGCCGTTGGCATCGAGACTGAGGCGGCGGTCGCCAATGGCGTCCCGCACCGCACGGACCATTTCGATTTCCTCCCCCAGATCCCGTGTGGCGACCTTGCCTTCAAACTCCCGCGCACCAAACTCGTCGATCATCCGGGCGCAGAAGTCTGCAATCTCCGCAGGCGAATCCTGTCCAGGATCGGATTCACCCGGTAGGCGGTAGGCGAAGTATTCCGTGAGGGCCACTTCGGTGCGCACCGCTCCGCCAAGGAGCGTATGGAGGGGTACGCCTTCGGTGCGGCCACGCGCATCCCACATGGCCATTTCAATTCCCCCGAAGACACGGCGGTCGGCAGTGATGTTGCCCCAGGGCGTATACAGCATCTGCGGAACACAGCGCTGCTCGGCCAGATTGATCTCGCGCACGTCCATGCCGATGAGTTTCTCGGCCATCGCTTCGACATCGCGCGCCCGGTCACCATCGGCCAGTTCGCCCAATCCGATGACCCCGTCCTCGGTCTGCAGTTCGATCACCGTCTTGGTCAGCGAGGCCATCGACCCGTAGCTGAAACGGTAGGGCGCGGTGAACGGGATGTTGACCGGGTTAGCCTTGATGCTGCGGATCTTCATGCGGCGCCTCAGATCAGTTCAGGATAGCCAAGGGCTCTTGCCTGTTCTTCCATTTCAGGGATCACGGCATAGTCCTCGTCGCTCAAGACCTCAAAACCGTCGAGCAGAAGCGCATGCCTGGCCTCCTTCAACCCGGGATCTCCGGCAACCTCCAGGAGCGCCGATCGAAGGGCCCCTAGCGTGGAGGCGTTCGTCTGCAGGGACGTGATGTAGGGAAGGCCGGGCGCACTATCGGTCATGCCGATGACTTTCAGCCCCGCCCAGTCGCCGGGCACATGCTTCATCTCCAGCCCCCAGGTGACGCAATCGACAGCGCACAGATCAGCCTCACCGCTGGCCACGGCCTGAAGGGAAGCCACATGCCGACCTGTTTCGACATGCGCGGAGAAAAAGTGCTCGCCGCCGCTCAGCGGTGCGATTGCCGCGCGCAGGCAGTTGTAGCCCGATTGAGAGTGCGTGGCATTGAACGCGACGCGCCGCCCCCTGAAGTCTCGCAACGCGCTCGCCTGATCATCGGTGCGCGCGATCAGGACCGAGCGGTAGCGCGGACCTTCACATCCCTCGGCACGGTAGCAGGGGGTCGCCACCAGCCTTGCCGTTCCTCGCAGCATGAACATGTAGGGATAGCCGCAGGTCTGGGAGAGCAGCAGCTCGGGCTCGCGCCATTGGGCCGAATAGTCTCTTTCCCGCGTCAGCGCTTCGGGTGCGTCGATGCCCGCGGCGCGAAGATGCGATGCAATCGCATCCCAGAGCTGATCGGTCGCCCAGCGCGCAGCTGGGTGATCGTACATGGGCAAAGATGCAAACAAGCTCACCGCCAAACAGGCCTTTCACGCTGTTCTCGGCAGTCAATCTGACGTTGAACGCACGCGCACGCAAGCACGCAAAGCCATAATCAGACGGCAATGCGGTCCTGTTCATCCGAGACAGGTGCCTGGACGTGACCAGCGGTGCGGCCGCGGCGGCGGCCCCGGCGTCCTGTGGACGATGGGTCCGCAACAGGCGCCTTGCCTTTTGCCAGAGCGGACACCTCACCCAGAAGACTCTCGACCTCATCAACGCCCGGCCGCTCGCCTGGAACATGAGCCTCGAGCGCGGTCCGCATGGCCCTCAGATGGTCCGGCGTGGTGCCGCAGCAACCGCCGATGATACGGGCCCCTGCATTACGGGCAAGCCTGACGTAATCACTCATCAGGTCCGGAGTTCCGGAGTAGACGATTTCTCCCTCGACGAATTCAGGCACGCCGCAATTGGCCTTTGCAACGACCACTGCTTCAGGGTCGGCTTCGGTGATGCCGAGGACCGTCGCCACCAGCTCGGCGGCGCCGGTGCCGCAATTGGCACCGATCGCCGCCGGCGGTTGGGAGAGACCCGATGCCAGGCCGGCAAAGTCCTGAGGGGTTATGCCCATCATAGTGCGGCCATTGGTGTCGAAGCTCATGGTGCAGATCACCGGAAGGCCAGCCGCGGAGGCTCCTTCGACTGCCGCCTGCAGCTCTTCACGGCCCGAGATCGTCTCGATCCACAGAACGTCAGCGCCGCCTTCTTTCAGGGCTTCGGCCTGGGCGGCGAACGCCACGCGGGCATCTACGATCGACAGTGTGCCGACCGGCTCGAAAATCTCGCCCGTCGGCCCCATGGACCCGGCGACGAGGACTTCCCTGCCGGATGCGTCAGCCTCGACGCGCGCATTCTCCGCAGCCGCCATGTTCAGTTCATGCACCCGGTCTTCGGCCTTGTGCAGCATCAGCCGGTAGTGATTGCAGCCGAACGTATTGGTCAGGATGATATCCGCACCGGCCTCGATGAACTCGCGATGGAGCTCCCTCACCCGCTCCGGATGATCCACGTTCCACAGTTCGGGGGGATCGCCGGAGCCCAGGCCCTTCTTGAAGTAGTTCGTGCCCGTGGCCCCGTCAGCCAGCAGCCAGTCCCGTTCGTCCAGCAATTTCAGGAAGCGCATCACAAACCTCAACGCATATCAATATAAATATATCTTTATATGATACTGATCTTGAGCGCAAGGACTCTGTGCTTCGAAACGGCCGATTATCGCAAATTTCACAGATCGCAGTCTAAGGTCGCACACGGCTGAGCCAAACCGGAACCGGGCGAAATGGATGACTTCAAAGACCTGTTGAGCGGCACAGCGATGCTGATCGCGGTGATGTTGATCTTCACTCTCTACAGGATCCCGCCTGATCTGGCCTGGGACCCGTTGTTTTCCGCCGGTTTCGGGATCATTGCGATCTGCCTGGGCCTTTCATCCTGGAGCACATACTACTTGTGGCAGCGCGATCCAGGCTGCATCTCGTTTGGCTGGAAGTACCCCGGCATCCTCGCAAAGTCCCTGCTTGTGCTGTCATTTGTCGCGATCCTTCTGGGCGCCGTATTGGCGTTCCTGATCTCCCCGGTGGCAACGGAGCACTTCGGCTTTCAGGCATCGCTCTTCGGCTTGGGCGCCCTGTTCTATTTTCTGAACAAGTTCCTTGCGCGCCGGATCATGGACAGGATTTTCGTCTGGTAGCTCCCGGCATTCTCCGGCCCGGCAACACCCGTGGCAACGGACCCGCTTGTCGGGGCGGCATGTTCCACTTTCTTTCGCCCCAGTGGCAACCTATAGTTGACGCTAGGGCTGGATTGGTCCGGCAGGGGGAGCCATTGGCGTTTTTGACAAGGGAGAGCGCCGGTCAACCGTTATGAGAGAGAGGATGTTATGGCAGACAAGTTCCAGGAGTCTTCGGGCACGAGTTTGAGCGAGAACAGCCCGTTCGAGCAGCTCACAGGTGCAGAGCGCGAGCCCATAACATCTGCGCTGAAACGCGGCGCCAGCCGGCGTCAGGTCATGAGCTTGCTGATGGCCAGCGGCGCCACGGTGGCGATGGCCGGCAGCCTCGTGGGCGGCGCCGAGCGCGTGCTCGCCATGACGCCGAAAAAGGGTGGCAGCCTGCGCGCCGCCGTCAGTCTGCACGGACCAAAGGACACGCTTGACCCGATCTCCAGCGAAGGCTCTATCGACTACATGCGCTCGCGCGCGCACTACAACAATCTGGTTCAGCTCAACGATGACATGTCTCCGCGCGCGGAACTTGCGGAGGAGTTCGAGGCGAACAAGGATGCCAGCGAGTGGACCTTCGTGTTGCGCAAAGGCGTGAAATGGCATGACGGCAGCCCATTCACGGCGGACGATGTGCTTTATTCCCTGAAGCGGCATCTGGGCAAGGACACCAAGTCCGTGGTCAAGGCCCTGGTCTCCAACGTGAAGGAGGTGAAGAAGGTCGGACCGCTCGAGGTCAAGATCATCATGGAGACGCCGAACGCGGACCTGTCGCGCATTCTCGGCACCTTCCACTTCCGCATGGTGAAGGACGGCGAGAGCAATTTCCAGAATCCGCAAGGCACCGGTCCTTACAGGCTACAGGAATTCAAGCCGGGCGTACGTTCAGTGCACGTCAGGAACGAGGACTACTGGCGCGAGACCGCAAACATCGAGAAGCTCGAGCTATTTGCCATTACTGATGCGGTGGCGCGGGTCAACGCATTGAAGGCCGGCGACGTCCAGCTCATCAACAACCTTGATCCGAAGGCCATCAAGCAGCTTGACGGCACCGGCAATTCCGTCTGGTCCGTCCCCTCCGGAGCCTATACCGGCATTGTGATGATGACAGACAAGGCCCCGGGCAACAATCCGGACTTCCGCGAGGCGATCAAGTATCTCCAGCGGCGCGACCGGTTCGTGAAAACCATTCTCGGCGGCCACGGCACGGCGGGCAACGACCATCCGATCAACGCGGCCTATGGGGCGGATCACTGCGAGACCCTTCCGATGCGGCCCTATGATCCGGACAAGGCCAAGTTCCATCTGAAGAAGTCGGGCGTTACCAGCGTGACCATGGAAGTGGCCGAAGTGGCCCATGGCATCACCGATATCTGCCTGTTCCTGCAGCGGGAAGCAGCCAAGATCGGGCTCAACATCAACGTCAAGAAGGTGCCGAACGACGGCTATTGGGGCGCGATCTGGCAGAAGACGCCCATGCACACCACGGCATGGAACATGCGGCCCACAGCCAACACCATGATCGGTATCGCCTTTGCGCCGGATGCGCCGTGGAATGACAGCTACTGGAAAGACGAGCGACTGGGCAAGCTGCTGGTCGAGTCGCGCTCGGTCACCGACCCGGCCAAGCGCAAGGAGATGTATTGCGAGATGCAGAGCATCATCTCAAACAATTCCGGTATGTGCATCCCGGTCCACACCAATTATGTGGACGGCGTTTCCGACAAGGTGAAAGGTCTCGGCAAACTGCCACTGGAAGCCTTCGGCGGCATGGAGTTCCCCGAATTCGCGTGGCTGGACTCCTAGGACCGGGACCACGGGATCGCCGCCGGGACACACCCTGTTCCGGCGGCCATTAGGCTGACAGCCAATGAAAGATCAGGACGTCTGTTGGGTCGAGTTCGAACCTGAGACCACTCAGGATGAAGCGGTCCGGGCCGCCTATGGCCGGCTCAGGGACCGCGACGGCCACGTGCACAATCTTTACAAGGCCATGTCGCTTTCGCCGGATGCGATTGCTCCGGCCGACGATCTCTACAGGCACCTTCTACACGGTGAGAGTTGCCCGCTGGAACGATGGCTCAGGGAACTGCTCGCAACGCAGGTGGCGATTATCGGCGGCTGCGCTTATGCGCTGGCTCACCACGCGGAGAACTTTCACGATCTCTTCGGCGACCGGACCCGCTCGGAAGAGATCCTTGAGTGCGTCCGCAGCCAGGCCTGGGACGAAGCACCCGTCGATGCCCAGGTGACAGCGGCCCTCCGCTTCAACGACAAACTGACACGGGCACCGGAGAACATGCGACAGGACGATGCCCAAGCCCTGCGCAGAGCCGGCTTCAACGACCGGGAGATCGTCTATCTCGCCCAGATTTCCGCCGCCTTCGCATACTGGATCCGCACCATCAATGCACTGGGCATCTCCTTGGGCGACGAGTCTGTCGGCCTTGCGCAGAAACCGCAATCTTGAGGAGGATCAAGGCGCAAGCGGCGCGGAAACGCCGAAACACACTGAGACAGCGCGGCCCTTCAGGACAAGGTTGCCGCGGCCGGGCCTACCGAACGGTCGGCCTCGCGAACAGTAAGGGGTTGGCATGGCATTCGAGGTTATTGCAGTCAGCGCAGCATTCGTATTCGGCCTTCTGGTGCGTCAGGCCGGACTGCCGCCACTCATCGGATATCTTGCGGCAGGTTTTGCCATCAACTGGCTGGGTCCGCACTTCGGCGCCCCGCCCCAGACCGGACCGATCCTCGGCTATCTCGCCAATCTCGGCGTGCTCATGCTGCTCTTCACCATCGGGCTCAAGCTCAAGCTCAAGCAGATCGGAGAGCCCCACGTGGTTGGCGGCGCGCTGCTGCATTTCGCCTTCTCCGTCGCCGTATTCTCACCTGTGGTGCGCTTCCTGTTCACCGACGACTGGACCGTGGCGCTGCTGGTGGGCATCGCACTGGCGTTCTCCTCAACCGTCCTTGCGGCCAAGCTGCTTGAGGGCAAGCGGGAACTCGGGCTGTTTCACGGCCGTACGGCAATCGGCATCCTGATCGTCCAGGACCTCATCGCGCTTGTGGTCCTGGCCCTGTTCTCCGGCAAGGTTCCGGGACCCTGGGCGCTTCTCGTGTTCGCCACACCATTCCTCAGGCCGGCCCTGTTCAAGCTGCTCGACATGATCGGTCACGATGAGGTGCTGGTTCTGGCCGGCATGCTCATGAGCCTCGTAATCGGCGGGGTCGGGTTTGAACTGATCGGACTGAAGGGAGAAATCGGCGCACTGGTGATGGGGCTTTTGCTGTCCACCCATCCGCGCGCCTCCGAGCTTTCCGATTCCCTGTGGTCACTGAAGGAAGTGTTCCTGATCGGCTTCTTCCTGTCCATCGGCATGTCGGGCTTGCCGGACCGGGAGTCGCTGGTTTTCGCCGTCACCCTCGGTGTGCTGCTGCCGGTCAAGGGTGTGCTGTTTTTCCTGCTGCTCGCCGCCTTCAAACTGAGGGCCCGCACCTCGTTTCTGGCGGCTCTATCCCTTACGGCCTACAGCGAGTTCGGGCTGATCGTTGCGGCAGGCATTCCGGCAGCTGAGAAATTCCTGGTGCCGCTGGCGATCGCCGTCTCGGTATCCTTCCTCATCGCCGCCCCGCTGAACCGATTTGCCTATGTGCTGTATGAGCGGCTGGAGGGCTTCCTGATCCCGGTGGAGCGGCAGACCCGGCATCCGGACGAACAGCCCAGAGAACTGGGCGACGCCAATGTTCTGGTGTTCGGCATGGGACGCACGGGCTCGGCCGCCTACGAGGAACTGCTGGCGGGCGGTCTCAAGCCCGTGGGCGTGGACGCGGATACCTACAAGGTGGAGGCTCATAGGCAAGAGGGCCGCAATGTGGTGTTCGCGGCGGTCGAAGACGGCAATTTCTGGAACGGCGCCGGTCTTGGAAAGATGAAGGCGGCGGTCCTTGCCATGGACGATGTAGAGGCCAAACTGGCAGCCGCTCAGGCATTGAGGACGCGCGGCTTTACCGGCCCTATCATCAGTCATGCGCTCTATGCGGATCACGTTGAGCGGATCACGGCGGCGGGCGCGGACAAGACTTATCTCACCATGCACGAGGCCGGACGCAGCCTCGCTGCACATGCCGTGGAGGCAGTCGACGCAACGAACCGGGATTAGGCCAATGTTAGAACGCGAGGGAACTGGAGCGGTGGTTGGCGGGCAGCCGCTTGAACGTCACATTTCTTCGCCTGGCCGGCCTGGAGCAAAACTTGAGAGCCGGACGCGGATCGCTTCGATGTTGGCGCCAAGCTTCACGCCAAAGTGCTGTACCGGGGGATGGACCGGATGAACGAAAACTCCTAGATTTACCCAATGCGCAAGATCCTGATCGGCGTTCTCGCCACACTGCTCTCCGCCACGTCTCCCGTGTTCGCACAGGAGAAGAAGGCGCCACCGGAAGCTGCCCTGGCCAAGGACAAGCTTTCAATCGAGGAGCGCAGGCGCATTGATGCGCGGCTGCTGGACAACCTCATGGCTCGGCTACAACGTTCCACCTCGCAGGAACAGGCGAAGGCGATCGAGCATACCATCCTGCAGCTCTGGCTGCGCGTCTACAGCCCTTCGGTCGAAGTGCTGATGAAGCAGGCGATCCGGGCCATGAACGATGAGAAGTACGCCCCTGCCCTGACCCTTCTGGACACAGTGATCGAATTGGCCCCTGACTATGCGGAGGCCTGGAACAAGCGCGCCACCGCCTATTTCTATGAGCGCGACTACGAACGCTCGCTCGCCGACATCGAACAGGTGCTGCAGCTTGAGCCCCGCCATTTCGGCGCCCTCACCGGCCGCGGTCTCGTCGAACAGGCCCGCGGCAACAAGAAGGAAGCACTCGACGCCTTCCGCAAGGCGCTGGAGGTCCACCCCTACCTGGACGGGGCAAAATCCGGCGTAAAGGCGCTGCAAAAGGCCGTCGAAGGCGAGCGCATTTAGGACGCCTTCGCGGCTGCCTTGTTTAAGGCGGTACGATTTTCTCTCCCTCCCGCCAAGGATTTGCCAATTCAAGGCGTCAAACTCGCAATAGGAAACCTGACGCGAGAGGGATGATGTTCAGGGTGTTGTCTTTTCTTCTCATCGCCGCCGCTGTGATTCTCGGCAGCAAACATGCGTCTGCGTGCAGATTCGCTCATTCCCTGCCGGGCACACCGTTCAAGAACATTGCACTGTCCGACTTCGTCTTTGTCGGCAAGGTGCTCTCCGCAGGACACATGCCCACGAGGGGCAAGGGCTCACACCGAATAGAAGTTTCCGTCGTCCGGTCCTTCAAGGGAAACGCCGGCAGCCTGCTGCATTACTGGGCGAACGCCTCGGACTCGTGTGGCGGGTTCCCGAAAACCGGGAGCGTCTTCATCTTTTACGAGACTCGCAAGAGCCTGAAAACGCCTTACATCTCAGGTAGACGCTTGGCTCCCGGAATCCGCACGCTGGAGCTGTTTTCCTCGAAACGGAATGCCATTATTGCCGCAGAGCACTACTTCTCGATGCTTGAACTCCGGCAGAGCGATCTCAACCTGCTGGGCACGGCCAGCACCGGCAAACTCCACGTCCTCAGCGATCAGATACGTGACAAGCTGGAAACGTGGGTTGCCCGGTCCCAGAGCAGAAGCAAGGCCTGCAGACAAGAGCGTCCGTTTGCCGCCGGGCGGCCCCGCATCCGAGGCACGTTCAGCAAAGCCTGCGGCGTTCTTGTCGACTGGGGAGAGGTATCTCATGGCGGCCAGGGTCGGAGCTTCGTCTGGCCAGGAGCGCCGCCGCACCTGAACACCTCGGCGTTTCAGTACCGATATCGCAATCCCGGCGTCTACTGGGTGACGGTCGCGCTCATGGAACCAACGGACCGGGACAAAGGTGTATGGGTGAGCGCCGAGGACTGGGTCTGGGCACAAACCGCTCAGGTTATCGTCCGGGGCCCGCCCGGCGAGCCGAAACTCAGTGCGGCCGTGGTTGAAGACCGCCTGCTTGCCATGTGGCAACAACGCAAGCCGGTGCAGTGGGACGTGTCCGGCGCGGATGGTGCCGCTCTGAACATCAGACTGGTAGACAGGAAAGGCTTTGTGATTGGCGATCGCACCTTTGATCATATCCACTCTGAAGGGAATGGCTTCGCGGCGGTGGATTTGCCACCCACCCTGGTTGAGGCCGTTGCCAGGCACCCCATTGAGGCAAGGTTCGTGCTCACTCTGGTCAAGAACGGGGAGAAGCTGACGGAAGCCCAGACCAGGTTCTTCACACTGGGCGCAACCGTAAAGTGATCGCTATCCCCCGCTATACTCCGTCAGCGTGTTCCCATTACCGGTGACCCGGGTCTGGCGCATGTAGCGGCGGTACTTGTCGGCATCGTAACCACAGCCGCGGTGGAGAAGGCAGCGGTTGTCCCAGATGACGACCTCGCCGGGCCGCCAGTCGTGGCGGTAGATGTCTTCAGGCCGGGTCATGTCTGCGAGCAGACCGTCGAGCAGCTCACGGCCTTTCGCCTCGCTCCAGCCCACCACTTTCTCCGCGTGCGAGCCGACATAGTAGTTCTTCGCCCCGTTGCCCGGATTGGTGCGCACCAGCTTCTGCCGGACCGGCGGAAGTGACTCCGCATGGGACGCGGTGACCGCATCCGGGGCCACCTTGGAGCGGGAGAAGACGTAATTGTGTATGACGATGAGATCGTCGATCCGTGCCTTCTTGTCCTCCGGCAGCCGGACATAGGCGGCTCGTGCACTGGCAAACTCGGTCTCGCCGCCCTCATCCGGCACCTCGTAGACACTCATGATCGAGACGAAGCTCGGCACCTCGCGGAACGAACTGTCGGAGTGCCACATGTTGTTGCCGGTCGCAAAGACCGTCTTGCGATGGCTGTTGCCGAGCTTTGTGCCGTCATCGGTGATGTTGCCGATTGTACCGAGATACTGGATGCGACCCTCCTGGCCCAAGGCCACGTGATCGGGCTCGGGCTCCCCGAACAGGCGGGTGAACGCGACCTGTTTGTCATCATCGAAGTCCTGGCCCGGAAAGCAGACGACGGAATAATCGTCGATGGCAGCCTTGATCTCTTCAACCACATCTCCGGTCAGATCCCTGTTGAGATCAAGCCCGGAAATGCGCGCGCCGAAGTCAGGATGAAGCTTTTCGATGGAGAGCATGATGTGGCTCTTGCGGGGTGTTGGATTGTGGTGTCAGTTCACCAGATGAGACGGGAAATGCAAGAGCCATCATGACACCGCCAGGAGGCCTCCTGATTTACGGCACCGGGAATGTCGGATGCCGTGTGGCCCGTCTGGCCGACGAGCGTGGCTGGCGGGTTGCCGGCGCGGTCAACCGGGACGGCCCCAAGGTGGGGCAGGATCTCGGCATCCTCGCCGGATTGGCGGATCCGCTCGGTGTCACGATCCTCCCGCCGGACAGACTTGCTGAAGCCGCGTCGGACGCCGACATCGCCGTGGTCGGGATCGGCGACCGGCTGTCCGGAAACTTCGATCATTACAAGACACTGATGGAGGCCGGCCTCAACATCATCTGCGCCGGGTGTGAGGCGAGCGATCCCTGGGTCGTGCCCGGCGGTTTGGCGGATGAACTGGATTCGCTCGCCAAGGCTCGCGGCGTCACGCTGACCGGCACCGGGTTTCAGGACCCGTACCGCATCTCTCTCGTGCGCGTGCTCGCAGGGCCCTGTGGCACGCTCCGGTCCATCTCTCACGAGAGCCGGGTCGATGTGAGCGTGCACGGAGCTGAAGCCTCCCGGCTTTGCGGGGTCGGCCTGACACCCGCCGAGTTCGCGGAGAAGTTCGTTTCTGAAACCCGAGTGATCTCGTTTTACCGCCTCTTCATTGAACAGGCAGCACGGGCGGTGGGTCTCAGTCCGATGCGAGTCACCGAGACGGTCGAGCCGACACTCAGCAATGTGCCATTGCCCTGCCCAGCGCTCGGGTCGACCATCGCACCTGGAAGCCCCACCGGGAGCAGGGCCATGACCGAGATCGAGACTGCGGAGGGCGTCCGCGTTTCAGCGGTGAACGAACTGCGCCTGTTCTCAGAAGGCGAGACCGAGATCCTGAGCTGGGAGATCGATGGCGAGCCTCCGGCCCGGGCCGAACTCACCGGCCTCGACAGCTCCATCGGCACGGCCGCAGCAATTGTTGCCCGTATACCGGATGTCCTCGCTGCCCCTCCCGGCATCGTCACAATAGACAAACTTCCACCTCTGACACGGATACCCGCATGACAGCCTATCCTCTGGACCCCCTCAGCAAAGAAGAAATCGAAACGGCCGTGGCAACGGTCCGGGCCCATGGCGGCCTGAACACCGATGCCTGGTTCGAGACCATTACTCTGGATGAACCTTCCAAGACCGAGCTTGCCGGAGGGACATCCGAGCGCCGGGCCTATGTTTGCTGCTATGAGCCCTCCAGCAACCGGACATATAACGGCATCGTCAGCCTGACCTCCGGCACATTGAGCCGCTGGGACCATGTTCCAGGTGTGCAGGCACGCATCCCGCCGGACGAGTTCGTCATGGTCAATGACATCGTTCGGGCAGATCCTGAGTTTCAGGCGGCCTGCCGGCTGCGCGGCATTGAGGATGTGTCGCGGATCCTCGTGGAAGGCTGGGCCGCCGGCAATTTCGGCATCCCGGAAGAAGACGGCTTGCGCATTTCCTACGGCCATTGCTGGCTTGGCAACAAAGCGGGCGACAATCCATACGCCCGGCCCATCGCAAATCTGCATCCGGTCGTCGATCTTGCCGCGCGGAAAGTGGTCCGTATCGAAGACTACGGCGTGGTGCCCCTGCCGCCAGACCCGGGTCCGCTCAACCGCACCGAGGGCTTACGCGAAGACCTGAAGCCGCTGGACGTAACGCAAGACGAGGGGCCGAGTTTCGAGGTCGACGGCTTCCTGGTGCGCTGGCAGAAATGGCGGGTGCGCATCGGCTACGACCTGCGCGAGGCGCTGGTGCTGCACGAGATCGGCTATGAGGACGGCGGCGAGGTGCGCCCGATCATCCATCGGGCCTCAATGGCCGAGATGGTTGTGCCCTATGGCGATCCGCGCGGCGGCAACTACCGGCGCAACGCCTTCGATACGGGCGAATACGGCCTCGGCCAGGCGGTCGATTCTCTGGCGCTCGGCTGCGATTGTCTGGGCCATATCCGCTACTTCGATGTCTGGACCCACGACTGGCACGGCGCGCCGTACCTCATCGAGAATGCGGTCTGCATGCACGAGGAGGATTTCGGCATCCTCTGGAAGTTCCACGACCCGAAGGCCGGCACCTCGCGGGTGGTGCGATCGCGGCGGCTGGTGATCTCCTCGCTCTGCACAATCGGCAACTATGTCTACGGCTTCTACTGGTACTTCTATCAGGACGGCACGATCGGCCACGAGATCAAGGCCACCGGCATCCCCTTCCCGTCCGCAATTCCGCAGGGCGAAAGCTCGCCTTACGGTGCAGTAGTCGGGCACGGGATCGAATCCCACGTCCACCAGCACGTGTTCAGCTTCCGCTTCGACATGGCGGTGGACGGAACCAAAAACGCGGTACGCGAGGTCAATTTCGATCCGGCACCCATTGGGCCGGACAACCCCCATGGTGCAGCGATAAAGATCCTGGAGACACCGCTGGAGCGCGAGCAGGAGGCCCAGCGCAGAATGGACATGTCGAAGGCAAGGTACTGGAAGGTCATCAATACAGAACGCAAGAACGCCTATGGCGCGCCGACCGCATATAAGCTTGCGCCCGCCGCCAACGCCCTGCCAATCATGCCCCCGGAGGCCCCGATCGGGCAGCGGGGCGCCTTCATCTACAACCATTTCTGGGCAACGCCCTATGCGAAGGACGAGCGCTTTCCGGCTGGGACTTACCCAAACCAGAGCTCCGGCGGCGACGGCCTGCCCACCAATTTTAAAATTTTGTTTTTTTACCCTTCCTCCCTCCTCTTCCCTAGATGCATGCCTGGATTTTATAGTCTGGCAGCTATTGGGAGCTAAAATCGTGTTTGCAAATTTATTTGGTGTGGATGTAAAGATTAGTTTAAAACATTCCCTATATTGGCCTGAATCACAATTTTTTTACTGGACGCAACAGTTCGACCAATTTAGGTTTTTATTAGAATTTTAGTGATTTTGCATGAGACTTTACTATAGAGCAAAAAATCAAGTAAAATTCATAAAACAAAAACCAAAAAGCATTTATACCATTAAAAAGCTTGTTAAAAACTATATGAGAGTTTTAAGTGGACACACCCATATTCTTCACCGTTGAGGAGTTATTGGGCCTGAAAGTGTTAAAATTTCATCCCCCGGAGAGTGTTTAAGGTGGATATTTGGAACGAACGTGGAGAATTTGCATAGAGTCGTTTAAATGTTCTCTATATAGTTTTTTGAGTGCTTTCTGATGGTATATTTATTTTTTTGTTTACGC
>JBCCEL010000061.1:0-21832 GCA_039030315.1 Pseudomonadota bacterium
CGAGGATTGCAGCCGGGTCCCCGGCACACCGTCGGATCGCCCAAGTGGAGATTCACCCACGGCGGCCAGATCGCGTGAAAATTTACGGAATCTTAGGTACAAGATCGAAGCACTCGGCCATTTGGTGCGATTTCTTTAAGAAAATCGATTCTCATGCCCCTACGTCAACTGCTGGAATAGGGGCAAAGACCAATGGGGCGGACGATTTCATCATCGATACTCTCGGGTATCATAGCACTCTCCGCACTCGCCGCGGTGCAGGGAACCCCCGCGAACGCTTCGCAATGCAGCCTGCGCAATGATCTCGCCGGCGCGCTGAAATCCAATCCCGGACTGACCTGGTCAGACATCCGCGAGGCCTGCAACAAGGATATCGCGGCCTACCGCGCCTCGGACATGATGGGCGCGACGTGGCTTGAGAACGCCGCCAATGGCTTTTCCGGTCTGCCCTACGTCCTGCTCAAGGTCTTTCCCGATCTGGCTCCGGAAATCTGGGGTAAACCGGAGGATTTCTACTCCCTCTTCGGCCTGTTCAAGGATCCTTATGCGCCGAACCGCGCACTGCCCCGTGGTCTGGGCATCGCCTCGACCGCAGGCCGTCCGGTCAATGCGGAAGGCGTTCCGACGGGCGAAATCGACTACGCCAAACCCGGCCTCTATGTCGTCACCCTGTCCTGCGGCGCCTGCCACACCGGCCGCGCCAAGGCCAATGGCAAGTACGTCTATATGGACGGTGCGCCGAACACCCAGTTCGATGTCCGCAAATGGCGCCAGGCTTTCATCCGCACCCTTGAAAACTACCTGAGCCCTGCGCAGATCGGCACGGCCGCAAAGCCTGGGCCCACGGCACAGAAACTGGTCGAGATCATCGACAGCAAGCCCAAGGGTTTCTTTGCCGACGGTTTGCCGGAGCTGCCGACCGATCCTGAGCTCCTGCAGGAAATCGATGCCGGCCAGCGCGCCTTCATCAAGCAGAACATCGTGAAGGTACTGGGCGAGTTTGCCATTGGCGCCGGCAGCACGGCCAATTCGGTGGCTCTTCAGAAGAACCACGGCTCCAGCTACGGCTGGTGGAACTCGCCGGGCCTTGCCGGCTACAGCGCCGGCATGTCCGACGGCAGCGGCGACCTGCTGGTGGCCCTGATTTCCAGCTACGCCACAGAGACTGCAATGAAAGAAGGCAAGCAGGTCGACACCAAGGCCTTCCTGGCGGAACGCCATCCGGCCCTGCCAAGCTTTGCCACGGTCACGGACATACCGAGCATCTGGAACCAGAAGCTCAGGAGCACCGGCCAGTGGGACGGCAGCGTCACCGATCCGTTCTGGCGCAATATTGCAGCCCAGTTGCCGATCGTGATGAACCCTACCAAGGTCGATCTTACCAACACTTACATCACGGCAAACTTCGTGGAGGACCTGCCCTCTCCGCCTTACCCCTTCGACGTGGATCTCCAGAGTGCCGCCCGCGGCGAAGCGCTGTTCAACCAGAACTGCGCCACCTGCCACCAGCCGCACAACGAGACCCAGTACTGGGACACGCACACGGACTTCAACCGTGCCGAAGTGCTGAACCCGGCCGGCCTGCAGCTCTTCGCACAAGGCTTCCAGGCCAGCTGCCACGATGTGAACTTCACCTACAAGGACAAGCAGGGCAACGTGCACAAGCCGTGCGCGGAAAGCGTGACGAAATACATTCGTAACGTTACCGACAGCCGAAAGCAGGGCTACGTGGCCGACGTTCTTGACGGGGTCTGGGCCCGCGCGCCCTACCTGCACAACGGCTCGGTGCCGACCCTTGAGCATCTGCTCGCTCCGCGCCAGCGTCCGACCCGGTTCGTCCGCGGCGCCCTGGACTACGACACCCAGGCCGTCGGCTTCGAATGGCGGGTCACCAGGAAGCCCGAGCTGGAAGCCGAGGCGCCGACGCTTTTCGTCTACAACACCATGCTCGATGGTCTTACCAATGTCGGCCACAACAAGGACATCTGGATCGACGGCAAGCTATATCGGCTGGATTGGGGACATCCTTCGCTGAAACAGCAGCGCGCCGATCTCATCGAATATCTCAAGACACGTTAACCTGGAAGGAATGGGGACAAGATCATGTCCGGTGGAACCTGCCCGTATGCAACCGAAATCAGCCAGATTCAGCTGAAGCTCATGAAGGGCACCGGCCCCGCTTTGCGCGGCCAGCACTTCAAACAGACCGGCGCTGTGGACGCAACGTTCACGGTCTCCGAAAACCTGCCGTGCCGTCTGAAGGTAGGGCTCTTTGCCAAGCCGCAGAGCTACAGGACCGTCGTCCGCTTTTCCAACGGCGCCAGCACAGATGACCGCATGCCCGATATCCACGGCATGGCCATCAAGCTCTTCGGCGTCAGCGGCGACAAGGTCCTGGACGGCAAGGAGGACGGAGAACAGCACGACTTCATCCTCGCCGACAACCCGGTCTTCTTCATCCGCACGGCCTGCGAATACGTCCCGTTCATGCAGAACTTCGCGGAGACCTCACCGTTTGGCGAACCGCCGCTGAAGTTCATTGAAAGCATTGCCAAGACCCAGCCGGAGGACATTCCGGTCATCAAGGAATTCAAGAACCACCTGATGGCCAATCCGCTGGCCGAGCACTACTGGAGCCAGGTGCCTTATGCCTTCGGCATGGGCGACAAGTCTATCTGCCGCTACCGGGCGGTGCCGACCACTTGCCCGCTACCTGGGCTACCAAAGTCCGGTAGCACCGGAGCCAACTACCTGCGCTACGCCATGGCGGAAGCCCTCGCCGACAACGCCGCGAGCTTCGACTTCCAGGTGCAGATCAATCCGGACACCTCGGAAGTCGTCGTCGACAATCCGACGGTGGAATGGGACTTGCCCTGGGAAACCGTCGCCACCATCGACATCCCGTCACAGACGTTCAACACCGAGGCGCAGGATGCCCGCATCGAGGCCATGAGCTTCACGCCCTGGCATTCCCTGCCCGAGCATCGCCCGGTCGGCCAGATCAACGAGATCCGCAAGGCGGTGTACCTCGCCAGCAGCCTGCAACGCCACGCGGTGGCGCAGAAGCTGGAGGCCATGGAAGAAGCAGCGGCCCAGGCAAAATCGGCCTGAAGACGACTCCAGAACTAAAAAAGTAGGGCCGGTCCAGCGACCGGCCCTCTTTCTTTTCTACGACAGAGGCGCTTTTCCGGGGACGTTCGGGACGACCCCGCCAGCCAATAATGCCGTTCTCGGCCTCCGAGCCGAGGACCCAGGGCCGCACGCTCAGAGCCAGCCAGCCCTGGGCCCTCGGGTCAAGCCCGAGGGCGACACTCCGGGATGACTTGGCCGGTCAATGCCATAGCCCCCGGGGATCAGGCCTCGATCGTGTCGCCGAACGGCATGTCCCGCAGCCGCTTGCCCGTGGCGTTGAACACTGCATTGGCGATGGCCGGCGGGATCGGCGGAACGCCCGGCTCGCCCACGCCCGAGGCGTGCACGGAGAAGGGGTGGTCGACAATGTGGGTGTGAACGGTTTCGGGATAGTTGTCCGCCCGCACCATTTCATAGGTGTCGAAATTGCCTTCCTGCACCGCACCGTTCTCATAAGTGACACCGCTGTAGAGCGCGATGGTCATGCCCATGACAGCGGCACCTTCCATCTGGCTGCGAATGCGTTCCGGATTGGCCGCATAGCCGCAGTCAATGGCCATGTGCACTTCCGGCACCCGGATCTGGCCATCCTCGATCTTCACCCGCACGCACGAGGCGACATAGGTGACGAACGACCGGTGCACCGCGATGCCGAGACCTTCGCCCTGGGGCAACGTCTTGCCCCAGCCGGCCTTTTCGGCCGCCAGGTTGAGCACGTTCTTCAGGCGGCCGGTATCGATCGGATACTCCGCATAGGTCTCCCCGTAGTCCCAGAAGTCCTTGGGGAAACCCTGGGCCGCCGGATCAAGCTTGCGGTCCGAACCGATCAGCTCCAGCAGCACGTCCTTCTCGTCCCGGCCAAGCTCATGCGCCAGTTCGGAGGCAAAGGACTGCACGGCCCAGGCCCGCGGGATATTGGACACAGCCCGGAACCAGCCGATCCGCGTATGCGACATGGCCTTGCCGTTCTCGATCGACAGGTTCGGGATCTCGAATGGAATGTCCACGTGCCCCATGCCGTTCTCGATGAAGAACTGATGGCCGGGGTCCGGAGCGAAGGTCGACAGGATGGTCGGCGCCACAGAATTGTAGCGCAGGCCAGTCACCTTGCCCTCGCCGTCAAGAGCCGCTTCCAGCCGCTCCACCGAGGTGGTGTGGTTGAAGCAGTGGCGGATGTCGTCTTCGCGGGTCCACTGCACCTTGACCGGCTGGCCGGTCTTCTGGCTGAGCAGCGCCGCCTCGATGGCAAAGTCGCATTTGGACTTGCGGCCGAAGCCACCGCCCAGCAGCGTGACGTTCACCCGGACCTTGGCAATGTCCATTCCCAGCGCCTTGGCGATATCCTGCCGGGCACCGAAGGGAGACTGCACCGGCGCCCATATCTCCGCACTGTCGGCCTTGACGTCGGCCACAGCCACTGGAGGCTCCATGGTGGCATGCACCATATGGGCCTGGGTGTATTCGCGGGCGAATTTCTGCGCCGCACCCGCCATCGCCGCTTCCACATTGCCCTCGGCGCGGAACACCTTGCCGGGCTTGGCCGCGGTCTTGCGCATCTCGGCCATGAACTCAGAGGAGTTGTAGTCCGAATGCGGGCCCTTCTCCCACTCGATCTCAAGGGCGTCCCGCCCGGCAATAGCCGCAGCCGTATGTGCGGCGATCACCGCCACGCCACCGAGCTGGGAGAACTTCGCCGGCATCACCGAGCCCTCAAGTTCAACAATGGCCTCGACCCCCGGCACCGCCTTCGCCGCGGCATCGGATTTGATCCGGGCCTTTTCGCCAACCGCGGGCGGGCGCGCGATCACCGCCACCTTCATGCCAGGCAGCATCACATCTGCGCCGTAAATTGCCTTGCCCGTGGTGATGTCGTGGAGGTCGACCATGGGCACATTGCCCTTGCCGATATAGCGGAAGTTCTTTTCATCCGTGAACGAGAGCTCTTCGAATTTCGGTACGTCCATCGCCATGGCGTCGGCGGCAAGATCGCCGAACCCGGCCTTGTTGGCCCCGCTGGAAAGCTCATGCACGCCGACCTTCACGGCTGAGGGTTCAACGCCCCACTTCTTCGCGGCCGCCTGCACCAGCATATGCCGGACAGAGGCGCCCATCTGGCGCATGGACTGGATGTGATGGCGCATGGAACGCGATCCGTCAGTGTCCTGGTTGCCGTATTTCGGCTCATCGCCTTCGGCCTGGACGATCTTCACCCTGTCCCAGTCCGCCATCATCTCGTCGGCAAGGACCATGGGCAATGAAGTACGCGACCCAGTCCCCATCTCAGAGCGGTGAGCCACGATGGTCACCGTGCCGTCGGCATCTATGGACACGAAGATCTTCGGATCGTAGCGCAGCCCGTGCGGCATGTCCTTGCCACCCACGGGATAGCGGATGAATGCATCCGCCGGGCCTGCAAAGGCCGCAACGGCAAAGCCCGCAGCCCCGACGCTCAGGAATGTGCGGCGGGAAACATTGGCAAAGGTCAGCTCCTCCGGCTGGTTGTCAGGAGCGGCTGATACAGTCTGTTCAAGATAGTGCAACATGGCGCTCAAGCTCCCGTCGATGCGTGGCGGACAGCCGCGACAATGCGCTGGTAGCAGCCGCATCTACAGATGTTCCCGGACATGGCTTCCAGGATTTCGCCGTCGGTCGGATTGGGATTCTTCTGCAGGAGTTCCGCCGCCTGCATGATCTGTCCGGCCTGGCAGAAGCCGCACTGGGGGACGTTCAGCTCGCGCCAGGATATCTGAACCGGATGATCACCGTCGGGGGACAGCCCCTCGATCGTCGTCACCTCGGCGCCCTCGGCATCCCCGAGAGAAGTGATACAGCTGCGCACCGCTTCCCCGTTCACGTGAACCGTGCAGGCGCCGCACAGTCCGGTGCCGCAGCCGTACTTCGTACCGGTGAGACCCACCAGATCCCGGATTGCCCACAACAGGGGCGTTTCATTCGAGGCGTCGATCGTGTGATCGGCGCCGTTGACTTTAAGGTTGGCCATCAGTTGGTTCCTCCTCTTCTGGGCCGCGTTCCCTCGAACGCTGTTCCCGGAGGACCAATGTTGCCTGGCGCATGGGTCTGGCCGAACGCGCAGGTATCCGCCCTCCGGCGTTGCCTCCAGAGCGGTGATTCAGCCTCGGCACGGGGAAGTTACGAGCGTTCACCCCCGTGCCGCCCTCAGACTTGGACAGGAGTGTGACACGATGCCGGGCCGGTGACAATGTCCGGGGAGCAACCCGCCGAGGACGCGGACCCTCCTCCACGGCCCTCAAACCGGCAAATCAGATCTGCCAGAAATGTCTCCTCAGCCTCCAAACCATTTTACCGGTGGCATTTTGATATGACTGCAAACTTACATCTGCTGTCCTCGGGCCCAGCCCGAGGGCGACAATTCAGCCAGATCTGACCAGTCAATCCGCCTCGCGGTTCAGCCCGGCTGATCGTCGAGATTATAGATCTTCGCCCGGTGGCGGTCGTCCGGGTCGAGTGGCGGGATCACCAGTCGGGGCCTGCTCCTTTGCCGGTGGCATGTTGATGTGACCGCAAATTCCCATCTGCCGTCCTCGGCCCCCGAGCCGAGGACCCAGGGCCATCTTGCTCAAAGCTCAGCGGCCCTGGGCCCTCGGGTCAAGCCCAAAGGCGACAGTTTAAGCAGATCTGACCGGTCAATCCGCCTGGCGGTTCAGCCCGGCTGCTCGTCCGGATTGTAGATCTTTGCCCGGTGGCGGTCGTCCGGATCGAGTGAAGGGATCGCCGACAGCAGGGTCTTTGTGTACTCGTGCGATGAATTGCCGAAGATCTCGCGGGTCGGAGCCTGCTCCATGATCTTGCCGTGATACATCACCACCACGTAGTCGCAGACATGGGCGACAACGGACAGATCGTGGCTGATGAACAGGAAGGTTAGATCCATGTCGCGCTGCAGCGATTTCAGCAGGTTGAGGATATCCGCCTGGATCGACACATCGAGTGCGGCCACGGATTCGTCCGCCACCACGAATTTCGGCCCGCAGACAAGCGCGCGGGCGATCGAGATTCGCTGACGCTGGCCGCCGGAAAAGGCATGGGGGAAACGGCGCAGGTGCTCCAGGTTGAGCCGGCACTTGGCGGCAATCTCCCGGACGCGCTCATCCGTCTCCTCGCGGGACTTCGTTAGGCCCATCACCTCCAGCGGCTCGGCGATGATGTCGCGCACGGTCATGCGCGGAGACAGGGCCGCATAGGGGTCCTGGAAGATCAGCTGCGCGCGCTTGCGGTAGTCGCGCAGCTCGTCCTTCTCAAGGGACCCGATATCGTATTCGACCTCGCCGTCCGAATAGGTGATCTTTCCGCTGGTGATGGGCGCGGCCCGCAACATCGCCCGGCCGATGGTCGTCTTGCCCGACCCGCTTTCGCCCACCAGCCCGACAAAGGTCCCCTTCGGAATCTCGAAACTGACCTGATCCACCGCCTTCAGCACCGGGGGGTCGCCAAACAGGCGCCGCCCCAGCGGATAGTGGGTGGAGACATTGTCGACCTTGATGAGAGGTGGCGTCGTCATGCGGCACCTGCCACGTCTTCGGGGAACAGGGCTGCATAGTGACCGGGCGAAACCTCCGTCATCGGCGGCCGCTCGGTCTCATAGCGTGAACCCGGTTTCAGATTTGCGTTGCGCGGATGGAACACGCAGCCGGGCGGCCGCTCCAGCGGGCTTGGAATATCTCCCGGGATCGGGGTCAGGGGCGCTTCCAGATCGTTCAGGTTCGGCAGCGCGTTCAAAAGCCCTTGCGTATAGGCATGAGCGGGAGAGCGGATGACGTCGCGCACCGGGCCGGATTCCATGATGCGCCCCAAATACATCACTGCGACCCGGTCGGCGATCTGGGCGATCACGCCGAGATCGTGGGTGATGAAAAGAATGCCCATCCCGAACTCCGCGATCAGGTCACGCATGAGATCGAGCACCTGGGCCTGGATGGTCACGTCCAGCGCCGTCGTCGGCTCGTCGGCGATCAGCAGCTTGGGCTTGGTCGAAAGCGCCATGGCGATCATGGCCCGCTGACGCATGCCGCCGGAGAACTCGAAGGCGTATTGGGTGAAGCGCTTTGCGGGCTCCGTGATGCCAACGCGGTCGAGCATCTCGATCGAGAGTTCCCTGGCTTCGGCCTTGTTCATGTCGGTATGCAGCAACAGCTGCTCCACCATCTGGTCGCCGATGGTGATCGCGGGTGCGAAGCTCGCCATCGGCTCCTGGAAGATCATGGAAATGGCACCGCCGCGAATGACTTTCATCTCCTGCTCGCTCTTGAGCGAGAAGACGTCATGTGCCGTGCCGTCAACATGCAGCGTGATCTTGCTCTCCGGCGTATAGACCGAGTTCTTGGCATTCAGCTGCATCAGCGACTTCGCGGTCACCGACTTGCCCGAGCCGGATTCACCCACGAGCCCCAGCACCTCACCCGGCGCGATCGTGAAGGAGACATCGTCCACCGCGGTGACCAGGCCCTCGTCGGTCTTGAACTTCAGCGTGAGGTTCTCGACCCCGACCAGCTTGTCCGTCATTTCTTGGTATCCGCGTAAGGATCGGCCGCATCTCTGAGGCCGTCACCGACAAACACAAACGCCATGACAAGCGCGATGAAGAAGATGACGGGTATGAAGTACCACTGGTAGTTCAGCAGCACGTCGGCCTGGGTTACGTTCTGCAGCATGACCCCGAGCGAGTTGACGGGATCCTTGAGGCCCAGCCCGATGAAGGAGAGCGCGGTTTCAGACAGCACCATGTACGGGAACGAGATCACCAGATCGACGATGATATACGAGGTGAACGAGGGCAGGAGGTGCCTGCGGATCACGTGGGACGGCTTTGCGCCGCATAGCTGCGCAGCGAGCACGTAGTCCTGATTGCGTTCGACCAGAAGGTGGGTGCGCACGCGTCTTGCCAGGGTCGGCCAGCCGATGCAGCCGAGGATGATCGATATGAAGAAGAATCGCATCTCCGCCGACCACTCGTCCGGCAGGAACGCCGCCAGCGCCATGAAGAGCGGGATGGCCGGCACCGTCCGGATCGCGTCCGTGATCATCTGAATGAGACCGTCGATCCAGCCGCCGAAATAGCCCGACACACCGCCGATGATCAGCGCCAGGAAGAAGCTGATCATCACGCCGAGCGTTCCGACGGCGAGCGAGGTGTTTATGGCATGCAGCGTTCGTGAGAAGATGTCCTTGCCGGATGCGTCCGTCCCGAAGAGATGGATGTAGCCCTTGTCCGCGCCGAACAGATGGGTCTTGAACTTCAGACCGGTCCAGCCGAGACCGAACAGGCTGTACTCCCAGTCCTGAACGAAGAACTTGAGATAGCGCCGGTCGCTCGGATCGATCGTGGTCACCCAGCGGAAATTGGTCTTGATCGAACGCTCCCGCTTCACCCCGTGAATGAAAGGTGTGAAGGAACAGCCGTTCTGGTCGCAGAACATCGGTATCTGCGGCGCGCCGTTCTGATAGTCCTTGTCGCGGCCTGCGATCGAGGGATCGTAGGGCGACAGGAACGGCGCGAACAGGCCGATCAGGATGAGGAAGGCCAGAACGCTGCCCGCGATCATCGCCGTGCGGTTGCGTTTGAACCGGGCCCAGATCAGCTGGGACTGTGAGGCGGTGAAATAGGCTTCCTTGGCCTTCTGGGTCGGGGCCGCGCTGCTCTTCGCCATGGTGTCAGCCTCCCATTACCGATTTGCGGACCCGCGGGTCGAGCACGGCCAGGCCCACATCGGTCAGGAAGTTGAGCGCCACGATCGACGCGGTGAGCAGGAAGATGATCGCGCCGGCCAGCTGCTGGTCGTTGGATCTGGCCAGCGATTCAAGCAGCAGGGCGCAGGATTCGGTAAGCGTCAGGATCAGCGCCACGATCGGCAGCTCGTTGAAGATCCGGTTGAGATCAAAGCCCAGCGAGTTGACGATGGGTCCCAGCGCATGGCGCGCCGGATAGCGCCAGAGCAGCTTGCGGCCGACAATGCCGCGGGCGGACGCGGCGGTCACGTAAAGCTTGCCGATCTCGTCGAGCATCAGCGCGCGGACCGTCTGGAGCGCGAAGGCCGTTGCCGACCAGCCGAGGATGAAGACCGGCAGCCAGGCCCGGGACAGGAAATCCATGACCCGGTCAAAGCTCCATTCAGCGTCGCGGTACTCCTTGGAGAACAGCCCCGTGAGGGAATCTCCGAAGACCACCGTGGAGAACAGCATGATCATGAGGGCCAGGAGGAAGTTCGGCATGGCGAGGCCGAGATAGGAGAGAAAGCGCAGCGAGCCGTTCAGCCAGGCATTGTCGGAAGCCGCGGCGATGATCCCGACGGGTATGGCAATTATGTAGGCGAACAGGAGAGAGGTCAGACAGATAAGCAGACTGATGAGGAACTTGTCGCCGAGCAGCTGATTGATGTTCAGGCGCAGAATGCAGCTGTCGCCGAACTCGCCGCGGAACATCACGTTGCCGACCCAGCTGACCCAGCGCGCCAGGAACGGGCGGTCCAGCCCCAGCCGCTTTTCCTCGGCCTTGATGTCGTCGACTGTAATCTGCGCCCCTTGCGTGTTCTTGAACGCAAGATAGCGCTCTGCACAGCTGCCGGGCACCAGTTCCATGAGCGTGAACACGATAAGCGACACGGTCAGCAGCGTGAAGATCGCCATGCAGAACCGGACGAATGCAAACTGTAACAATTGCGCCATGCGCGCTCCCCGCCTTCCCCTTCAAAAGGCCATCTGCCGGCTGTTTTTCTTCCCCAAGCCGGTCAGAAACTCCGGGGGCAGGCTTACGCACCCGCCCCCGGCAGTCAAGTCAGATTTTGGCGTTCTAGTCGCCGAAGTACCACTGCTGCGGACGGTACGGGAACGTCCGGTAGTACTCGTAGGACGCCGTCTTGAATTCAACGAAGTTCTTCAGCGCGTTGCGGTGGTAGATCGGCTCCGGCGTCAGTGCCGTACCGATGAACAGCAGGTTACCGACGAGGTTGGCAACCATCCGCTGACCGCGCTTCTTGAACTCGTCCGAACCGGCAGGCGCCGACTGGAAGGCGTTGATATCTTCGATCAGCTGAGTGACATATTCCGGCGGCTTGACGCCCTTGGTGCCGTTGCTGTCGACATACTCGGCCCACAGCATGCCTGTGCGGTGACCGAAGTAGTTCTCAAACGGCGGCACCCACAGCTCGTTGTTGCCAAGCACGATACCGAGCGGCTGGCCCTTCTCCCACATGCCGACGTCGAGCTGGTTGGAAGACTGGGCCGAGCGGTACTCGTCCGGCGTCACTTCCTTCACCGTCGTCTTGATGCCGGCGTTGGACCAGTGCTGCCCGACCAGTTCAACCACCTGGCCAGCGATGCCCTGGGTCGCGAACTGCATGTTCAGAACCAGCGGCTTGCCCGAAGGCAGGTCGAGGAAACCGTCGCCATCAGCATCTTTCAGGCCGACTTCGGCCAGAAGCTTCTTGGCGCGGTCAAGGTCGAACTTGATCTCGTGGCTTTCCCACTTCGTGTCGACGAACTCGGGAAGCGGCGAGAAGCCCGTGTACTGCCGGGGCGTGCCCTGGCCGAAATAGGCGGTCTCGTTGAGCTCATCCCGATTGATTGCCACGGACATTGCCGTGCGGAATCTCAAGTCACCGAACACCTTGCGCTTTTCCTCGTCAGCCGAGGTGACGTTGAAGGAGAACGCGTGCATGGCGATCTTGGGCTTCAGGTGGATGGTGTACTTGCCCTTCTCCTGGTTCTCCAGAAGCAGCGGAGCATCGGCCAGCTGAAGGGACTGTGCCTTGTAGTCGGCTTCGCCGTTGACGAGCTTCAGCAGGCGCACCTGGTTGTCGTTGGCATAGACCTCGTCCTGCTCGTTGATATACGGCAGCTGGTTGCCTTGCGTGTCCACCATGAAGAAGTAGGGATTCGCCACGTAGTGGCGGCCTTCCGTGGTGTCGGTGACAGTGAGGAAGCTCTCCAGGGTCGGCACGACGGCCTTCGGCAGGTTGGCCACCTTGTCCGGGCTGTTCAGCAGCGGGGACGGCGTGTCGGTCCAGTCTGAGTTGCCGAAGTAGGCCTTGATCACCTCGAGCCCGTTTTCGAAGCCGAGCGCCTTCGCTTCCTTGTCCGCGTCCGCGTTCACGTCCGGATGGAACGTGCCGAGGAAGTGCTTGGGCTGGAAGCCCTGGGCGAACGAGGTGGCGAAGTGGGCCAGCAGACCCGGCTTCGGCGCCGGCAGGTTGAACACGACGGTCTGTGGATCCGGTGTATCGACGGTCATCCGCTTGCCGCCAACCAGGACATAGTCCTTGGGCTTGGGGATCACCTTGCTGTCGAGCGCCAGATTGTCATACCAGAACTTCACGTCCGCCGAGGTGAACGGAGCGCCGTCCGACCACTTGTGGCCCTTGCGCAGATTGAAGGTCAGCTTGGTGAAGTCGTCGTTCCATGACCAGCTCTTGGCAACGTTCGGAACAATCGTCTGCAGGTCGTCAGAGTAACGCACCAGGTTCACGTGACGCGTGGACAGGAAGTCCGACGTGCCGGCTTCCGTTGCGTTCGAAAGCGCGTTGAAAGTGCCGCCATACTTGCCAACGGAGGCGTACGGGGCGACCACCAGAGGCTCTTCGGGCAGGCGGTCGGCAACCGCCGGAAGGTCCGGGTTGCCCTGGATCTTCGCGTTGAGATCCTTGGCAGCAGGATTGCCCTGGAAGCTCATCTTGCAATTGGCAGCCGCTTCGAACTCCGCAAGCTCATACTGCTGCGGGAAAGCGCCTGCCTTCACCCCCTTCATATCCGCAACCGTCACGGCCGGACAGGCCGCGTTGGCTGCAAGCGACGACGCGAGTACGAACGCGGCCGCAAGGCTCCATTTGAGTTTCACTGAGAAGTCCTCCCACTAGTGTTTTGAACCAACAAGCGATCTTGAGCCGAAGGGACAAAGGATTCAAGGGTTCAAATGCGCCGGGCGCATTTTTTGCCCTGCATCCAGATGAACCGGTCCATCGGCGCCGTGTCGGAGGCTAGGCCGCTCCCATGACGGATTGACGACAGCGTCAAGCGATGGATTTCAGCATGTTGTAGAAAGGCAGATGCTGATCGAGCAGTTGCTGCAGCCGGGGTTCCCGGGCTGCAGCCTGAGAGAACTTTTCTGCAATCCCGTCCTCTTCCGGCGGCCTAATCCCGGACGCGTCGATGACGTCCTTGTGCCAGCCGGTCACGGACCGCCAGCCCTCCGGGATTTCACCGTCCCGCCAGGCGAACGCCTGCGGGCAGTCGGGAAGGCCGATCCGCTCCCAGACACCGCCAACGGTACCGACCGGATCGGCCTGGATCGCCTCGGCTTCAACAACAATAGGGGTCTGCCCAACCACCGTGTCGAGCCAGTTCGCATGCAGCCACAGCGCTTCCAGACCGATCTCCACCGAGCTCACGCCGGCATCGAGCTTGTGATAGGACAGGATCGCCCGGCGCGGATCGCGGATCAGGAAGATGTTGGTGAGGCGCTTGGCAAGCTCCACGTCCTCATAGATCTGCGGCAGGTGGTAGTAGCTCATGTCCTTGAAGCAGACCGGACCCTGCTTTGCCGCCTCCAGGATCATCCGCCAGGTTTCATCGTAGGACTGGCGCTGATGCTCCTCCGGCTCGAATTGCGGCATCGAGCGGAGCGAGCGGTTCAGGTAGTAATCGTACATGAACGGCTCATGGAAACACGTCAGATCCCCACGCTCGCGCATGATCCGCTCCACGGCCGTCGACATGGAGCGCGGGTGAACCCAGAGCGCTATGATCTGATGCGAAGCCATATCCCCCGGCCTTGCCTGTCAGTTACTGTGCAACGCGGTCAATGCACCGCTTCTATGGCCAGCGCGATGCCCTGGCCGCCGCCGATGCACATGGTGACGAGGCCGTACCGGCCGCCCGTACGGTGCAGTTCCGAAATAGTCTTCACCGCCAGGATGGCGCCGGTCGCGCCGACGGGGTGTCCAAGCGCGATGGCGCCGCCGTTCGGATTGACCTTGTCATTGTCCAGCCCCAGTTCCTTTGACACCGCACAGGCCTGGGCCGCGAAGGCTTCGTTGGATTCGATCACGTCGAAATCCTCGCGGGCAAGACCCGTCTTCTGCAAGAGGGTGCGCACCGCCGGGATCGGGCCAGCACCCATCTCGGACGGCTCAACGCCCGCATGGGCATAGCCGAGCAGCTTCGCAACGGGCTTGCGGCCGGCCTTGTCGGCGGCTTCGGCATCCATGAGCACCAGGGCCGCGGCGCCGTCATTAATCCCCGATGCATTTGCCGGCGTAACGGAGCCTTCCTTGTCGAACACCGGGCGCAAAGCTGCAATCGACTCCAGGCTGGCGTCGTGACGAACGTGTTCGTCCTCCTCGAACGGCACCATGTCCCGCCTCACTTTCACCTCGATGGGCAGGATCTGGTCCTTGAACCGTCCTTCCCTGATCGCATGGGACGCCCGCTGCTGGCTCTGCAGTGCGAACTCGTCCTGCTGCTCCCGCGTGATTTGCCAGCGCTTGGCGACGTTCTCGGCCGTATTGCCCATGTGTCCGTGCCCGAAGGGATCGTGCAGGGCGCCGAGCATCATGTCGACTACCCGAGCATCGCCCATCTTCACCCCGAAGCGCGCGTTGAGCGACGCGTAAGGTGCCCTCGACATGGATTCCGCGCCGCCGGCAATCGCCACTTCCGTATCCCCCAGCATGATGTGCTGGGCGGCCGACACGATGGCCTGGGCACCAGAGCCGCAGAGCCGGTTGCAGGTGAGCGCCGGGGTCTCGATCGGCAGCCCCGCATCCACCATGGCGACGCGAGAGAGATAAATATCGCGCGGTTCGGTGTGGATCACGTTGCCGAATACCACGTGTCCGACTTCACCCTTGTCGGTGTCCGCTCTGCTCAGGGCCTCGGTGATGCAGGCGCTGGCCATGGCGGTGGGCGCGGTGTCCTTCAGCGCACCGCCGAATGTGCCGATGGCGGTTCTCACTCCGGACAGAAAAACGACATTACGTGACATCGGGTTGCTCCTTTAAACGTCTGAAACCTCAGGGCTCCACGGGAAGCCGCAAAGCGGTATAGGCCATGCCCCGTTTGCGCGACTTGGAGGTCTTGCTGATCCACTTCTCCAACAGCTTGCGCACGCTCTCGATTTTCGTAAACGGCGCCTTGTCGAAATTGTGCCGGAGACCGCTACGGCTGCGTGAGCCGTCACACAGGGCGATGACCGTCTCCTCGCCGGGGTCGTTCAGCTTGAACTCAAAGGGCGCCGGGCCGCCCGGAATCTCCATGTCGCGGCCGACACTAACAATCGGATGAGAGCGGAACTTGTTCGGAAAGATGACCGTGCCCGACCCGTCGCGGTTGGCAAAGATCAACGTCAGGGCGCATTCCCGATTGGTCTGCACTCCAATCTTCAGGGAGTCCCCAACCTTGTAGCGCGACTTGTTGGAGACAAGTGACAACCGGAACGGGCCGGTCCGGAACTTCGCGCCGGGCCTCGGCTTTGCCACCGTGCTGCGATGACCGATGAGCCGGCCCACCAGCTTGCCCCTGATCGGCTCGCCAGCCTCGGCAATACGGGACAGCACCGGAAACTTCGTCTCGAACACGACCCGTGACAATCCCCGCTGGGCCATGGTGCGCGCCGTGTTGAACGCTTTCGGCCCCTCGGCAACGAGCTTGCTCTCGAAGTCTTCAAGCGCCAGGCCCACTTCGCCAGCGGCCATCTGAAGGGTCACCCCTTCTCCCTGGTAATGGTCGGCGAGCGCCTGGATCAACTCCGGCGCCCCGGCAACCTCGGGCTCGAGATCGACATCGGTCATGGCCTGCGCGTAGACCAGTTGGTCCCGTTCGAACAGAAACCTCAGATAGTCGGGGCGCGGATGGGTCTTGCGCACCCGGTCCTGAACGGCAGCCGAGAACTCCGGGTTGCCAATCACTTCAATCCGGACCCGGTCGTCCGTCAGAACAAGCGGCGAGAAATTGCAGGAGGCGCAGTAGAAACCGTTGAACGTCCGCCAGTCCTTCTCGGATGCATTCCGCAAGGGCACGCCATTGATGCGCCGCCCTGCCTGGTTATGGATGAACCAACCCTTGAAACCATTCGGCAGACTGAAATGGGCGGTGCCGCCGATGCTGGAGAAGCGGTCCTTCCCACCCGGCCCGAGCGGATACTTGAAGAGATCCTGCCGGTCCTCGAGCCCCGAGAACTCGAAAGTCTGCCAGAACACGCCGCCCTTCCGCCGATGCCGCTCCAGCACGCGGCTGGCATTCTTCACGCCGTAGAGCTGGAAACCGGAGCGGCTGACGCCCTTTCGGTCCCTGGCAACACCGAGCCTGGATTTCAACTCGTCCAGCTTGGCCGGCAGCTTGAGCAGCCGGTAGTAGAGCGGCGGGCGCGAGGCGGTAAATGCCAGCCAGTCGGCCCTGACATAGGGCATGATGCTGCGGGACCGGTTCCAGATCGCCTTGTAGCGCTTCTGATCGACCTGAACCGCGTAAGGGTATGAGATCAGAACCTGTCCCCACTGCTTGTCGCCCCAGCCGAGATCGGAGAGCCGGAACCGCAACAGCAGACCGTGCGGCCCTACGGCTTTCGGCGTCACCGGTCTCGGCTCCCAGGTCAGGCTGTTCAGAAGTTTGACGGCGGCGGCCCTGTGCCGCGCAAGCGTTTCATCGTCCACGCACGAATTGTAAAGGGGCGCCAGGCTCAGGTACCGCGTTCCGTTCGCCTCTTTCCTGGAAACTGACTTCAGGTCTTCCAGAACGGCTGCTTCAATATCACCGGAGCTCACGGTCTGGCGCGTGCATGACCGGGCGTCCTCCAGAATGCGCGGAACAGGGATCAGTCCTTTCAGCGGATCAGGCGCCGGGAACACTTCCGGTTTGGTAACCGCTTCGGTTACGCTCTTGATTTCCTCGGGGTCGGTCGTGACGACCTTGACGGCATCCGGAGTCGCTTTTTCCCTCTTCTTCAGATCCTGCGCCGCCTCTTCCGCCGCGTTCTGAAGGGTCTCCACATCCGCCCCGTCCGCACCCAGCCTGATGTTGACGCGCGGCTTCTCCTCCTGGGCCAGCGCCCCTGCATCAGCTGCACCCAGCAGCAGCAGCGCGGCCAGGGCCGTGTGAAGCCCGACAAACGTGATCCTCGCAGAAGCCATTAGGCGCCACTCCAGTTGTTCGGCTTGCCGGCACGGACTGAACCGCCGCGGCCGGCCAAGGGGCAGTTATTTCTTCTTTTTCCAGCGGCTTTCACGCGCTGGCACAGTCTTCAGATAGGCGGCGATCGCACTACGATCTTCCGCGGTCAGCTTGGCCGTGTTTTCCTGAACATCCACCATGGAGCCGCCGAAGCTGTCATAACTCGGCGTGAAGCCGGATTCGAGCGAATAGGCTATATCCTCCGCGCTCCAGCTTCCAATCCCGTCTTTGTGAGGGGTGATGTTGGGAATGACCCCGTCGCCCTCAGGGGCCGGCCCTCCGGCGAAGGACCATCCGCCTTCGGGACCGCCGATCAGATTGCGCGGAGAATGGCATTCCCCGCAGTGGGCCGGGCCGTTGGTCAGATAGGCGCCGCGGTTCACCTGGTCGCTCGCCCCCTCGATCGGCTTGAAGGGTGCATTGTCCATGAACAGCATCTTCCAGAGCCCGAGGCCGCGGCGCAGGCGGAACGGCAGCGGCAGATCATGTCCGGGGGCATCGGTCTGGATCTTGGGCAATGTGTCGATGAAGGCCTTCAGGTCGACCACATCCGCAACCGTCATGCGCTGGTAGGACATGTACGGAAACGACGGATAATAGTGCGCGCCATCAGGCGAGACCCCGCGCATGACCGCGTTGACGAACTCTGCATTGGACCAGCCGCCGATGCCATGCTTTGGATCGGGAGAAATGTTCGGTGCATAGAAGGTTCCAAACGGCGTGGCGAAATGCTTGCCGCCGGCAAGCTTCAGCTTTTCCTCGCCCTTGGCACCGGGCGCGGCGTGGCAGGACGCGCAGCCCGAGGCATAGAACATGTACTCCCCCTTCTTCACATCGCCGGACGCCGCCGGAATGTCCGAAGCGGCGATCGTCGACGGACTGGTCAGGATGACGAACACCACTAGGCCGGTGACGCCGAGGACGATACAGCCGTAGATGAGCCGGCGCAGCATGGGAAGATTCCAGTACACTTCTGTCGGGGCGCCGTTTTAGCAAAGACCTGAAATCCATCAACCCCGCCGAACAGATGCATCAACAGTCAGTTGGCCTAAACCTGCCGGTGGATGAGAAAAACTCTCGTTTACACAAAGCGCGTCTTGGCCCAAGAGACGCAAGTTGCAGTGGCGGAGCCTAAAGGGAAAATGACATGAAAGCAGCTGTGTGCCACGAGTTCGGCGCGCCCCTGGTGGTGGAAGACGTCCAGATCGGCGATGCCGGTCAGGGGGCGGTCAAGGTCAGGATATCGGCCTGCGCAATCTGCCATTCCGACATCATCTATGCGGACGGTGCCTGGGGCGGAACCCTGCCGGCGGTCTACGGCCATGAAGCGGCGGGCATCGTCGAACAGGTCGGGCCGGGCGTGGGCCACGTCGCCGTCGGCGACCATGTGGTCGTCACCCTGATCCGGGCTTGCGGCGAATGCCACTACTGCGCCCAGGGCCATCATACCATTTGCGAAGGCTCTGTCCCGATCGACGCCGAGCCGCCGCTGGAGGCCGCTGACGGTTCCGAATTGGTACAGGGCCTACGCACCGGGGCTTTCGCCGAGTATGTGGTGGTCGACGGATCGCAGGTCTGCACGATCCCGAAAGATGTTCCGCTGGATTCGGCCTCCCTGCTGGCTTGCGGCGTCATGACTGGTCTGGGCGCGGTTTGGAACACGGCACAGGTGCCCTCCGGCAGCCACGTGGTGGTCATCGGGACCGGCGGCGTCGGCCTCAATTCGGTCCAGGGCGCAGCCCTCCGCGGCGCCCGGACGGTCATCGCCATGGATCTCTCCGACGAGAAGCTTGAGGCGGCGAGAAAATTCGGGGCCACTCACACGGTCAATGCGAGTGCCAACGACGCCGCCGACCAGGTGCGCACCATCACGGACGGCCGCGGAGCCGACTATGTCTTCGTCACAGTCGGCGCGGTGCCCGCGATCGAGCAGAGCTTCAAGCTCCTGGCGCCTGCCGGCACCACCGTCCTGGTCGGCATGCCAGGCTCAGACGCCATCGCCAGGTTCGATCCGGACGCGGTGGCCAACGCCGCCCAGCGGGTGATGGGCTCCAAGATGGGATCCTGCAAGGTCAGAGTAGATATCCCGCGCCTCGTCGATCTCTATCAGCAGGGCCGGCTCAAGCTGGATGAACTCATCACCGGCCGCTACCCGCTGGAGGAGATCAACGAGGCCATCGCCGAAGTGAAAAGCGGCGAAGCCCTGCGCAACGTGATCGTGTTCGACCGATGAAGATCAAGGACGTCAGGACCTGGGTGGTAGGCAACCCCCCGCCGCACTACGGCGGACGCTATTTCATCTTCATCAAGCTGACGACGGATAACGGCATTATCGGCTATGGCGAAATCTATGCCGCCACGTTCAGCCCGCATGTGGTGGCCCAGATGGCCGAAGACGTCTGCCAGCGCCACGTGATCGGCCAGGACCCGTTCCACATCGAGAAGATGTGGCGCCGGGTTTACGGCAGCGGCTACACGCTCCGACCGGACGTTTCCCTCATGGGCGTACTGTCCGGCATCGAGTGCGCCTGCTGGGATATCATCGGCAAGGCGGTGGACAAACCGGTTTACGAGCTCCTCGGCGGCAAGGTCCGCGAGCGCATCCGGTCCTACACCTATATCTATCCCGCGTACGGCGCCTCCGCCTACGGTGACGATGCCGAAACCCGGCATGTCTATTCCGACCCTGATGCAGCTGCCGAGCGCGCCGCCGAATACGTGAGACAAGGCTTCACCGCCCTCAAATTCGATCCAGCCGGACCCTACACGGTATATGACGGCGGCATGCCCACACTGGAGGAGCTGGACCGTTCGGAACGCTTCTGCCGCCAGCTGCGCGAGGCGGTGGGCAACGATGCCGATCTTCTCTTCGGCACCCACGGCCAGTTCACAGCCGCCGGCGCGATCCGCCTCGCAAAGCGCATCGAGCCTTATGATCCCCTGTGGTTCGAGGAGCCCAATCCACCGGAGAACCCCAAGGAGATGGCGCGCGTCGCGCGTCAGACCTCAATTCCGGTCGCGACCGGTGAGCGTCTTTGCACCAAGTGGGAGTTTGCCCGGGTGCTTGAGCATCAGGCGGCGGCAATTCTCCAGATGGCGCTTGGCCGGGTCGGCGGCCTGCTGGAAGGCAAGAAGATCGCCGGCATGGCGGAAACCTACTATGCGCAGCTGGCGCCCCATCTTTACTGCGGCCCCATCGAGGGAGCAGCCAATGCCCAGCTCGCGACCTGCACGCCCAATTTCCTGATCCTGGAAAGCATCGAGCAGTGGGGTAACTTCCACGCCGAAATCCTGAAGAAGCCCATGCGCTGGGAGGACGGCTATGTCATCCCGCCGACCGATCCGGGCCTTGGTGTCGAGTTGAACGAAGAGGTTGCAGACGCGCACCCATACGAGGGGACGGCGCTGCATCTGGAAATGGGACCTGACCCGGTCAGGTAGGCGGCCATGGCACAGGACGCGATGGCACAGAAAGGCCTCCGCATCGCCAGCATGGCCATGCGGAATGACTGGCTTGCACAGGTCAGCGAGGCGCCGATCGATCCGGAACGGGAGATCGTCGACCCGCACCATCACCTGTGGGACCGGAACGGTGTGGTCTACGAACTGGATGAACTGTGGGCCGACACGGGCTGCGGCCACAACGTAACGCAGACAGTCTACATAGAGTGTCATTCGGCCTTCCGCACAGATGGCCCCGAACATCTCCGCCCGGTCGGGGAAACCGAATACGTCGCCGCCATGGCCAGAACGTCAGCCGCCGCGTCTGGGCGGGCGACGATCGCCGGCATTGTCGGCCATGCGGATCTGCGAAGCCCTCATCTCGATGAAATCCTGGATGCTCATGAAGCCGCAGGCGAGGGCCTGTTCCGCGGCATTCGTCATGCGCTCGCCTCGGCGCGGCAGCCGGAGGTCATGGCGATCCCCGGCCGCGCACCGGCCGGCCTCGGCGCCGATGAGGAATTCCGCCGCGGCGTCGCAAGGCTCGGGGAACGGGGTCTGACCTACGACACCTGGCACTTCCACTATCAGAACCCGGAGTTCCTGGAACTGGCGAAGGTGGTGCCCGGAACGACAATGGTGCTCGACCATTTCGGAACCCCGGTGGGCGTGGGTCCGTATGCCGGCAAGCGGGACGATGTGTTCGCGCAGTGGAAGGACGATGTCTCGGCCATTGCAGAGTGTCCGAACGTCGTCGCCAAGCTTGGCGGCATGGCCATGCCGGACAACGGCTATGGCTGGCACGAACGCGAGCGTCCACCGACGTCGGACGAGTTCGTCGATGCCCAGGCTCCCTGGTACCACCACATGATCCAGTGCTTCGGCCCCGACCGCTGCATGTTTGAGAGCAACTTCCCGGTCGACCGGATCTCGATCGGCTATGGCGTCCTCTGGAACGGCCTGAAAAAGATCGCTGCCGGTCACAACTACGCCTGCTGCGGCGACTCGACATACTTGCTGGCACCTTTCCGCGGCGTGTTGTCCGAACAGAACGACGATGGCG
>JBCCEL010000062.1:0-21729 GCA_039030315.1 Pseudomonadota bacterium
CGTGTGGAGGCGACCACGCCCGTCTCCGATGCCAGCAATCCGGATATTCCGGGCTGGCAGGATTTCGCAAAGAGCGCGGAGGAGGCGGGAATCGATTCCCTCCTCATATCCTTCAGCCGGGCCGAGCCGGACCCGATGCTGCTGGCCTGTGCGCTTGGACAGGAGACCCGGAAGCTGAAGTTCATCGTGGCTTTCCGATCGGGTCTGATGCAGCCTGCCGCCTTCGTCCAACAGGCCAACACCCTCTCAGGCCTGATCGGCGGGCGGGTCTCCCTGAATACGGTGGCCGGGAGTTCCTCGGCAGAGCAGAAGGGCTATGGGGATTTTCTGGCGCACGATGACAGATATGCCCGGGCAGGCGAGTTCCTTGCCGCATGCAATGCTTTTTGGGGTGGAGATGGTCCGGTGGATTTTGAGGGTCGGCACTACCAGGTCGAGGGCGGAACGATTTTCACGCGCTTCCAGTCTGCCGACAGGCAAGCGCCGGAAATGTATGTGTCAGGTCATTCCGATGCCGCGCAGGACCTTGCCGCGCAACGCGGCAGCTGCTGGCTCAGGGTCATCGACACCCCCGTGGCGCTGGAGAAATGTGTCAGGGCGATGCGCGCCCGTGGCCGCGAGGTCTGCCTGAGGCTCTGCATAGTGTGCCGTGCCACCAGGGAGGAGGCGGTTTCGGTCATCGACGGTCTCATGAATGATGAGGAACTTAACCGTATCGAACCGCGATTTCCGGTTCGCGACGATTCCCAGATGTACAGGGAGGCAGCGGACCCTGAGAACTCCGCCTGGCGCGGTGAGCGTATCTGGACCGGCTTCACCCCGCGCTTCGGCCCGGTGTGGACGACGCTGGTCGGGACCCCGGATGAGCTGGCCGCTAGCTTTCTGGACTACAAGCGGATCGGCGTCAGCCAGTTCATAATCTCCGGCTGGCCCGAAACCGAAGAGGTGCAAATCTTCGGCCGCGAAGTTGTGCCTCGCGTGCGGGCGCTGGAGCAGCTGGAGAAGGCTGCATGAGCGGAGCAAGGGCCCGTGGCGGCGCATTCTGCGGCGCTTGTTTGTTGTCGGTGTTCAATGGATCTGGAGGCCTTGCGTGCATCAGAAGCCGGGAATAGCCGCGTGCCTTTGCGAGGTGCCGGGCGCGGATGGCGCCGACTTGAAAGAACGGACGAGCGGTGCGGATTGGCTCACGGTCCGGGCGGACCGGTGCGGCGATCTCGATCCAGACTGGCTGGCCGCGCACTTTGAAGGCGGTCTGATCTATGCCCTGCCGCGGCCGGAGACGGCAGGGGAAAGACAGACATGGCTCGAGCGGATTCGCTGGGCTGTGCGCTGCTACGATCTTGTTGAACTCAGCGCGCATGGCGATCTGGTACCCGACGTTCTTGACGCTGTGCCGGCAGGCAAGCGGATGATCTCATGGCATGGTCCTCTGGATCAACGCTCCAAGATCGAAGAGGTGATGCGGACCGAAGCGAGATTCTACAGGTTTACGGGCGACGCGGGTTGTGCCGCTGACGCCATCGCGCCGCTGGATCTGCTGGTTGCGCTCGGCCGTGATGATGTGATCGCCTATGCGCATGGTGCGGCAGGTTTCTGGAGCCGCATTCTCTCGGTCTATGCCGGCAGCCCGTTGATTTTTGCTGAGTTTGACGATGAGGTGTCCGCGCACGGTGCACCGTCGCTGAGCCGGCTTGTCCGGGACTTCGATCTTGTCCGTGCGGACCGGCCGCGTGATCTGCACGGCATCATCGGGTGTCCGGTGCTGCATTCCGGGTCGCCACGTGTCCACAATGAAGGCTATCGCACGCTTGGCAGAAAGGCGCTCTATCTGCCCATCCATGCGGCCTCGTTCGATGAGTGCTGGCGAGAGATTGCCGGATCGCGGGTCCTTGAGCAGATGGGAATGCGCTTCAAGGGGTTCACGGTGGTTTCGCCGCACAAGGAGGCGGCGGCCAGTCATTTTCCGTCCCGCTGCGCAATCGTCGGAAAGGCATCATCCTGCAACGCCCTGACACTGGGCGCGAACGGCTGGGAAGCTGCGACCACCGATGCTGACAGTGTTCTGCAGTGCCTTGGCGATGCAGGTATCGTGGTTGCCGGCAAGAAGGTGTGTGTCATCGGCTGCGGCGGGGCCGGGCGATCCATGGCTGCCGCGCTCCAGGGCGCTGGCGGTCGTGTCACCATGGTCAACCGCGGCAAGCGCCGGGGCCGCCTGGCGCAGCATCTGCTTGGACTGCCGTTCGTGCCGCTCGCGGCGTTTTCGGCTGAGGATGCTGAGATTGTCGTCCATGCGACGCCGCTCGGGCGCGATCCGGACGATCCGCCTCCGTTTGATATGGCCACCCTCTCTCCGGACTCGGTCATCGTTGACCTCGTTTACGGTTCCCGGACAACGCCGCTTGTTGCCGAAGCAGACCGGCTGGGCTGCGACGTGATCGATGGAAAGGCCGTTCTAGCTGTTCAGGCGGCCAGACAGTTTGAACTGATGACTGGAGAGAAACTGCCGACGGAGGCTGGAATGAATACGGGCATCAGATCGGGCATGTGCGACGGTGAGCCCGCCGGCCTTGCCGGTGCGGCTGTGATCGGGTGATTGCCATGCGACCTCTTCCCTCTAACGTCCGTATCAACGTGCCCGCGGGGATTGCCGGGGAACTTGCCGGTGCGGCACTCGCCCTGCCGGCGCGCGAAAACGAGGCATACTACGATCTGGCTCTTCAGGATGAGGCCATGCAGGGGCTCCACTCTGCATGTCCCGAGGGCATGCGCTGGCTGCGTGGCGAGATCCAGGCGCGGCTGGACAGGGCGCCTCACTGTGCAACCATTCAGGGTCTTCAGTTCGATCAGGAGAACCGGCTCTTTGTAGGCCTCAGCCGCGCTCTCGGCCGGCTTGTGTCCCGACCTCTCCAGAAACCCCGTGCGCAGCTGGTCCACTATATTCACCATCAGCAGGACATCACCGCAAAGAATGGCGGCCGGGTCTATACAGAGCTGTTCCATACCGACGGCGCCGACTGGCCCCGCCAGATCGACATCGTTTCGATGGTGTGCGTGCACCCTGACCCCAGGGGGCAAGGCCGGTCGCGCCTTCTGGACATCGATGCTGTTCGCTCCGCGATAAGGGCGCTGCACGGCGAAGCGGTGCTCGGAGTGCTTGAAACAGAGCCCGTGCCCTGGCTCCTCGGAGAAGGTTTCGATGAGGGTGTCGTGTGGCGCCCGGTCCTTGGGCAGGAGACCATGTGCTGGCGGCGCTACACTATCAATTACGCGCTTGATCATCTCGGAATCAGGCTGCCGGAGCATGTGTCGACCGCACTGGATGCGATGGGCCAGACCCTGGAGACCTGCGAGACGGCCTGGGAATGGCTCATGGAGGCTGGCGAACTCCTGATTGTCGACAATCACAGGTGCCTTCATGCCCGCGGGCCGGTCAGGCGCGACTTGCCGAGCGACCGGCTGATGTTGCGGTCGTGGATCCACCGGGCGAACTGAATGCTCCGGGGGCGGGTATCCAGATGACGCGTAAACGGCCTGTCCGGATCCACTGGCGGATGCTGCAGGGCGGCGAGAGGGACGCCATGACCCGGGCCGGGCTGGACGGACGGCCTGAGACGGGATTACCCGAGCCTGACGAGCAGATCGCGTTCTGCCATGCTGCGGCTGAAGCGGGAATATCGGGCCTGCTTACGGACTTTGGTGCGACAAAGCCCGATCCGATCGTCCTTGCAGCCGGCCTTGCCCACGCCACCCGGGACGTGGAGTTCATCGTGGCTTACCGGTCCGGTGCCAGCAGCCCCACCATTTTCACCCAACAGATCAATACCCTTTCGGCGCTGCTGAACGGGCAGGTCAGCCTGAACATCGTTGCCGGGCATTCTCCGTCCGAGCAGGCGTTTTATGGCGATTTTCTTCCCCACGATGAGCGCTATGCCCGCACCGGAGAGTTTCTGACGATCTGCAACGCCCTTTGGGATGGCGGCGGGCCGGTTAGTTTCGCCGGCAAATACTACACCGTCGAGGAGGCGGAGCTGAACACTCCCTACGTCAGCCCCGACCGGACCGGTCCTTACCTCTTCATCGCGGGCGGCTCGCGCGCCGCGCGCGATCTGGCGGTCAGCCAGGGATCTTGCTGGATGCGCCTGGGCGACGCACCGGACAAGGTTGCCGAGAGCATTCAGCCGGTTCTGGCGGCCGGCAAGGATGCCGGGCTGCGGCTCGCCGTGGTCTGCCGGGAGAGCCGGGCCGAAGCTCTTGAAGCGGCCCGGGTCCTGGTCGGCGAGGCGTACGCGCCGGCCCGAGAGCAGAAACAGGAGAAGAACTTCGTGGCGGGAAGCGATTCTGTCTCGATCGCCAAGACATTCGAACTCGCCCAGGAAGAGTGGCTCACGCCGGTACTCTGGACCGGAGCGGTGCGCAGCTACGGGGCGCCCGCGCTTGCGCTTGTAGGGGGCTATCAGGATGTGGCGGATGCCATACTCGAGTATCAACAAGCCGGTGTGACGGAATTCATTCTCTCCGGCTGGCCGAAGCAGGGTGAGATGGAGCGGTTCGGGCGCAATGTCATGCCGCTGCTGGTCGGCTGATCAACCGGGTGCAGTCACGCTGCGGGTGCCACCACCGGCGCACACAGTCTCTCATAGTAGGGCCGGCTTCGGATCAGTCTTGCCGTGCGCCGAAGATCCTCCCTCCAGATCTTTGCGGCGCCGGCCGGATTGGAGTGATTGTAGAGCATCAGCGGTTCTGGGATGTGCCTGGCCCTGTCCGTCCCGCTCATCTCGAGCATGGGAAACATCGCTGCCATGTCCTCGCCGACCCGGAAGTACCGGCCCTCTTCGTCGCGGAAATCGTCGCGGTCAACCAGGTCCCAAAGCCACCTCTTCCAGGTTCTGAGCGCGGTGGCGAGCCATCTAATCTGCCGGAAGTTTTCTGTCCCCTCCGGGTAAGCCGGCCAAAGCCCCGGCATCTCCGGGTTGTTGGAAAGCCAGCTGCCATAGGTCATCCAGCATCCCGTGCTGCGGTAGACCCGGTGGATTGTCCGCAGCGCGCCCGGGCTGGCAAACCAGTCATCGCCGTCAAGCACGACGATCACATCATTCTTCGCCGCGCGGCTGCGCTCGATCCCGCGGACGAGATTTTCCATGGCGAAGCACTGGCGGTTATTCTGCCGTACATCGATTCGTGATTCGCCCGCAGCGGCCGCCAAGGCTCTTTCGTAGGTGTTGTCTCCGCATGGATCTGCAGTGACAACGGCAGTCCAATTCACGCAGTCCTGGTCCCGGATTGAGGAAATGCACTTTTCAATATACTGCTCACATGGCCCACAATTCACGACAATCGTGAAATTAAACTCTGATTTGGACGCTTTACTCATTTACGTGAATTTTCACTCGCAGCGTGATTAATTCCGGCAGGAGGTAAAATCTGTCAAAGTTCATGGGGCAAGATTGATTTCACTAAAAATCTATGTCACGCTCCAACAATAAACAAGCTTGTTTAACTGGCGGCGCAGGAGAAAAATCGGGGATCAAAAGCTTGCGGCCATAGAACTAATCAACCGCAAGTTTAGACGGGGCGGAGCAATCATGTTGAGAATTTTCTCCATGGGCGGCGACCGTTTGTTGATCTCGGGCGAGTTTCCGGTCCGCAATAGACTGTAGCGCAAAGAGGCCTGAGCGCGCCGGCAACCCAACCGGACTGCACTCTCTGGCCAAACTGGACGAGGAGGTCACGCGCATGTCGACTAACCGTAAGTTCGGAATCAGGTCCGCATTGAAGTTGGCGATGGCAGCGGGGGCCTTCATCGCCGGCACGCTCCTTCATTCCGGCGCGCAAGCCGACAGCCATGCCAAGGGTCCGGTTTGTAACAGCTGGGTCTATGCGGATGTGGTTGCGCTCGATCAGGCGTTTTACATCAATCGCCTCGGCGCTCTGCAGGCGGGCGGCATGATCTACGCCCTGCGTAGCGACGTTCGCAGTACCGATCCCAACACCAAGGACCTGAAACCCGGTCAGGTGATGCTGCGGCCGGACAAGAGGGCCCGGCCCATCGTTCTGCGGGTCAACCAGTATGAATGCCTGCGCATCAAGTTCACGAATCTCCTCAGTGGACTGCCCATGCAGCGCGGTCTCGACAAGACGTTTCCCGTCAAGGAAGGCAGCCCCTATACCGCCAACCAGAACGATCTGGTCGAACCGGCTGCCAGCAGAAACGCACCAGCCCCACCCAGCAACCCGACAACGACCTGGGTGCAGAACCCCACCCGGTATGCCGGCATTCATGTGGCCGGACTGGAACCGGTCAACGACATTTCTTCCGACGGAGCCTTTGGCGGCGCGAACGGCCAGTTTTTCACGCCGGAGAACCCGAGCGATCCGGCGTCCTATCCGATCAACAGCGGCTTGGTGCCTCCGGGCAAGTCGATTGTCTACAACCTGTATGCCCCGGCGCTCGGCTCTTACCTGCTCACCAATCAGGCCTCCATGGTCGGCACCAATCTCGGATTTGGCGGCCAGGTGTTCCAGGGAATGTTCGGCGCGGTCACCGTGCAGCCGCCAACGGCGGAATATTACCGCAGCCAGGTGACCAATGCTGATCTGAAGGCCGCCACGACAAAGCAGGATCCCGGACTGCCGCCGCAGATCGACTATCAGGCAGTGTACAAGCCCGGTACGCGCTATCCAAGCGAACCTGACGGTCCGGAGATCGGCGGCAAGCCGGTTCTCAGCATGACCCAGGAAATGGCTCCGATCGCCGGCAAGCCGGCACGAGAGCTGGTTTATACAGATTTGACCGCGATCATCACCGGCGAAGGTGCGAGCAATTTCTCCAAGGACCTCAAAGGCAAGGACTTTCCCGAGTTCGCTCCGATCAAGGTGACTTACCCGAAGCGGCGCCAGTCCTGGCGGGAGATCGTCACGATCTACCATGACAACTTTGTCGCAAAGCAGTCTTTTGGCGCGTTCGAAAACTCGCCCTCGTCAGATCTGTTCCAGGCCCTGAAGGGCGGGCGCGACTTCTTCGCCATCAACTATGGCATGGCTGCAATCGGCCCGCCCATCTGGGCGAACCGCCTCGGTGTCGGTCCGATGGCCGAGTGTGCCACATGCAAGTACGAGGAATTCTTCCTGAGTTCATGGCCGAACGGTGATCCGGCCATGGTCGTGGATTTTCCGGCGAATACGACTGATGTGAACGGCAAGCTGATCCTCGGCAAGAAGGCGACCAAGGCCTACTATCCCGACGATCCGTCGAACGTGTTCCACAGCTATGTGGGCGATCACACGGTCTACCAGGTTCTGCATGCCAGCGCAGACATCACGCATGTGCATCACCAGCATGCGCACCAGTGGCTCCATTCGCCGAATGACGACAACAGCCACTATCGCGACAGCCAGATGATCAGTCCCGGCGCCGCCTACACGCTGGAGTACGTTTTCCGCGGCAGCGGCAACAAGAACCAGACACCCGGGGATTCCATCTTCCACTGCCACTTCTATCCGCATTTTGCGCAAGGGATGTGGGGACTGTGGCGCGTGCACGATACGTTCGAGATCGGCACTGAGATGGATGTGAACGGCCGCCCGACGTCGGGGCCGGAAGTCTGGAACCGCGCACTGCCTGACGGCGAGCTTCCCACGGGCTCACCGACCCCGGCCGTCGTCCCGATCCCTGAAATTGCCATGGCTCCCATGCCCGCGCGGGTGAGGGTGGTCGAGGCCAGAAGCCCGGCTGCCGGCAATCCGGTTGTCGGAAATACGGTTGAAGTCCACCCGGACGATCTCAAGAACAACATGAATCCGGGCTTTCCGTTCTACATCCCTGGCGTCGCCGGCCAACGCGCGACGCATCCCCCGATGGATTTTGCGCCTGAAGAGGATGCCTCCGGCGAGCAGAAGACGGCTGCTGACGGCAAGCCTCTGTACCTTGACGGCGGCCTGCCCCGTCATATCGTTGTCAGCGACAAGATTCTCTACGAGAAGCACAACCGCTGGGACTTCACCAAGGAGAACAACAAGCCGGTGGCAATGCAGCTCCCGGAAATGGGAACCCCGGCCGAGAAGGCCGGCATGGCAGCGAATGCCAAGCGCTTGCATGACAGCATCACACCCGGCGGGCAGCCGGCGAAGTTCCGCCTGAACGGTCAGCCACCCGCCCGCGGTGCGCCCTTTGCCGAGCCGGGAATCACGCTGGACGGAGATCCGGTGTTCAAGACCCCGGTCGACTACAATTCGGTTACCAATGATCCGGCCAAGACGAATGTGCGCATCTACAAGGGCGCGGACATCGAGCTTGATGTCGTGTTCAACAAGAAGGGCTGGCATTATCCCCAGCAGCGCATCATTTCGCTCTGGGGCGATGTTGCGGACACTCTGACGGGCAAGAAGCCCGCAGAGCCGCTCTTCTTCCGCGCAAACAGCGGCGAAGTGGTGGAGTACTGGATGACCAATCTGGTGCCGAACTACTATGAGCTGGACGATTTCCAGGTGCGCACCCCCACAGATGTGCTCGGCCAGCATATTCACCTCGTCAAGTTTGACGTACTCGCCTCCGACGGCGCAGCTAACGGCTTCAACTATGAAGACGGAACCTATGCCGCCCAGGAAGTCCGCGAACTGATCGGGCACATCAACAAGGCCGGCGGAATCTATCCGTTCCAGAGCTTGTCCGCACCGGACTCCGGCTCCAAGCAGACCGAGCTGAAGGCCAAGACCATCCCCTATTTCGGCGATGGCAAAGCGTACGGCCAGAACTGGGTTGGCGCGCAAGCCACGGTGCAGCGCTGGTATGCCGATCCGTTGACCAACAACCTGGGCAAGGACCGGACCATCCGGACCGTGTTCACCCACGATCACTTCAGTCCATCGACCCATCAGCAGGCCGGGCTCTATGCCGCACTGGTGGTTGAGCCGAAGGACTCCAAGTGGCGCAACCCGATCACCGGCGCTATGTACGGAAACCGCAATGCCAACGCGCCTGAGGGCGGCGAGGGCAAGGTCAAGGATGGCGGTCCCACGAGTTGGGTAGCCGACATCCTCACCAAGGACCCGTCGCAGAGCTACCGGGAGTTCAATCTCGAGTTTGCCGACCGGCAACTGACCTACAATTCGGTGAGTCCGCAAAAGCCGGTTCCCTACATCGGGGACCCGGACAACCCGAACTTCTCCAAGGCCTATGCAGACGCTGATCCGGCCACGGTTCCCGCCGGTACGAAGCCATGGGGCTGGGTATCGCCGAACAATGCGATCAACGCGCCGGCAGGGTCCGCGAGCGCACCCAATCCGCTGCTTGTGACCAATTCCATCGCAACGGGAACCTTCTCGGTGAACTACCGCAACGAGCCGCTGGCGCTCAGGATGTTCAAGCCGCAGAACAACCCGGCAAAGCTTAAACCGCAGCAAGCCGCGGAGGCCTCCGATCTATCGTTCGCCTATGCGTCCATCCCGCGGTTCGATCCGGTCCAGAATACCCAGCCGGATAACACGGTACCGATCAATCCCAACGCCAAGGACGGTTTCAAGTTCGAGAACCCGTTCCCGGGTGCGGGCAAGACGGACCCGTATACGCCGCTCATGCGGGCCTATGTCGGCGACAAGGTGCAGATCCGTACCTTGGTCGGTGCGCATATGGCGCCCCACGCCTTCAACCTGCATGGCCTGAGATGGCTGTTCGAGCCGGCAGCCAAAAACTCCGGTTTCCGCAGCACGCAAGGCATGGGTATTTCGGAGCACTATGAAATGCTCTTCGATCTGCCGCGCCACACGGCGGGCAAGGATGCCGACTATCTCTGGATCACCTCGTCGAGCGGCACCGATCTGCCCTACGGCAACTGGGGACTGCTGCGGGCCTATGGCAAGGAACAGGCCAAGCCCAGTCCGCTGCTGCCGCTCCCCAACAACCCGCTTGCGAACCTTGGCAAGCCGGCGGTCGCAGTGTGTCCGGCAAATGCGCCGGTGCGCGAATACCATGTGACGGCTACCACGGCGATCCAGGCCCTGGGCGGTCCGGTTGTCTATAACAACCGCGGCAGGGCGGACACGCCGGGCAAACAGCGCATCATTGATCCTGATGCTCTGCTCTACGTGCACACGTCCGACCTTGATCAGGCCGGCCGCCTGAAAAGCCTCGCCGGCGAAGGCGAAGTCTCTCCGGCACAGGCCCAGGCCGCCATCAAGCCGCTCGTGTTGCGGGCTGCGGCAGGTGACTGCATGAAAGTGACCCTGCTCAATCGCATCCAGCCGATCCTCTTCGGCAACGTGGTCGATTTTCAGCTGGCTCCGGCCTCGGCAAACGCGAAGATCCCGTTCGAGACTTCGAAGTTCGCCGGTTTGCATGCCCAATTGGTATCCGAGGACATCACCCAGAGCGACGGCACGGTCATCGGGAAGAACCCGAAAGACACGGTTGTTCCGTTCGGTCACGAGGTTACCTACACGTGGTATGCCGGTATCATCGTTGATGATGGCAAGGGCAACTCGGTGCACAAGCCAGCCGAGTTTGGCAGTGCCAGCCTGAGCCCGTCCGATCCGTTGATGCAGTCGCCCTATGGCATGATCGGTGCCCTTGTCATCGAACCGGAAGGGTCCTGCTGGAAGACCGATCCGAACTCTCGGGCGTCCGCGAACGTCTACCAGGGCGGATCGTACGGAGATTGTGACACGTCCAAGTTTCTGTTCCGCGAACATGTTGCGGTGCTGCAGGATCATGTCATCGGTGCCGGCGTGGAAGCGGCCAGCGCGACGTTGCCTGACGTGCCCGAGCAGCAGTTGGTGGCGGTTGACGGCAAGTGGCTTCTGAACGGCGAGCCTCTGGACAAGACGAAGCCCATCCCCATGCCGCCTGGCACCGCACTGATTGTTGCGGTGGAAAACGGCAAGCACGGGTTCGCCTTCTATGACGGACCGCTCGCCGAGAGCATCTTCCAGGTCGAGACGGGGGCGGACTTCCAGCCACAGCCGCAGATCAGCCCGCTGTCCTTCGGGGTTGCTCCCCAGGGTCCGGGGCACATTGCGACGCTTATCGTGAAGGAAGGGGTGGACCTGGCTCAGATCGCTTTTGCCGATACGGTGCCCGGTTCCCCGGTTGCAGGTTACATCCAGACGGCAGCGATGCCGACGGCGGTGGCTCCAAACTTTACCAACGCGGTCAGCTACGGAACGGAGCCTCTGAGCTACCGGTTCCTCAGCCCGGACTGGGAATCCAACAAACCCAGCAAGTCGCCGCGCGGCATCATGCGCTATGCGTCCAATACGCTGGTCAACGGTGATCCCCAGACACCGGTATTCACCTCATCGCAGGAAATGCCGGTGCGCATGCGCATGCTGCATCCGGCCGGTATTGCCGAGCAGACGTGGGTACTTCACGGCCAGTCCTGGCAGGAAGAACCCTATACCGACGGCTCGACGAAGATCGGCTTCAACCGCAAGTCCCAGTGGATGGGAGCTCGGGACGATTTCGGACCGAACAATCAGTTCGACATCGTGCTCCGCAAGGCCGGCGGGACTGGAGAGGTGACTGGCGATTATCTCTACAGGAGCTTCATCGGCACCTCCGCAAGCGAGGGTATCTGGGGTCTGTTCCGGGTCGGCGAAACCGGCAAGGACGTGGTCACGATCACGGCGCTTCAGCTCAAGAACCAGAACAAGGGCTACGTGATCACCGGTGTGGTGTCGGTCAACCCGTCAAATCAGCAGATGACGCAGACGGTCACGATCACCGATGCTGCCAACGGCTCGGCGACAGCGATTGTCGATCCGGTCACAGGCGCGTGGAGCCACACGGCGTCGACCGGAGCCAGCAAGAACCCGTTCCCCCTGAAGGTGGTGTCGATGGAAGGCGGCGAAGCAGTGGCCAACCAGCCGATCTCGTCGGCCGTGCCGCTGCCGACGCCTCCGAGCCTTGTCGGACCGTCCGTGGCTGCCGCGGAGGCGGCCCAGAAGCCGGCCCCAGCGAAGATGCGTACGGCGCCGGTGTCGATCGGTTCAGATGGCAGACAGTTCCGGCCGAGAGGATTTGGAAAGCGCCGCTGAACATAAGCCGGCCGCGGCTGCCTGGTGCGCCGCGGCCGCCGCACACCCCACAAGGGGTGCTTTGGCCCTCATGTTCAGGCTGAAGCAGCCCTTGGCGCGGTTGTTATTCCGGATGCCTGCCGTTGACCGGATTGGACTGTCCGTGCTCGCCGTAGCCGGTGTCGTCCTGTGCGCTCTGTTTGCGGCTTCGGTCGCCAGTGCTGAAGACGGACAAACTGCCGCCCGCGCTGATGCGGGACAGACCGCGCCATACCGTCAATCTTTCCGCAAGCAGGGTCTTGAGATCGAAGCCTCGGTTGCGCCTGTGGAGGGTGCCGGGCTCGTGCCGGGCAAGCTCACCGAGGGCGAGGTTGTCTCGGTGCGCCTGAGGCTGACGGACACCACGTCCGGTGCCCCGCTTCGCGGCGTTTTCCCTGCGGCGTGGATGGACATTGCGGCACCCGGCTCACCGGAAAAATCATGCTCCCAAAGGGTCAAGCGCCTGCTTGGCGGCGGCATCTTCAGTCGGGCCGAGCTCGATCTGAACGTCTACTATGTGCTTGCCCTCAACGCCGACCCGACCATCAGCGTCGTGGATCCGCTGTTTGGCTTTGGTGGCAGCAAGCTCTTAAGCCTGATCCAGTTGGAAAGCCCTGGCGAGGATTGGGCAATCACGGGCGATCAGGATCATCTCTTCGTCTCCATGCCGGAAGCCGGCAAGGTTGCGGTGGTCTACACCCCGAACTGGAGTGTGCGCCGGAACATCGATGCAGGACCATCGCCCCGCCGTGTCGCGCTTCAGCCGGACGAGGCTTTTCTCTGGGTTTCCGTTGCTGAAGATGATCCGGAAAAATCCGGCGTCTCGGTAGTCCGTACGCGAGATCTCACGATTGCCGCCCGGATACCCACAGGCGCCGGCAAGCATGACATCGCCTTCTCCGCCGACAGCCGGTACGCATTCGTGACCAATAGCGCCGCGGGCACCGTGTCGGTGATCGACATTGCGGGCCTGAAAAAAGTTGCGGACATCCCGGCGGGCAGCAACCCGGTTGCGGCGAACTATGCACGACGGGCGGATGCCGTTTACGTTGCCAGCCGCGACGACGGGCTGGTAACGGCGATCAGTGTCGGCACGCTGAAACAGCTCGCACAGACTGCCACCAAGCCCGGGATAGTTCAGGTGAAGGTTGCCCCGGACAGCCGATTTGCGTTTCTCCCGAACCCGGCAAAAGACACCGTCGAGATTCTGGATCTTTCCAATAACCGCATCGTCCAGACCGCGCGTGTCATGGAGGCGCCCGACCAGATCTCCTTCAGTGATGAACTGGCATATGTGCGCCACCGCGACAGTGAAGTGGTGCTCATGATTCCGCTGAAGGACATCGGAGATGAAAAGCGGGAAGCGACGGTCGTCGACTTTCCGGGTGGCCAGCATCCGCTCGGCCGCACAACCCGGCCAAGCCTCGCCAATGCCATCGTCCAGGCATCTGGCGCCTATGCCGTACTCATCGCCAATCCCCTGGATGAGGCGATCTACTACTACAAGGAGGGCATGGCCGCCCCCATGGGCAATTTCAGCAATTACGGCCACGAGCCGCGGGCTGTTCTGGCGGTCGAGCGAAACCTGAGGGAGATGGAGGCGGGCGTCTACGGCACGGACGTCACGTTGCGCAAGCCCGGCAAATATCAATTCGCCATATTCCTTGATGCCCCGCGCATCATTCACTGTCTCGATCTGACGATTGAAGCGAACCCGGCCGCTATGCGATCCGACAATGCGGCCCTTGTCAAGGTGACCTCCGCTCCAGGCGGCCAGACCTTTCGGACCGGGCACCCGGTCGAGCTTGCCTTCAGGCTGACGGATCCGGTCACCGGCGCGCCCGCAGAAAACGTTCCTGATCTGACAGTTCTCGTGTTTTCGCCGGTCTGGCAGCAGCGCCATATCGCCAGGCACCGGGGAGGTGGCCTCTACACGGCCGGGGTGACACTGCCGCGTGGCGGCAACTACAGGGTGCTCGTTGCCGCACCTTCTGCGAACCTCCCATTCACCCAACAGTTCAACCTTGCAGAAGAAAACCCGTAACCAGTCGCACGGGTTTCGGCGCTGGTCGAAAAATGGATGCTGAGTTAGGCCTACCGCGGCCGGGTTCCAGCAATTTCGCGCTCATACTCTCGGACATACTCCGCCGCCATCCGCTGGTAGTGAAACCTGCTCACGGCGTAGTCCCGGCAGACGCGGGCAGAGATTCCATCACATGCCTCTATCGCCTCCAGATAGTCCGACCGCGAATGGCAGATGAAGCCGACTTCGGGTGAAACGATCTCGGGGCTGGCCCCGTTGGCGCTGCTGATCACCGGTTTGCCGGACATGAGCGCTTCAACGATGCACAGGCCGAAGGCCTCTGCGATCTGCGTCGGGAAAAAGAACGCCTTGGCGCCAGCAAAGAGCTCGGCCTTTTCGGGTCCGCGCACGTCACCCACATACTCGGCCCCATGCTGCCGGCATTGGCCGGCAACATGTTCAATGATCTCCTCAGTCAGACCGGTCCCGGCCACAACGAGTTTCATGCCCGCCTCCTCTGCGACAGACAGGGCGATGCTCAATCCTTTCGGCTCTGCCCATTCCAGGGCCGCCATGAACAGCAGATAGCTGCCGCCGTCGCTTGAGAAGGTGTAGTTTTGCGGATCAAGCCCGTTGAGTACGTAGCGGCCGCTTCCAAACGCGTCGGCGAGCGTCTTCGAGACATAGACCCAGTTGTCTCCGACCGGGCCGCGCTCCCGCCCCTCGACATGCGGATCACGGTGGCAGCTGACCACCGTTGGCAAGCTGCGGGCTTTCAGTTCGTCGTGGAACGTCTCGTTGACGTAAGCCAGCACGTGGGCTGCATCCACAGCGAAGTCGGGTTCCCTGACCATATGGACTGGGGAGGGCAGCTCATAGTCCCAGCCCTTTGGCAGCAGGTAGACGACCTCGTGGCCAAGTTCCGTCAGACCCTGCACGGTGAGATCAAGCAGGTGATAGCCGGAACCGGACGGAAAGGCTTTGGGCCGGCGCCCGGAACCCTTTGCAGTCTCTGCCGGGAACCGGTGATTTCCGGGAATCAGAATGCGCATGTTCAGCGGCACACGGGCGGGTTATCGGGGAGCCCGGTTGCGGGCGGCCAGGCTCGCGTGCAGGTCAGCATGCGCCTGGAGGCCCTCCGCGGGATCATTGCTTGACGGCGGCCCTGACAGGGTCAGGCCGGTGTTGCGGCAGGCGCCCCGGGCGAGTACGAGCGGGTAGGGCGCGGACGGCATCTGTGGCGTGGCAAACCGGACGATGAAGCCCACCCGCGGTGTGGTTCCGGAGTTGGCCCCCGAACCGTGCAGCAGACTCATGTGCTGAACTGACATCTCGCCAGGTTTCAGAGCTATGTCCTGTGTCTGACCGGGGTCAACCTGGAGGTCCACTGTCTGCTGCTGGCGGAGAATGTTGCTGCCGGTCTCCCTGGCGGAGTGTTCAAGTTCCCGGTTCTGCGAGCCCGGCAGCACTTTCAGACAGCCATTCGCCGATGTGCTGGGGGTCAATGCGATCCATGCCGTTACTGCCGGCGTGCCCTCCAGAAACGTGCAAAAAGCACTGTCCTGATGCCAGCCGAAGTGAAACTCGCTTTGTGGCGGCTTGTTGGCGATCAGGCTGCCCCAGATGATCAGGTCCGGTCCGATCAGGGCTTCGACCGCGTCGAGCAGATCCTCGTGCGTGGCAAGTTCATAGGCCCAGCGAAAACACATGTGAGGCCAATCGAGCCGAACCAGCTGCTTGCCCGATGCCGCCTCGATAGCCTGGAAATGGCGCAGGCATTCTGCTGCCTCCGTTTCGGTCAGAATCGGAACCGATCCGAGGAAGCCCTGTTGCTGGAAACTTGAAACGTCTTGAGCGGCGAGCACGGTCTATCCGATCATTTCCGGTGTTGGGGATGTGGTGCGGGGTCTCTGCTGGGAGATCATGAGATGGGGCTGGTTGCGGCAATCCACGTAGCCGTAGCGCATTGGCATGGGCCTGTGCGGATTGCGCGCCCAGAGATCGCGAAGCGACCGGTTATGAGCGTCGCTTGCTTTCAGGAAGGAGCCATGGAAGCTGCCGAAGGTTTGGATCTCGTGGCCGGCGCAGACGGCGATGCCGGTGGGAATCCCCGAACTGTCGGACAGAATAAGCGGCATGTTGCTCAGCATGTACCGGCGCAAGTCGGAGAAGGTATCTCTCCAAAGATGATAGCTGGCGCCCTTTACCAGGCCTGCGACCTTCCCCTTGGATTTCAGATGTGCCTGAAGGGCGGTGTGCCCGCAGAACCTCCTGTTGTGCAGGTTGCAGGTTATGTGGCGGAAGATGCGCTCAGGCGCGTCTGTGCTCCGGGCATCTGTGTACCTGATCTCGACATTGGCAAACACCGGCGGGCAGTGCGGCTGCGTCCAGCTGTCCGCAAGTGGCTTGGCCTTGATGCTGGAGGCGCTCTCAATCGCCTCGCTGCTCAGATACTTCAGTGTTCCATCATTGCGCAGATGGAAATAGCGCACCTGCGTCGGCACCTGGCCGTGCAGCCGCAGGGCCGCAAGCCAAAGGGTCAGTTGCACCGGGAACGGGTTTGCCTGAGCCTCAGACAGGTTCCGGCTGGTATTGCTGCCGACGGAAAGGGTGCCGCCTATCTGTTCGTGCAGATCCTTGAGACAGGCCAGCAACGCTTCTCCCTCAAGGGCTTTCCAGGCGAGCGGTGAACCTGCATATTCCAGGGATAGGCTAGTGATTTCTTTGGCATCGGGAAACGCCAGGAGGCAGGAGACCAGGTCGCCGCCTCCGAACGGATATACCACCGAAGCGGGCCGGTCTGCCGGCATGATGTCGGAGAAGAACTTTCCCAGGAGAGGCTGATACCGATCCGCATACCGCTTCGTGCGCTCCGTCAGCCAGCGGCCCTGAGCCTTGATCTGGTCTGCCACAGGCCCGCCCGCATGCATCAGGTTTCCGGTGCCGAATGCCACGCCTTCAAGTTCATTGACCTCCGGGAGGAAATCCCGGGCACCTGAACCCGGTTCGCGCGGTGTGCCGGTCATGATGTCATCCAGGGTCCGGGCCACCTGATCCGCCCTGCAGCAGTTCCACCAGCGCGGTGCCCAGTGCTTCGGTACGCTCCTGAAGATCTGCGTCGTTCAGACCGCCGTCTTCGGAAAAGGCATCCTTTGCGTTGCCTACCGTGACTTGCTGCGGCAGCACGAGAACATGCATGGCCGACAGGATATCCCGCATGTGGGCAAGGCTGCGCAAACCGCCCAGTCCACCGGTCGAGGCGCACATGATGGCGGCGGCCTTGCCGGCAAAGCAGATCTTCCAGCCCTCGCCGGGGAGGGATCTCGACACCCAATCGATCATGTTCTTCATGGGCGCGGCGATCGAGGCGTTGTACTCCGGTGATGAGAACAGGAACCCGTCCTGCTGCGGCATGAGTTCTTTCAGCTGTACTGCTGCGTCCGGAAAGCCCTCATTGATCTGTGTGTGCTGGTCGAACAGAGGAAGCGAGATCTCGGAGAGATCAAGGTAGGTCACTTCAGCTCCCGCGCTTTCGGCCGCCCGGCCAGCGATCCGCACAAGTTGGGCATTGTAGGAGCCGGGACGGGCGCTTCCGGCAAATGCCAGGATCTTTATCTTCTTCGGCAAAGTTGTTTTCCTTTTTGAACAGACCAAGAAAGAGTTGGAAACGGTCGAGATCGGCAGGGAAGTGCGATCTTGTTATCGCACCGGAACCTCCGCCGCCCCGGACGCGAGGGTGAATTCCTCAAGGCGCCTGAGCACGGATGCCCTGATGTGCCGTGCAACCGAATGAAACACCTCAGGAGTGCCGCCGGACGGATTCTCAATTTCCCGGTCAGGATCAAGGCAATGAGTTCTTCCTGCCGCATCTGGAAATCTTGAAATCAGTTCGGTCCGCTGCTCGTCCGTCATGCAGTAGATCAGGTCTGCCGATTTGACCATGTCATCGGTCAGCTTTCGCGATCTGTGGTCGTTCACCTCAACGCCCAGCTCGGTGAGGGCAAGCGCCGCGTTCGGTGCGAGGGGCCGGTCCGGCGTGGGGTTCAGTCCCGCACTCTGGATCTCGGCCGCTCCGGCCTGACCGGCCAGGCCAAAGCGCGCGGCCAGCTCGGACCGGCAGATGGCTTCGGCGATCGGCGAACGGCTCGTGTTGCCGTCGCAGACGAACAGGAGAAGTTTGCGAACCGGCGCTGCCGCTTCATCGGTGTTTTGCCGTGCCGCCCGTGACAGGGCGGGCTGGCCGAGGGCCAGGATGGCCAGAATTATGACGCCTGCTGCCAGGAACTGGGCGTTGCTGATGGGGGGCTGGTCGAGCAGATGGATCATCGCCACGGAGGCCACGAGACCGGCGAGGACGCTGGAACAGCGGTTGATCGGAACACAGAAGCAGTTCTCACGGGTGTCCATGTAGATCATGGAGCCGAAGAGGAAGAGGCAGCCGTAGAGCACGCCAATCAGGAGCGTGGGATATTGAAACAGCTGCGCTGCGGTTGTGTTTTCGCCGACACCAAACAATACCAGACCTGCGCAGCCCAGAAGCAGAAGCGTCATGGACGTCAACTGCTCCTCGACGAAGAAGCGGGGGCGCGCCGCAGGCTCTTCCGCCTTGACCAGGGCCGTGATGCACTGCAGGCGGGCTATGTAACCGGTATAGTAGAATGCGAGGTTGAGCACTGCCGCGGTAGAGAGCACGTAGCTGTTCTGATCGGCAAGGGCTATTCCGACCGCGATCAGACTGAGGCTGAGGCCGATCCAGGAATTGCGCTCCACCTGGCGGCCGAACAGTGCATCCACGAGCGGAGCCATGATCAGCACGCCGCCGCGCATCAACAGCAGGGCAAACACGATCGAGATGCCGTGAAAGGTATAGGCCAGGGTGGTCGCAGCGATGATTGCCGCAGTGCCCACGCCGGAGAGGGCGGTGAGCCGCCGCGGCCAGCGCGCCGTTATGCCGAAGACCTGACGTTCCGGAACATGCCGCCACCAGCCGGAGAATGCGATGAAGCTGAATAGCACCAGAGCAGCGCCCAGAAAAAAGCCAGGCAGAATTTCGATCCTTGAGAGCTGCCCTTCAACACCGGGCCAGAGACCCTTTGACGTCGCCTTAACGGCCGCACTGTAGGGCGCGTAAAACAGGAAGTAACCCAGCGCCATTACCCAGATTGATGCGTTCGCGCCCGCACGGAGTGGTGTCATGACCTGCGGCCTCCCGGAAATCCTGCTTCTCAGCGATTGAAGAATGAAATGTCGTGCTCGATACCGAGGGCTGAGCGGCCGACCATGGCCAGCACGTGGTCGGCGTTGTCGTGTCGCACATAGAAGGAGAGATCACGGTAGATCCGCTCCAGCGGGCACGGCTTGATGAGAGCGCGGGCGCCGCAAGCCTGGATCGCGCGTTTCACGGTCTCTTCGGTGAGTTGTTCCACGATGTAGCGCACCTGCGCGCCGGCTGCGCGTGCGGCGTCCTCTTCGCCGGCCTCCCAGAGATCCGCAACATGGCGCAGCCAGAGCTGGCAGGTTTCCACGTTTATGGCCATCCGGCCGATATGGTGCTGGATGTAGGGGTCGTTCGTCTTCTCCTGGGAGATCAGGTGATTGCGTGCATAGTCATAGGCGCCCTCTGCGGCACCTGCGAAACTGGCCGCGTACTGCGGCGTGAAGCGCGTCTGCCAGCCTTCCTGAAGATACTGCCCGGCATAGCCGATCACATTTGCGTCCGGGATAAAGGTGTCATTGAAGCGGACGAGGTAACTGACCGTCGCGCGCATTCCGATCGGATCCCACCAGTCATCGTCAAATTCGACGCTGCTGTCCGCCAGGGGACAGGCCAGCAGCAGAACCTTCGCGTTGGTGTCCGAGTGCCTTGCTCCTCCAGGTCCGGCGGTGTTGACCAGGAGAACGGCCCAGTCTGCCCCCGCGGCGCTGGAGGAAAAGACTTTCGAGCCTGAGACACGGTAGCCGCCGTCCACCTTCTCCAGGTGCGTTCCGTAAGGGCTCTTCTGACCGGGGGTCTTGGCCTGCGGTTCGCCGCTCCAGCTGACCCAGATCTCGCCGCGCTCAATGACCCCTTCAAACCAGCGCTCCTTTTGCCGCTCGGTGCCGCACCCGTCGATCAGGCACAGGGAGTTTGCGTGTCCTTCCCAGCAGCGCGCCATGGAAAGATCCGCCTTGGCGATCTCCTTGGTCATCATCCACAGTGAGAAGACGTCGGGACTAAGTGGGCCCACGCCCAACCCTCCGAACTCGATCGGAACCGTTGCCGCATTAAGCCCGGCTTCGAACAGGTCCTGGAAGTCCGCGGCAGGGAAGGCCGCCTGCCGGTCGTAGTCATCGGCCCGGCCGGAGAACTTTTCCGCCGCCAATGCAGCCACCTCCCGGACGAGATCCTCGGTCTTGCGGGAGGAAATTTTGGCCAGATTGCTTCTCATTATCGTTTTCCTTCCGACCGGCCCCTCTGTTCGGGGGCGCTTTGTACCGACGGTGCGCGCGGCGGGGTATGGAGGGAAACGCTGCCAAACACTCTGCCGCGAGGTTCGGCTGAACTCCCCCGTCAATGATCCTATCTCTTGAATTCTGGCTTCGCAAGTATTGCAGCCGGCGAGGAAAATCAGAGAGGTCTGGGTTTAAATTATCGTCTCGAATTCGCTCTGAAATTCCCGAATAAAGTGTCCATTTCCGTGGGGTATGAATTTTGATGTGGGGTTTCAGAGGTATGCGAGTGATAAATTACGCGCATGATCACTTTTGGCGTGAAATGTTGATTTGATTTGAGCGCCGGGTGGCGAACTGATTAAATAGGCAGATGGAAGAATCGGGTGAAGAGATGAGGTGCTGCCGTCCGGGCCGATTTGGCCTGCCGCAATGGCCCGTTATCGTGCTCATGGTGCTGTTCTGCGCCGCGGAGCTTTTCCAGGTCGAGCCGGCCGAAGCTCACAAAAACCATGACCATTCGCAAAGCGCGGAGAAGCTTGTCGGCAATTTCCTGAAGAAGATGGACCGCCAGATCTGCAAGATTCCCGAGACCCGTCTGCTCTCCGTCGAGGGTGAGCGGGTGCGGCTGTATAGTGATCTTGTGAAGGCAAAAACCGTCGCCATCAGTTTCATCTACACCCAGTGCACAAACATCTGCAGCCCGATCTCCGCCAATGTCGGTGCCCTTCGCGATCTCATGCGCGAGCGCGTGGGCAAGGATGTTCAGCTTGTTTCAATCACGATCGATCCAGTGACCGACACGCCGCGGCGCCTGAAAAAGTGGAGCAGACATTTCGACCCGGACGAAGGGTGGGTGTTTCTGACGGGGAAAAAGCACCGTATCGACCGATTTCTGAAGCAGCTCAAGGTGTTCACACCTGATATCGAGGATCATCCGCCGATCATGATCATCAGCAACGACCGGACCGGACGATGCGTTTACACCAACGGACTGGCGGCTCCAGGGCAATTGAAACGAACCATTGAAGAACTGGCCGACGAAGCGCCAAAGGCAGAAGGGAGCGGTTCGTGAACGCAAAAGCCTGGTTGGGAGCGCGTGCCGTGGGTGTCGGGTTGGCGCTGGTGGTTTCGATGCCGGACGGCATGGCTCATGATGGTCACAAGAAACATGGGCTGAAACCGCCGGACGGCGGCGCGGTTGTTCGTGAAATCGCGCGTCCGCAGTCTCC
>JBCCEL010000063.1:0-21691 GCA_039030315.1 Pseudomonadota bacterium
ATCGAAACGAAGCGGAAATCTTCCGACCGGATCTTGTTGCCCGCATCCAGCGGAAAACGCCATTCATCGTTGTTCGCCTTCCGAGTTGCCGGCGTCATCATTTTCGCCTTGAAGATCGAGGCTCCAGCTGGCGGCGGGGCGGTCTCCGATGGCAGCTCAAGGACAATCGATCCACGGTCGGCTTCTGCAATCCTGGCAAACTCGATCCTGGTCTTGGATTTCCACGCAATGACCTCACCGGCGACAAGATTGTGGTCCTTCTCGAGCCGGACAACACCCTTGCCGTTAAGTGCCGGCGTCAGGACAGCGCGCGGGGAAACACGAAGGCGCGCATTCCCGAGCGACAGCTTGAATTCGGGCGGGTCGCCCCCGGGATCGGCGATGGCCAGGGCGTCCTTGGCCTCGCTCACGGCGTCGACCGACACAACCAGCGCCGTCTTCAGCGAGGCTCCGCTCAGGATCGCATACTCACCGGCTGCGACTTTCACATCATCGGGGAGAGGCCACAGCGGGTCTGCGCTGAGCGGTTCGAAAGGTCCATTCTTTTTCTCGTTGAAACCACCCGGGTTGAAATCCCATCCCTTCAACTTCAACCGGTTCAGTCGCCGATCGATCTGCAGTTCTTCCAGGGTTTCGAACAGGACCGGCGGGCTGCCGTCCTCGGGAGTGTGCTTCACCTGAAGACCTGCTTCCACGGTCCCCGCATCCGCATCGTCGGGCACGATGATCGCCAGCTGCGTGGAGGCGGACGAGGCCGGAGCCGGCGCATAGCCGGTCATTGCGACCAGCTGGCGGCCATGATCCCACTGCGTAGCTGTCCGCAGGTAGCCCTCGTTGGCGAATGCGTCCATGTGCTCGGTGAGAATGTGTAGGGCGCGGGAAAAGGTCCGGGACACTTCCCACGCCCATTCCCTCCTTTCGCCACGATACTGGCGGATGACCCGGTCCGGTTCGTTGTCCTCTTGCAGCTTGACTGCGTTCCACTCGGCAAAGTCACTCGCGAACTGTTTTCTCAGCGCCTCAAGGTGTGTCGCAGCATTGCCGTTGACATAGCGGAAGCGGTCCAGCCCCGCCCGGTTCCAGCGTGTGAGGTCCTTGCCGCTCATCCGGTCCGCCCCCCGTGCAGGCGAACCTGGGAGTAACCGCGCCCAAGATCGCCCGGAATGTTGTCGCTGACCGCGATCTCGTTGCCTTCAAGCGCAATATGGCCGGTATCGGCCTGATCCGGATACGCGCTGCCGATCCGCTTGAAGCGGATGAGGCAGACATTCTCGACCCCCGAAATGTCCATGAGCATGGCAATGAGGTCGCCTGCGAACAGATCCTCGCCAAAGCTCAAGCGGCCGGGAGTGAAGAAGCCGCCCTCCTCCTTGCCGAGCACGCGCACCGCTTCCTGGCGGACCTCAGCCTGGAAGTAGTTTGGCCTCACGATAATGGAAACGATGATGGCGATACCGACGGGCACCGCATCAACCAGCAAGACCTGCTGGCCGGCCATGCGATAGGCATCAAGATATCGCCGCAATACGGAGCGGATGGCAGGCTTGCGATCCCAAAGCGGGACTGGGAGGCCGCGCTCCTTGTGGAAGAGCTCGACACGGGCCCGAAGCGCCTTGATCTGCGTCTCCTCCTTGCTGGCCGCGGGGAACTCGGGCAGGGACTGGTCAAGCCGCCACGCCGTGTCGTGGAGGATCACTGCGGTGTGGATGGTCTGCCAGGAACCGGTCCAGCTGCTGGTCGCCTTCGCCCGCAACACCATGGGGTGATCGTCCAGCCTCGCCGCATAGTCGGCCAGCGTCACCATCCGGTTCTGCTCGAAGATCGTTTCCGGACCAAGCCGGCGGGCTGCGTCCATCGCCGTTGGATTTTCAAGCCAGTACCGCTCGAGGGCATCATCGACTTCGGCCGGGCTGGGATCCTCTCCCAGCCGGTCATCCAGGACACCACTCGCGCGGGTGAGCAACGCCGCATCATATCCGATGAACGACAGCAAGCGGCGGACCGAGCGTGGATGGCGGGCGCTCTCCAGGAAGCCTTCCTGGGCCACCCGGTCCACCATGTCGGAGAGCTGGTCAAGGACGGCGGCGAGCACCTCGACGATCACCACCTCCATGTCTGCCGGGGTCCAGCGGCTTCGCTCGGGAAAGCGCGCCGCGAGCTCTTCCAGCATGAACTGACGGATCGCATCGAAATCCCGAGCACGCCACGCGAAGTCGTCGCCGACTTCAGGCAATGGCTCCGGCAGCGCGATCTGCCGTTCGCCACAGCTCGGACACCCTTCCAGGAAGAATTCGAGCGTGCTCTGCGGGGTTTCTGCCATCGTGTCAGGTGCTTGTCATGGTTATGGTGTCGGCGGCTCCAATCGCGGACAACTCGTAGGAAATCCTCAAAAGTAGCCGCTCGGGATGTTCCGGATCGGCGCCCGTACTGATTTCCAGCGTCTTGGGATCGACTTCTCCGCGCAGCGCTTCCTCAAGCGATGCCCGCAGGCGGTTGCCGGCGACCAGCGCCAGCGACCGGTCATTGGGTTCGAAGACCAGGCGGCGTACGCCGGCGCCAAACTCCGCCCGGAACACCCGCTCTCCGGGATCCGTGAGCAGAACCTGCTCGATCAGCTCGCGCACATGCTGCTTCCGATCGCTCACGGCGGCACCCTCAGCGCCAATGTGAAACGGAAAGCTGAGGAACGTCTGTTCCGGTAGCTTGTTCTCGAACATGCCTTTCGTCCTCCGCTATTTCGTCATGACCGTGGTCGATAGAGTTGTGGGCTCACCTTGGGGAACCGGTGGCCCCGACGGACCAACACCGGTGGGATGGGTGTGGGTCATGAAGAGCTGCAGGAAGCTCTGGCCCTTCAGGATGGGCTCTCCACCGTCACCGCCAAGGTTCACCAGGGAACTCTTCAGAACGACCTTCGACCCTGAGACCGTGATCCCGGCCGCAGCCATCTCGACCTTGTTTCCGTTGCTGTCCTTAACAACCGTGCCCTTTGAAGACATGGTCATCGAGTTGCCATTAGCGTCGCTCACGACGATCTCGCCGCCGGAAGCGTCGAGCGTCGCGCTGGCGCCGTCGCCACCGGTCAGTGTGATGCTGCCATTCTCATCGATCTCCGCTGAAGCATTTCCGTCGCCGCCGTGTTCCAGGCGGATTTTCTCTTCACCTTTGGTGTCGTCGAATTCGAAGATGTGCCCGAAGGGCGTCTTGAATGTGCGCTTGACGGTGGCGTCCGCCGGCGGCGCCATGCTGCCGTCCCAGAACGTACCGGTCCAGATCGGGTGAGACAGCAGTCCCTGCTCGAACTCCACCCAGACCAGGGCCTCTTTCTCCGGGATCCAGAACGAACCCACCCCGTCCTGACCGCCTATCGGCAGGCAAGGCAAGGCCCAGTCGGTGGTTACGTCCTCGCCCAGGATTGAGGGCACCCGAAGCAGCAGGCGCCCCAGGCCATCCGGATCCTGATTGTCGGCAACGCGGCCACGATATTTGCCGTAATAGGTCCGCTGGGGCGCGCCTCCCACACCGCACTGACCGTCATCATTCATGGACATCTGATCCGGCATCATGTTCATCACAGAACTCCCGCCAGCGGGTTGCCGGGCAGTCCGGCCTCGGGATCGCCATAGGCGTTGCGCAGTAGTGTGAAGCCTTGCCGGTACCCATTGATGTCGAACTGGTGGGTGACCTCGTCGACGTAGTAGGGGCCATCGTGACGCTGACCGGTTCCGTCGACGTTCACGGGCAAACCCACCTTCAGCACATTGCCGTACAGGGTGCCGTCGAGTTCCCCTGTTGCGCGCAGGCTCATGTCGCCTTCGTTAGCCATGCCCTGCGCGTAGGCTTCCGTCTGCGCGCCATCGGGGACGGTCTGCTGATCGAGCAGCTCCACCGTCTCGCCCAGACCGGTGCCCGAACCCTGGGCGGGCGTGGTCCCCATCTGGCTGAGATCGGAGGTTACGGTGGAAACACCGCCCGGGTTTCCATGCTCATCACGCTGTGCGAACCCGACAACCCGGCGCCGTTCGCCCCGATTTGCGGGGTTGAAGGTCCGGCAGTTGGTCTTGTGGCCGGCATAGACCATGATCGCGTCCTGCGGTTCCAGATCGACACGCATGGGACCGAAATAGATCGCGCCTTCGGAAAAGATCAGCTCAAAGCCGTTGGCACAGGCGCGCTGGCGCAGGAACTCTATGTCCGTGCCCTTCTGGGAGAGAATGAGACCCGTCGCGCCGGGATCGTTCAGCGGATCCGTGGTGAGGCCGTGTTCAGAGGCCAGCGCCGAGACAATCGCCAGATCAGTGGTTCCGACGGGCGGCTCGCCCCAGCGCACGATGCGCTCCTCGCGGCTGAGCTTGGCCGCGCTGTCCCGGCAGGTCAGCGTGAACGACGCTCGGCCTGCGTCGATGGGATACTCGCCGGCAGGATTGTAGATGACGCCGCGCATGATCTCCTCGGAGCCATCCTGGAAGTCCGCCTCGATGGAAATGTCAGTCCAGGACTGGAGACGGTCATCGTCGGCTACCGACCAGTAGCCATTCTCATCGGCGGGCGATTCAAGCGTGATCGTCGCCTCTGCAAACTTGTGACGGCTCGCGTTGACCTTGATCTCCGAGATGAACGGATAGAGATCCGAGGCTTCCTCGCCGCCGATCTTGACGATGGCCTCGGCCGGCTGGACGTATTTGCGGGAGAGAAGACCGAAGACCATCCTACTCCTCCTTGCGCGGCACAACGAACTGGCGGCCCAGCATACCGGAGCGACCAAGGCTGCCGTCGCCCGCCGGATCATCCTCGGCAAGCAGCAAATCCGCTCCGTTCATGACGGCACGATTGGCGTCGGCAATGCGCCACCATCGCCGGTCATCCTTGAAGTAATCCAGCGAGAGATAGTCCAGGCGCTGCCCGTCCTTCACCGTGTGGTGCACGACACCTGTGGCCGGACCGATGCGGCGCGGAAGCGTGCCTCTGAATCCGGTGCGCCCGAGCGGATCTGCAGCGAAGTTTGCCGTGCCGTGATATCGGGACGTCCGTTTCATCCTAGAAGACTCCGTCCAGAGCCGTGCTGACTTCATCGGCCAGATGCACGCCGGCCCCTATGGTCTGCCGGATTTTTTCTATGTCGTAGAACAGGTTGCTGCTCTCGATGACCTGCATCCCGAGCGTGACATCGACCCGGTAAGGGATCAGGTTCGGCAGATGCGCCTTCTCTTCGAAGTTTGCGCTGGTCAGAAACACGGGCAGTACGTAGTGGCCCCAGATGAACAGAAGAACCGACGGGTGCTCCCGGTGATTGAGAGCCCGCTCACCGACACCGCCGAGGCTCGACAGCAGCTGCAGGCCTGCCGGACCCTGCATCTTCGGCTCGACCATGGAACGCAGCGTGTCGATTTCCGGCTGAACGCCGAACTCGGTCGCGATTGCGTGCCCGTCGTTCATGCGGTCGGTTGCATCCAGCATGATCATGATACTGAACGTCTCCGGCTGCAGCGTTACGCCCTGAGCTGCCCGCGGGGTCTCGAACGGCGTGGTGAAGCCATACCCGCCGCGTGTTGCCGGCAGGTCTCCGCTCTGCACCGTAATGGAGCGGCTCCGCGAGATGGTCTTGGGATTGAACTCGAACGACAGAACGAGCGGAGGAATGGAGACCGCGTATTCAACTAGTATGCCGCGCGTCACATTGAGCATCAGCGCTTGTCTCCACCTATCCCTGCACTCCGTGCCACTGCAGCGGAGATGGTGCGGGCTGCATCAGTTGGTGCGGCGTAACCGGGCAGATCCGCGGAAACGCTAACGACAGGTCGGGAAATCGCGCCAGACGCCGGTGTGAGCGCTGACAGTTCGTGACCGAGCCTATCCACGACCTCCCGCTCTCGCCCCTTAAACTCAGGCGGCAACTGCAGAACCAGCTTGCCGATGCTGATCATCGTGCTCCTCCCTCAGAAAGGCAGCCAGGGGCCCAAGGTCGCTGAGCGTGACCTGGCTGCCGTCTTTCGTCTGTTCGCGCAAAACGCCGGTTGCGAGATGTCTCATGGAAACCGGCTGACCGGACGCGGCCGCAAGGTGGGCCGCGTGCAAGGCCGCGTTTTCGATGCCGGCGCCGCTCAGAGTTGCGTGGGCCGCAAGCATGGCAATGTCGACGTCGTCGGCGAGCGGGGCCTGACCGGGTATGTGGAGAGGCCAGAGCCGAGAGCGCGCCGCAGCATCCGGCATTGCGAACTGGGCAACGACCTGAAAGCGCCTCAGGAATGCCACATCGAGATGACTGCGCAGGTTGGTTGTCAGGATGCAGGGTCCGTTCTGGTTCTCGATCCGTGACAGGAGGTGGCTGACCTCCATGTTCGCGTATCGGTCCCGCGCGTCCTTCACGTCACCACGCTTGCCGAACAGTGTGTCCGCCTCGTCGAACAGCAGAACCATGTGCGCTCCGTCCGCGGCATCAAACAGGGCGTTGAGGTTCTTCTCCGTCTCACCGATATACTTGCTGACCAGCGCGCCGAGATCGACCCGGTAGAGCGGCCAGCCAACCGCGTTGGCGATGACGGAAGCGGCGAGCGTCTTGCCTGTGCCGGACGGGCCGGAAAACAGGGCCACCGGCCCACCCCGTCGCTTGCCGGCCCAGTCACCGGTTACAACGTCGCCGTGGGTGAGGTAGCTCAGAAACTCGCGAAGACTCCGAAGGCAGTAGGCTGGAAGCACAAGATCGGACCAGTCAGCCTGTGAATCCACTCTGCTGGTCCCCGGCGGCGCCAGCAGCCGCTGTGTCCCGAAAACCGCAGACCTTGCCCTTTGCCCCGGCAGCAGCTTCGGAACCGCGCCGGAGGCATCCACCGTCAGAAGTTTCTCCCTCCGGAGCCGCCCGTCCAGGGAGATCGCAGAGTTGAACTCGGCGAGATCTTCCGGACCCAATGACAGCACACTTTGCAGGACGGGAATGCTGAGGCCCGGTGCGGACGCGTCCGGACCCAATGTCTGGTAGGCATATGACACGTTTGGCGATACCTCCATCGCGACAGTCGCGGCCAGGATGTCCGTTTCCAGTATCGTCAGCTGCGACCCGGTGGCCTGTTCCCAGACCTGCGACGCCCTGAGGGCGACAACGTCGTCCTGCAATAACCGTAGCTGTTCCAATGTCTCGTCGGAGGGCTCCTTGTCCCGCCGCGCGTCCTGGCAAATGCTACAGAGCAGCTCCAACCGGCGCCATTCCGGCGTGAGTTCGGCGATGATCATGACGCCCCTACCCCCGCCACGTTGACGATGAGTGGATTGCTGAGCCCCACCGCCCCGCCGGGAAGTGTCCGCCGGCATCGCAGCAGAAAGGCACCTGGGCCCTCCACCGGAACCGGCACACTGAGCGTGGCGGCATCGCCGGCCTGCGCCGGGTCGATCACGCCTTCCGGGGCGGCGGACTGGGCCGGAATGGAGATCGCGGCGGCATCCTGCGGCGGCAAATCCTCCCAGCCTGAACGTCCTGCTTGCTGCCAGACCGGCGTAACCTGGGCACCGGAGGTTCCTGCAACCCAGAGCGTCACGCTGGAACTGTTGGCAGGAGCGGGCAGCGTGAGCGCCGGTACCGCATTCCCGCTGTCGACGAATGCGATCAGCGGCGTCCAGCCCACATCCGCAAGATCGACTTCACCATAGGGCGCGAGCCAGGGCGGCGCGGCCACGGGTGGCGCTCCCTTCGCTGCCATGTTGCCGTGGAGTTCAGGGCGCAGCCCGCCTTCGACCACTGGCCGCGCCGGCAAGCGCGAGACACGCGGATCAATGGGAGCAAGTGCAAGTTCGTAATGGAGCGAGGTGCGGTAAGGCACATCGCCTTGCGTGGACCAGATCTGGTTCAATTCCTCGGTGGTCAGCGGCGAATAGACAACCTGCAGGCTGGCATCGAGACCCTCGTCTTCATCCGGAAAGATGACCGGATTCTCGTTGAGATGACGCAGCACTTCGCCAAGCAGGCGAAGGTCGATTTCTCCTTCCGCGATGTTTGTGCCCTCATCCGATTCGGCTTCCGTCTTGCCGAACGAGGTGATCAGGCAGCGAAGCCGGACAAACCAACGCTCGTCGCTGCCGCGGTCGGGATAGAAGCCGGACGGCTCGACGCAGTAGAGAAAAATGTTGACCTTGCTCTTTCCGTTGTCGTCCAGATTCGCGGCCGAGGATGGTGTTCCGATCACTACCTCCAGCTGATCAAGCCCCTGGAAGGCAATAAACTTCAGATTGTTGCGCAGAACCTTCGCGGCAATCGACAGGGCTGATGGGACCGGCAGACTCATGTGCTAGCGCCTCCCGGCATAGACCCGGCTGGCCGCCGAACTGCCGGAGTACCGCACAGGCGCGAGGGGTTCCGGTGCCCGGGTTTCCTTTGGATCGCTCATGATCTGCACATGAACCTCACCGATGTGGACGGAGGGTTCTGATTGCGCCGAATGCGGCCCCGGTGCTGCCGGAACCCGCGCACGGTGAGGCACGGGTGAAGGGGAGTGCCCGGCTCCTGCCGGCGTGGCAGGAGAAGCGGTACGTGTCTGACTGGCCGTCGGCGTTTCGTTGGCCGCAACCGCACGGCGACTGTCCGCCGTCTCCTCGGAGGCTCCGATGCGCGAGGGCATCATCCGGGCAACTGGATCAGCCGGAGCTGCGGCATTGTCCCCAGCGCTGCCGCGGGGGGAGGTTCCATGCGGCAAAGATTGACGATGGCCCAGCAGCCCGCTCGGCGGCTTCGGCAAATCGGGAAGCGTCGGCTTTGCAGCAAGCCCGCCTGTTCCGACGTGATCCTGACCACTATCGGTTAACTCCGATGGAGCGCTCTTCACTGCTGCCGAAAGGCGCGGCCGGGATGGGGAGGCTGCTGCATCAGCCGTTCGCTCCAGCATGCCGAAAGCGTCCGAATGCAAGGAGCCGGCGCCACGGAACTGCTCGTCGCCCGCCACGGACTCGAAGGTCTGGGCTTGCCCGGCCGGACCACCCGCAGATAACGGTTGCTGAGCGGCAGGTTGGGAGCCTCCCGGATTTGCGGTGGGGGGAACATCCTCTGAGGATGAGGCCCATCCTTCGTCCCGTAGCGAATGTAGCGGTTTGGCAGGCGGAGTGGGCAGGAGCACGTCAGATGGGCGATCAATCGGCGAACGCGCAGGCGAGCCTGGCGGCGACGCCGCAGACGGCACATGTCCCGCCTCGGCCGATGGGGCGGGCGCCCCGGCGACATGGGCATCGTGAGGGGGCAGCGGAAGATCCTGTCTCCTGCCGGCCTTCCGCGGGACGACCCCGGTCTGCCCCGGAGGATCGAAGGCCGCCTCCTGCGGTGCCTGCTCCGGCGCCTCTTGCCAGCCGTCAGCACCGGATGAGGAGAAGCGGGTTATCGGCAGCACTCCGTTGCGAGGCGTGCTACCCCGCGCCACAACCCGGCCAAGGAAGCCAGAGGCAATGCCACCATGAGCGGGAGCGTCGACCATGACCTAGTGGACCCTTTCGCTATCGCTTGCAACGAGCTGCAGGTAATGCAGCCGGCGGGCGCGGCTGAGCGAGAGGATATCCGCTTCGCTCCAGTGATAGCTGGACGCCAGGGCATGCACGTCGGCAAGCGGACCCTCATCCAGCCGATCGATCCAGGCCGCCGTGTCGATAGGCACTTCGTTCGGCGCCTTGCACAGGGGACAGCTGACCGCCGCGGCATCGGGGTAGCCCGCCGACGCCTCCTCCAGCGCCGCATCAATCGCCAGAATGTCGGCGTCCGTCAGGTCTTCGGCCGCGGCCGCGCCCTCTACGATGCAGCGGCCGAGTATCACGCGCACCGCCTCTTCACGATCCGGATGACCGGCAACGGCCTCCTGGTCCCCGCCATCAGGCATGCGCACACTCAAGCGCCCCGCTGAGGTTTCCACCTCGACCGGTTCTTCGCCCTCATCGCGAAAGGCCAGCGGTAGCTCATCAGTCCTGATCTGGACATCGAACGGCCGGAGGCACGCGGCACACTCGGCGGTGATCCAGGCCTGCAGGAAACCGAAGAGTCGGCCGAGCTGAACGATGAGGAAGTCCCGGTCGGCAACCGCGAGCCTTGCGGCCTGCCGCATGCCCAAGCGTCCGTCCTTTTCCTCGCGCAGCGCGCAGGAGAGTATTCCGGTAATCCGCTCCGGCCGCGACGCAACGGTGCGGCAGGCTTCCCAGAGATGGAGTTCCAGGTGCCCATCCAAGGGCGCAAAACTCACCTCGCGGACCAGCCGGCCGTCCCCTGCCCTATAGCCGCAAGGCAAGCGCATGGACTTACGTCTCTGTGGGTTCAGCCACGCTGGCATCACGCTGCCAGCCTTCGTGCTCGATCTTGAGGGTCTGAATGCCGACTGTGTTCATGCTGTTGGCATCGAAGTCAGGCAGGGCCTGGAACTCCGACACCCAGGCTCCCCTTAGCTTGTAGGAGAAGGCGACCGCTCCTTGCAGATTGAACACGTTCAGCACCACGGGCTTTCGGTAGTTCAGCAGGGAGACCGCCGCGTCGCCGTCGATGTTGTTGACCAGATTGGCCCAATCTTCAAAAACCGGATCGTGGGACAGCCCCTGTTCCAGGGTGACCGGCTCATAAGACGTTCCACCGGGCATCTTGCGTTCGTGGGAGGGGTCGCCGGCATAGCGCCAGGGAACCGCCTCCGTGGTCTTCTTCAGCGCCGACATCTTGGAGAGTCCGGCCACGGTTTGCCCGTCGATCACCACCTGGAACTTGAAGGTCCTGTATGGATCATAGCGATGGGCGTTGGTCGAAAAGAGGGGGGCTGCCATGAGACGTCTCCCGTTGTCCTATTGTTGAGCGACTTTCTGCTGAATGCGCACGATGACGAATTCGGCAGGCTTGAGCGGAGCAAATCCAACGATGACGATGACCTGGCCGTTGTCGATGTCGCCCTGGGTCATGGTGTCTCCGAGGTCACAGCGCACGAAGAACGCGTCGGACGCCTTTTCGCCCTGGAATGCTCCGGCGCGGAACAGGGACTCCATGAAGGTTTCGATGTTGAGCCGGAGCGAGGCCCAGAGCTTGTGATCGTTCGGCTCGAACACAGCCCACTGGATGCCCTCATAGATGCTGCGCTCCATCATGATGGCCGTGCGCCGGATCGGCACATAGCGCCATTCGGGATCAGCGTTCGTGGCGAGGGTTCGGCTGCCCCAGACCACGTTATTGAAGCGGGGCAGCTTGCGGATGCAGTTGATGCCAAGCGGGTTCAGTTGACCCTGGATGCCGTCCTCGATTTCGAACTGTGTCCCGACCACGCCGAGAAGGGCGGTGTTGATTCCGGCGGGTGCCTTCCACACACCGCGCCGGCCATCCGTCTTGGCCCAGATTCCGGCCATCGCGGCGGACGGCGGAATCGCGAGTGTTGTCGGCTCCGCCGGTCGCTTCTCCGGGTGATGGAACGGATTGACCACCTTGAGCCAAGGGTAATAGAGCACCGAATAGGTTGATGTCGGCAGCCCCAGGGCATCCACATTCTGCGCGGTTCTCAGTTCGGTGTTGGGCGGATCCACAATCACCATCATGTTCTTGTGTCGTTCGCAGTGCGCGATCGCGGCATCGATAATGGCCTTGCCGCCGTTGTAATCCTGCCCCGGCAACAGCATGATGCTGACATCGCGCAGCTTTACGAGTTCATCGGCGAAAAACTGCCGGAAGTCGGCCACACCCGGCGCCGCGCCGTCGCTGCCGCCTGCGAGCGCAACAGGATTTGCCATGTCGCGCGGAACCGCATTGACGTCACCGCGCACGGTGACCGCGGAGGCTGCGGTCAGCTTGAGCAGATCGGCAAAGCTTCCGGGAAGCACGCGGACGGAGGAATAGAACTTATCGCTGGTGCCCGACGAAAGTGTCAGCCTGCCGGCTGAGACGGCCGCTTCAAAGCCCCGGTAACCTTGTTCGCCGCCGAGCTTTTTGACTTCTGCAACGAGGTTGGCGAGAAAGCTCGCCTGGTCGTAGGTAGCGCCGCCCGGCAGCTCAGGCATCTTGATGGTCCTGGCCCCGAGCCAGTCAATATCGAGAGTCAGTTCGTCGCCTGCGGAGACATCTCCAAAGTCCACCGCCGTGCCCGTTCCATTTTGCAGGGTGCCGCGCACCGGCGAGATGCCGACCGCAACTTCAGCCGTGATGAATCTGGACGAATTGCTTACGACGGAGGGGGCGTAGTTGGAGGCGTGAGGATTCATGCCAAGCCCGGCGAAACTCTCGAGTACGGTGGCTTCTCCGTCTACATCGCGGCTGATCTCCAGATCGAAGGTCTTGCCGTCGGAATTTTTGATCTGCACACGCAGACTGTCCCCCCCGGCGCCGTCCGAAGCGGCCTCGATTTTCAGCACGTTTGCAGTTCCCGGTGTAGGCCCCGGCATGTTGTTGGCGGCAAGTGCGGAAGGGATGGTATTCGACGCCAGCCGGGCGACATAGGCGGCACCGCCGCCGTTGGCATAGAACGACGAGACAGCGAGGCCCATCGCGTCGGTATCATCGGAGATGCCGCCGTAGGCGTCGGCGTAGTCATCCCATTTCAGCAGAAATTCGGCCTTGTTGATCGGACCGGACTTCGCAAACCCGAGGAAGATCGGGATTGACGTGCTGGCCGCGGAGATCGGCCTCACCCCGCTTGGGATTTCCTCAATGTAGACACCTGGATGATTATACATGCTCCGGCTCCTGTCTTTGCCTAATGGAGATCCCGCAGCAGGTTGCCACGGACAGATTCAGAGATGTGGGAGAGCGCCGCATCCAAACTCGTGAAGTTTCCGATTTCATTGCAGCCGACTTTTTCAACCCTGATGACAAGACGATCGGCAGCACCTCTTTCGACCGGCGGTTCGCAACGCACACGCAGCACGTAGGACAGATATCTGGGTTCCTCTTTGCTCTGGCCCGCTGTCACGGCGTGCGTGCTCGCTCTTCTTTCGGTCCTCAGCTGGTGCTGGACGGTGATTTGGGACGGCAAGCTTAGGCCGGAGCGATTTTCCCAAGGTCATTGGGCCGTCCCTGAACCGTCCCCACTCTGTCACCGTCTCGTCACCGATGTGTCACACCCTGGACCGGCCGCAAGCGACCGCAGGCCATGGTATCCCGTCTGCGGACAGAGGCCTGGGATTTCCATCTTCCCGGGAGGAGCTGGAAAGTGATTTAGGTGGGCGTGTGGCTGAGGCGCGCGAAGATCGCCTGGCGGTGGTCTTCAAGCCTGGAGAGTGTGTGGAGCAAGCGGTCACCGCTGGTCTGGCGGGCATCAGGCGCGAGAAATTCGGGCGCAAGATCGTGTCTCGGCGCACCGGATTCCTGGAGGATGTAGTCATAGAGCGCCGTCGTCTCCGGCATCGGCTCGATCTGCAACTCGCGCCGCAGCAGGCTCGCGCATTCCTCGTACCGGCGTATGGCCCTTGACCGATTTCCGTTCAAAACATGGAGCCACATCATCTGACGCTGGGTTCCTTCCAGCAGAGGATCCAGTTCGAGGATGCGGCGCCCGCACTGCAGCGCCTCTTCGTAGTTTCTCCGGGCACAGTGATCGCACAGCAGGATCGACAGCCCACGCACATAAAAATGGACGAGCTTTTCCCGCTCAACAATCACCCAGTGACTGTCAAACTCGTCGAGGAACGGTTCGGCGCTGGCATCAAGAACGGCCGCCAGAACGGCGTGGAGGTGGTCAGAGAGCAGGTCACCCTGCCCTGCCGGACCTGAAACCTCCTGCACGATCGATATCAACCGATGCGTGTCGACGGTCAGGGCCGGAGAAATCTTGAGCGACACGGTACGTGGTCCGGCATCCAGCCGCACTCCGCGAATCTTCAATTTCGCCAGCAGCTTCCGACAGCGCCAAACCGCGGTGTTGAGGGACGAGCGCGCTCTGGATTCGGCGCTTTCCGGCCAAAGGGCATCAATGACAGCATCTCGCCGGATCGGCAAATCACGCTGATGGGCAAGAAACGCCAGCAGCTCCGCGGTGGCGCCGGTCGGCATACACCTGTTCGACCTGTTCCCCAAGGTCATGGCAAATTGCCCAAACAACTGAAATACCGCTCTAGTTGGCTCAACCATTCCAACCTTCTTTATTCACTGGCGAACGGTCAATATTCACTCAGACTGAATTGATGCACCTCATCCCCATGAATAGTCTACATTATCGCTCAATTGTTGCCACAATTTGGCGAAGTTTAGAATTGACAGAAAAACGCAGGAAATTCTAAATTCTTTTATCAATCAGACACTTGATACAATCGGCATATCCGCTAGAGAACATTACGGGTCCGGGTTGGGCAACGGAAACGCGCGAGCGCCGGATCCAGACGTCTCATTCCCGGCAAACTCGAAAACCCGCCGAACAGGATGTTGACGGCGGGCCGAAACGTGATTGAGATGAGAGCGCAGGAGCGAGAGAGGACAAGCGGCTGATGGCTGATGAGATGCGGGTATGGGGTATGCGAACAGCGCGGCCAATGCGTGTGCTCTGGATGCTGGAGGAATTCGGCTTGGAGTATGATCACCGGCCGATTGGATCACGCACAGGTGAGACGAAGACCGAAGAATACCTGGCACTCAATCCCAAGCACAAGATCCCGACCTTCGAGCATGGCGCATTTGTGCTGACTGAGAGCGGAGCAATCTGCAGTTACATCGCAGACCGGTTCGAAACTCCGGACGGCTTCCACATGCCCGAAACCCCCGAGGCAAGGGCCCGCATGATGGAGTGGTGCTGTTTTCTGCTCATGGAAGTCGATGCGCTTGGTATCTACGTCATTCGCCGCCACCTCGATCTCGGCGACCTATATGGCCATGCCGACAATGTCGTGCAGTCGGCAAGGGCATATATCTCCGACGGGCTGGCCAATGCTCTCAAGAAATGGCCCGAGGGGCAGGAATACCTTCTGGAAGGCGGCTTCAGTATCCCCGATATCCATCTCGCCTCCATGATGGGCTACATGCGGTCGCGCGATGTTCAGCTTCCTGCCCGCGTCCATGCGCATTTCGAGCGATGCAGCGCGCGGCCCGCATACCGGCGGGCGGAGGCACGGTGCTATCCCGGCGATGGGGTGAGCCCCTAGACCATCGTCGGGACTTTGCAAACCGGTTGGAGATTGTGTCATGGATGGTCCACTCAAAGGTATCCGCGTACTCGATTTGACGACCATGGTGTCCGGTCCTGTGGCCACCATGATGCTGGCCGATCAGGGTGCTGACGTGATCAAGATCGAGTCCCCGCGCGGCGACCTGATGCGCAACTACGGCACTGTCCACCGGGGAATGTCGTCCTCCTTCCTTTCGTGCAATCGCAGCAAGCGCTCGCTCGCGCTGGACATCAAGAAGGCCGAAGGGTTGGCAATTGTGAAGAGGCTGCTGGAAACCGCCGATGTGCTTGTACAGAACTTCCGGCCCGGCGCGATCGACCGGATGGGTCTGGGGGAAGAGACGGTCCGCGAGATCCGGCCCGACATTGTCTACGTATCGATCAGCGGCTTTGGGGAGACCGGGCCTTACGTGCATCAACGGGTCTATGACCCGGTCATCCAGGCGCTATGCGGTCTGGCGGAGATGCAGGCCGACCGGGACACCGGGCGTCCCAAGATGATCAGGACGATCGTGCCGGACAAGACCACCGCCGTCACCGCCGCGCAGGCCATCACGGCCGCCTTGTTTTTCCGCGAGCGCACCGGTGAGGGCCAGCACATACGCCTGTCCATGCTAGATACCATGGTCGCGTACCTCTGGCCCGAGGCAATCTCCAGCCTGACCTTCGTCGGCAACGAGGCCGATCCCGCCCGGGGCCAGATGGGGCTTGACCTGGTGTTTCAGACCCTGGACGGCTACATCACCGCAGGCGCCCTGTCGAACGACGAATGGGCAGGAATGTGCCGGGCGCTGGAGCGCGATGATCTGATTGACGATGAACGCTTCAACACCGTCGCGGCCAGAAGCCTTAACACGGCGGAGCGCCGTTCGCTAACCGCCGAGGAAATCGCCAAGTGGCACAGCGCCGAAATTCTGCGCCGACTTGATACGGAGAACGTTCCGAGCGCACCCGTGCTTTCACGGGAAGAACTGCTCGAGGACGCCCAGGTTGCAGAAAACGAACTGCTGACGATCACACAGGATCTGGACCTGGGGCCGGTCCGGCAACCGCGGCCGGCCGCACGCTTTGACCGCACACCAGCCGCAGTCCGTTCAATGGCACCGTTGCTGGGGGCCAACAACCGGGAAATTCTCGAGGAACTCGGATACTCGGCGGATGAGGTCGACGCGCTCAAGGCCAGCGACGTCCTGATTGAGCAGAAGAAGCCTGACTGAGGGCCGGTACTGCACGCTTTTCTCACCAGACTGCAGCGGGCGGATCCGGAACCATGATCTCCTATTCTTCCCGGAACGCGCGGTGAAGCTGGTCGGACAGCGGCTTGATCAGATAGTTGAACGCGGTCCGCTCCCTGGTCTTGATGAAAGCCTCGACAGGCATGCCCGGCACCAGAGCCTGTCCCCCCAGGCGCTCCAGCTCAACTGCTGATACGGAAATCCGCACCTTGTAGAATGACTCACCTGTCTGCTCGTTGACAACGACGTTCGCCGAGATGCCATCGATTGCGCCCGCCAGTTCGGGCGTCGTTCTCTGATTGAAGGCGGAAAACCGCAGCGTGGTCGGCTGGCTGACATAAAGCTCATCGACGAATTGCGGAGCAATGTTGGCCTCGATCTCCAGCTTCTCGTTCTGGGGCACGATCTGCATGACAGGCGCGCCTGCGCCAATCACGCCGCCGATGGTGAAAATCCCGAGTTCATGAACAGCGCCGGCGACCGGAGCCCGGATCTCGACCCGCTTGAGCTGCTCGCTTGTCGCGTGGAACTGCTGGGTCATGTCATTGACCTCCTGTTCCACCTGGCGCAGTTCGGTCAGCACGCTTTGCCGGAACTCGCGGTCAATCTGGAGCGTTTGGATCTTGGTCTCACTGATGGAGTTCTGAATGCGGGCCAGTTCGGCGTCATGCTCGGCATTCTGGCCGACCAGTTGTTCGCGCTGGCGCTCCAGACCCATCAGCTGCGAATTGGCAGCAAGGCCTTCCTTTTTCAGCGAGCGGATGCCCTCAAGCTCCGAATCCAGCATTGTAAGCTGGGCCGTCTTGGAAGATTGCAGCGCAGTTATTCCCCGGGTTTGGCTCTGGAACTGGGCAATCTTCTCGCGAAGCTGGGAGATCTGGCCGAGCCGCGTGGCCTTGCGAGCCTCGAACAGGCGTAACTGGCCGCGCCGAACCGCGGCATCCTGATCAACCCCCAGAAGTTCGAGCAGGCTGGTATCCCAGGTGACGTTCTCCGCGCCATCCCGTTCAGCAACCAATCTCGCCTTGCGGGCTATGCCTTCGCGAAGCCGGTTCCTGTAGATGTTGAGGTTGGCGCGCAGCAGCGTATCGTCGAGGCGGATCAGGAGCTCACCCTTGCCAACCGCCTGCCCCTCGCGAACCCTGATTTCCGAGACAATGCCGCCATCCAGATGCTGCACGCTCTTTGGCTTGCCGGCGACGACAACGCTGCCCTGGGCGATCACGGCACCAGCCAGATTGGCCAAATAGGCCCAGCTGCCGCCGCCCACAAACAGGACAACAAAAAGTGCAAGCCCGCAGACGATGGTAAGGCGGGGCGACGTTCGCACCACAGCTTCGCTCGCACGTCCGTGTTGCCCGCTCATGCTTCCACCTTTTGGACCACTCTTGGTGCCGGCCGTGTCAGCTTGGCCAGCATCTCATCCTTGGGACCAATGTCGACCTGCTGGCCGGCCTTCAGCATGAGTACCTTGTTCACGGCCGCGATGGCGCTCGGACGATGCGCCATGACCACGACGCATGAGCCGGCTTCCCGCAGGGCGGAAATTGCGGCAGTGAGAGCAGCATCGCCGTCAGAATCGAGATTGGCATTGGGTTCATCCAGAACCACGAGGGCCGGCTGTCGCAAGACGGCCCTGGCCAATGCGATACGCTGTGCCTGCCCTCCCGACAGGACGTATCCTCCGTCACCGATCTGCGTATTGTAGCCGTCCGGCAGCTTGAGAATGAGTTCGTGCACCCCTGCAATGGCCGCGGCGGCAACCAGTTCCTCATCGCTCACGTCATCATCGAACCTGCTGATGTACTGGCGAATGGTTCCGGACATGAGCTCAACCGTCTGCGGAAGATAGCCGAGATGACGCCCGAGCTGATCGCGGTCCCACTGGTCATAGGTCGCCCCGTCCAGACGCACCGAACCACGGTCCGGCAACCAGATGCCGAGCAGCAGTCTCGCAAGACAGGTCTTTCCCGACGCGCTTGGTCCGATAACGCCGAGAGCATCGCCTGGCTCAAGCGCGAAGTGAATGCCCTGGAGTACGGCTCTCCCGTTGGGGCCGGCCGCCGGATCATCCACAAATTTGAACACGTTCTCGACCTTCAGCTTGCCCTTCGGCTCAGGAAGCTGGACCGGCTCCTCCCCCGAACCGCCATCCCCCAGCAGAGCGTTGAGACGCGCGTAGGATTCGCGCGCCCGGATGAAGTTCTTCCAGTTGCCCACGGCCAGGTCGATCGGGGCCAGCGCCCTGCCCGCTATGATGGATGCGGCGATCATGCCGCCCGGCGTCATCTCCTGCAGGATGGCCAGATACGCCCCCAGTGCCAGGATACCCGACTGGGCCAGCATCCGTGTGGCCTTGGTGAACGCGGTTATGGATTCAGAGCGTCCGCCGGCAAGCTGAGCGTTGGACAAGGCCTGATGGCGCAGCCCCTTCCAGTGCTGTGTCACCTTTCCCATCATGCCCATGGCGATGACAGCCTCGGAGCCACGATAGGAGGCTTCGGCGAACTGGGCATCCCGAAGCTCCCAGTTCATCGCCTCGGCAATCGGCCGTTTCGTCACCAGCTCACTGACGACAGTGGCTGTAACAACCACGATGGCGGCGGCAGTGGCCAGCAGGCCAAGCCAGACGTGCAGCAGGTAGACGACCGCAAGATAGACCGGCACCCACGGCAAGTCGAAAAGGGCCGGCAGACCATTGGAACACAGAAACTGGCGGATGGACGAGAGATCGTTAATCGGCCGCGCTCTCAAGCGGGGAGCGATCACGCCGGACGTGATCCAGACCTTCTTGGCCAGGTCCATGAGATCCATGTCCAGCCTGTAGCCTGCACGCGACAGGACCCGGGAGCGAACAAAATCAAAAAGACCAAGAAAAAGATACAACCCGGCCACAAGGCTGAATAACGCAACCAGTGTCGGCACCGAACCGCTGGCAAGCACACGGTCATAGACCTGCAACATGAAGAGCGGCCCGGTCAGCATGAGTATATTGACGGCGCAGGAAAACAGCGCGGCGCTCATAAAAACACCACGCGATTTCTGCAGGGCCTGCTTCAACGGATTCAGTTTAAGTCCCCATCATTACTCAAATAAAACTCACTTGCAGCCCGGCAACGACCCTTTCCGATCAGAAGAAGGTAAAGGCGTCCTTGTCAAGCGCGGCAAGTCTGGTGTGTGCCAGAACAAGCTCATCGCCATTTCCGAAATCAAACACGACGTTGCGGCCCTGCTGCGAGGCCGTGCCCATCAGATCTTCAAAGCTCTCGATGCCGTCCACATCAATTGCGATCTCGTCACCATTGATGTACATGCGCCGCCCCCAGGCGTGGACCCGCCCGAAATCGGCGATGATGTCCCGGCCGTCTCCCTGGCTGAAGTAGAAGGTGTCGCGTCCCTGGCCGCCCACCAGAAGGTCGTTGCCCAGTCCGCCGGAAAGACTGTCCCGGCCCCGGTCGCCGAAGAGATAGTCATTGCCATCATCACCGTTCAGAACATCCCGGCCACGGTTGCCGAACAGCAGGTCGTTTCCGGATCCGCCGGAAATGGTGTCTCTGCCGCTGCCGCCGAAGATGGCGTCGTGTCCGGTACCCCCGTTCAGGGTGTCGTGGCCACGCTGGCCGGAGATCACATCGTTTCCGCCGTTGCCGTTGATCGTGTTGTCCTGATTGTCCCCGATCAGGATGTCGCTGCCGTCCGTCCCGTTGATCACGTCGTCCGGCACCACGTTGACGGTGACCTCCGCCTGGGCCGTCGCGGCGCCATCCGACACCGTATAGTAGAACGTGTCGTCGCCTTCGAAACCGGCCAGCGGCGTGTAGGCGATGTTGCCGTTAACGTCGATCGCGACCGTGGCATTGCCGGAGGCCTGAACATCGACGATAGTCAGCGTGTCGCCATCCGGGTCCGTGTCGTTCTCCAGCAGGACCTGATCATCAATCGTGGCGGTCTGGCCCGCGACTGCATCAAAGCCGAAATCGTCTTCTGCCACCGGCGTGTCGTTGAGATTGACAATCACCAGATTGAAGTCATCGGAGATCTCGATCTGTCCGTCGCTGATGTAAATGCGCAGCGCCGTTGAGCCGGCGAAGTCCGGCGGCGGCGTGCCGACCAGCGAGAAGCTCGCTTCATCGAACGAGATCCAGTCCGAAAGCGGAGACCCGTCTTCCAGCCGCACGTCATAACTCAGCTGATCACCGTCCACGTCGCTGACCAGATCGCGCTGCAACTCGATCTGGAAGGGCTGGTCTTCAGGCGAGAAGTGGTCCGAGTAAGGCGCGCTGAGATCCGGAGCATCGTTCACAGGGTCGATCACCAGATCAAATTCGCGGGTTGTTGTGAACTCGCCATCATTCGCGGAAAGCTCCAGCGCAATCACACCGTTGAAATTCAGGGGTGGCGTTCCGCTTAAACGCTTGGCGCCGGCGTCAAAGGTGAGCCACGACGGCAAGGCCGAGCCACCGGCCCGGGCCACCGAGAGCGTGACAACATCGCCGTCGGGATCAGTCGCAACGTCGGCCGGGAAGTCGAAAATGATGTCCTCGTCTTCAGGGCTCGTCACCGGCGCAATTTCGGCAATCTCCGGCGCGCTGTTGGCCGCGATAAGATCGATCGTCACCGTTGCCTGGTCCGTCAGATCGCCGTCGCTGACCGTGTAGTTGAGCGCAATCTGACCGGAAAGCTGCGGATCCCTCTGCACCTGCACGTTTCCGCCACCGTCCAGCGCCGCCGTGAATCCCGGGCCGCTCTGAACGGCAACAATACCGAGCACATTCCCTTCCACGTCCGTATCGTTGGCAAGCAGCACAGAGGCAGGGATCGTAAAGACCGTATCTGTACCCGCATCAAATGCATCATCGGCCGCAACCGGCGCATCGTTCACCGGGGCCACCGTCAGGGACGCTGTCGCCGTGGAGGTCAGGCTGCCGTCGGACACCGTGTAGGTGAAGGAGGCCGGGCCGTGGTAGTCGGCATCCGGCGTGAACACCACATCGCCGGCACCGTCCAGCGCCACCGTGCCGTTCACCGCATCCTGGACAGAGACGATGGTCAGCGCATCCCCGTCCACGTCCGCATCATTGGCCAGCAGATCGCCCGCCGCGATGGTGAGGGCTGTGTCCTCATCCGTTGCAAGGCCGCTGTCATCGGCCGCAACCGGGGCATCGTTCACAGGCGCAATGGTGAGGCTCGCCGTGGCCGTCGAGGTCAGGGCGCCATCGGAGACGGTGTAGGTGAAGGAGGCGGGGCCGTGGTAGTCGGCATCCGGCGTGAACACCACATCGCCGGCGCCATCCAGCGCCACCGTGCCGTTCACCGCATCCTGGACAGAGACGATGGTCAGGGCATCCCCGTCCACGTCCGCATCATTGGCCAGCAGATCGC
>JBCCEL010000064.1:0-21624 GCA_039030315.1 Pseudomonadota bacterium
AGTGAGAGTGTCGAAGGTGACCAGCCGTCGCCGCGCTCCACATAGAAATGGGGAAAGACCTGCTCGCCCCAGGTTTCAGGTCCGGGCTCGTCGTCATAGCCGGATCTCGCGATCAGGCCGGGGGCGGCGTCTGACAGGGGGAGTATTTGGTCGTTCAACTCATGGAAGCCATCATTCGCCGGGTCCTCTGCGGGCGCGCGAAAGACCCCGAACGTGTAGAGCGCCAGATGATATGTGCTGCTGCTTGCCATGACCGGACTGTCCTATAGTCTTGGCTGTAAACAAGTCCAAGAGGTAACAGGCGACAAGGGGCCGTCCAATGAACGATCGTGAACAGTTGCTGCACTGGATTGAGGAAGAGGAGGACGCCATGGTCGCTTTCTTCCAGGACTTCGTGCGCTGTCCGTCGCCCAATCCGCCCGGCGACACGACCGAAGCGGTCGGCCATATCAGGAGCTTTCTGGAAGCGAATGGGATCGACTACAGGATCATTGATCCGCAGCCGCTCTTCGCAAATGTCGTTGCTGCACTGGAAGGGAACACCCCGGGACGGCACTTGGTGTTGAACGGGCATATCGATGTGTTCCCGGTTGGTGCCGACCCGGAGGCGGAAGGCTGGAGCACTGATCCGTGGGGCGGGGAAATCCGCGACGGCAGGCTCTACGGCCGCGGGGCCTGCGACATGAAGGCCGGCACGAGCGCCTCGATCTGGACTTATGCGCTGCTGCACAGGATGCAGGAGCGGCTCAAGGGCAGGCTGACTCTGACTTGCGTCTCCGATGAGGAGACCTTCGGGCCCTGGGGTGCGCGCTACCTGATGGAACACCATCCGGAGGTACATGGCGACTGCTGCCTGAACGGCGAGCCATCCAGCCCCTATTCCATCCGCTTCGGCGAAAAGGGACCGATCTGGCTGAAGTTCACCGTGCGCACGCCGGGCGCCCATGGGGCCTACACCCATGCCAGTCCGAGCGCGACACGGATTGCCGCCAGGTTGATCAGGGATCTGGAGGCTCTGGAGGACATGGCCTTCGACTATCCGGACAACGTGCGAACCGCATTGCTGGAGGGACAGGAGGCGGCGGATACCGCGATGGGCGAGGGGGCTGGTGCGATCCTGCCCAAAGTCACGCTCAACATCGGCACTATCCAAGGCGGGCTCAAGGTCAACATGATCCCAGGCGAATGCACCTTCGAGACCGACATCCGTCTTCCCGTCGGCGTGGCCAAAGAGACGGTCATGGCGGAAGTGGAGAAGATCGCGGCCGGTACGCCGGAGGCGAGCTTTGAGGAGATCAACTGCAACCTGCCGTCCTACTGCGATCCCTACGGCGACATGATGGGGATCATCCAGAAGAACGTTGAAGAGCTGAAGGGGTTCACGCCGCGGCCGGTGGTCAGCCTTGGCGGAACCGATGCCCGGCTCTGGCGCTATATCGATGTGCCGGCCTACGTCTACGGGCCGTTCCCAACCAATATGGGCGCAGCGGACGAGTATGTTGAGGTTGAGGAATACCTGCACATCGTCCGGACCCATGTCCTTTCGGCCTACGACTACCTCATGTCGGGCTGAGACGCTCAGGCGGGTGTTTGCGAAGCCTTAGGGGAAAACTGCCATCATGCAGGCATGGCGGCCGTGCGCGATACCACGTTATCCCTCGATCAACTGCTGGCATGGAGCGCGGTCAGGCTGATCCTGGCCTATCGACGATGGCTCTCGCCGCACAAGGGCTTTTCATGCGCGCATCAGCACGTGCACGGCCAGGGCAGCTGTTCAACCTTCGGTCTGCAGGTCTTTCGGGCCCATGGCTTCGGTCATGCCTGGGCGCTCCTCCAGGAACGTTTCCGCGAGTGCAAGCTTGCAGCCCATCAGGCAGAAGAAGAGCGCAGCACTAAAGGCGGGAGCCGCGCCGCTTCCGGGACCCGGAAGAAAAAGGGTTGCAGCACGACGGACAAGCTGGAATGCGGTTGTACTGCCGCGGAGCCCTTCGTTTCGGCTTGTGGTTCGGCATCGGCCCCCAAGCGTGCTGCATGCTCCAAGTTAAGCGCTTGTGATGACTGTGGTAGCTGTCTGCCTTGGTAATGCTTTAATTGCAGTGGGTTAGCGCGGCTTTCTGCATTTTCGAGTCGGAATGTTCAGAAGCTGATTCAAGAACGGATCCCGGAACCGCGAAAGCTCGCAGATTGAGTCTGCAAATGGAAATTGTTGAGTCGGACCAGGGCTTTGTCGCCGGCATTTAGGCGGCATTCCTATTCGTCGTAATCCAGGGAGTAGCCCGCGCCGCGCACTGTACGGATCGGATTGGGCTCACTTTCCTGGTGCAGCGCCTTCCTGAGACGGCCCACGTGGACGTCGACGGTCCTGAAATCCACTTCAGCGTCGTGGCCCCAGACACGGTCCAGCAACTGCTCGCGGCTCCAGACACGCCCTGGGCGTTCAATGAATACGCTGAGAAGCCGGTATTCCGTCGGACCCAGCTTATGGGCCTTGCCGTTGCGCATGACCTTGTGCTGCTCGGCATCGAGCACAATGTCGCCATAGCTAAGGGTCTGGCCCATGCTGGCCGGCCGTGTCCGCCTGAGCATGGCGCGAACCTGGGCCATCAGCACCTTGATCGAATAGGGCTTTACCACATACTCGTCGGCGCCGGTGTCGAGCCCGCGAATGCGATCCGTCTCCTCGCCGCGTGCGGTGAGCATGATGATGGGAATCTTCTGGGTTCGCTCCTGGCGCTTCAGCTGACGGCAGACTTCGATGCCCGAGACCTTGGGCAGCATCCAGTCCAGGATGATGAGGTCGGGCTCCTCCTCGTCGGCAACGAGCAGGCCCTCTTCGCCGTCCGCTGCGCCGTGGACCCCGAAACCCTCCTTCTCAAGGTTATAGCGCAGCAGCTCCAGCTGGGCCGGTTCGTCTTCGACGATCAGGATGTTCGCGGCGGAGGATCTGGACATATCGGCAAATGGGTCAGTGCTTGGAGAGGTCCTGCTGCTCGGCAGTCATGAAGCTGGTGTAGTCGCTCTTTGGCCGGTCATCATCAGGCACGTTACCGGTTGCCAGGTAATAGACCTGTTCGGCGATGCCGGTCGTATGATCTCCCATGCGTTCGATGTTCTTGGCGATGAAGAGCAGGTGCAGGCACGGAGTGATGTTGCGGGCATCCTCCATCATGTAGGTCAGCAACTCGCGGAACAGCGTGTTGTGCATCTGGTCCACTTCCTCGTCGCGCAGACGCAGGTCTTCGGCAACGTCCTGATCGCGCGCCACATACGCGTCGAGCGCGTCGTGAACCATCGCCTGAACCAGCTTGCTCATGCGTTTGACGGTCGAGCCGTAGGAGCCGATAGGCGGAACCTGGGCCAGCACGCTTGAGCGCTTTGCGATGTTCTTCGCATAGTCGCCGATGCGTTCAAGGTTCGAGGAGATCTTCAGGGCACAGACGACTGCACGCAGATCTCCGGCCATCGGTTGCCGCAACGCCAGGATGCGGATCGCCAGGTCGTCGATCTGGACCTCGAGGTCATCCACCCGCTTGTCTGCGGCGCGGACCTGCTCGCCGAGCTCCAGGTCACGTTCCACAAGGGCTTTGACGGCGTTGGCAATCTGCGTTTCGACTATCCCGCCCATTTCGAGCAACAGGGATTCGATCTGGCCAAGATCCTGGTCGAAGGACTTTACGATATGTTCCTGGTCCATGGAGATACTCCCGTCTAGCCGATCCGGCCGGTGATGTAGTTCTGTGTGCGCTCGTCTTTGGGCGCCTGGAAAATCTGATCCGTCTCGCCGTACTCGACCAGATCGCCGAGGTGGAAATAGGCAGTGCGCTGGGATACGCGAGCCGCTTGCTGCATGGAGTGGGTCACGATGACGATCGTGTAGTTTGCCCGGAGTTCTTCGATTAACTCTTCCACGATCGCGGTGGCAATCGGGTCGAGTGCGGAGCAGGGCTCATCCATCAGGATCACGCTGGGTGAGATTGCGATGGCGCGGGCGATGCAGAGGCGTTGCTGCTGACCGCCCGAAAGTCCCGTTCCCGGCTGGTCGAGGCGGTCGTGAACTTCCTTCCACAGACCGGCGCGTTTCAGGCTGCTTTCAACGATCTCGTCGAGATCCGTTTTCGAACTCGCCAGGCCATGGATGCGAGGGCCATAGGCGACGTTCTCGTAGATCGATTTGGGAAAGGGGTTGGGCTTCTGAAACACCATGCCGACCCTGGCACGAAGTTCGACCACATCAACGTCCGGATCGTAGATGTTGAGGCCGTCCAGTGTGATCTCGCCGGTAACCCGCGCGATGTCGATCACATCGTTCATGCGGTTGAGACAGCGGAGGTATGTGGACTTCCCGCAACCTGAGGGGCCGATGAGTGCGGTCACCTTGTTCGCGAGAATGTCCACGCTGACATCGAACAATGCCTGCTTGTCGGCGTAGTAGACGCAAACGTCCTTTGACTTGATTTTGATCACGTCTTCCACGGAGGGCTCCTTGAACATTCCTGCGTCTTGCCCCTGCATGATCGGACCTTCTTCAGGCTTGACAGGCGCGAACGCTGAAGGGGCGCTTACGCTGGCGGTGCCGGGAGTTGCTTGCGTCATAAGAATAAGCCTTGCGCCATGAAGCTACCACCGCCGTTCGAACTTCTGGCGGAGATAGATTGCTGTTGCATTCATGATGAAAAGGAAGCCGAGCAGGATCAGAATTGCAGCCGAAGTCCTTGAAACGAAGCCGCGTTCCGGGCTGTCGGCCCAGGAGAAGATCTGTGTCGGCAGAGCCGTTGCAGCTTCCAGAAGGCCGATGTTGTCTATGCTCGGGATGAAGGCGTTCATGCCGATGAGCAGAAGTGGCGCGGTCTCGCCGAGCGCCTGGGCCAGCCCGATGATCGTTCCGGTCAGGATGCCGGGCATAGCCAGCGGCAACACGTGGTGGGTGATCACCTGGTGCTTGGACGCCCCGACTCCGAGGGCCGCCTCGCGGATGGATGGCGGCACAGCCTTCAGTGCTGCGCGTGTCGCGATGATGATCGTCGGAAGGGTCATTAGCGAGAGCACCATACCGCCAACCAGAGGCGAGGACCGAGGCAAGCCGAAGAGCCCGAGAAAGACCGCGAGACCCAGCAGGCCGAAGACAACCGAGGGAACGGCGGCAAGGTTGTTGATGTTCACCTCGATCAGGTCTGTGAGCTTGTTCTTCGGTGCGAACTCTTCCAGGTAAATCGCCGCAGCAATGCCTGCCACAAAACTCAGGAAGAAACAGACGAGAAGGCTGAAGAACGAACCGGCGATGGCGCCGAGAAGGCCTGCCTGTTCAGGAAAGCGGCTATCGGCATTCGTGAAGAGTTCGAAGCTGAAGTGAGACGAAATCAGCTCGCGTTCCTTCAGGCTGTCGAACCAGGTGAACACCTTGGCCGTGCCGAAGCGGGGATTGAGAACCTTGGCTTCTCCGGTCCGGTGCAGGCTGTCGAACGGAGTGGACACGGGCAGAGTGAACTCAGTCGTGCGGCCCACGAGCGAAGGGTCGGCCACAACTTCTGCCTTGATCTTCTTGAAGGACGGACTTGCGAAGACCTCACGGAGAATGGTTGGAGAGGCCCTGGGGAACAGCTTTCTCATTGCTGCCAGCAGCACCGGACCGTACTCACCGTCTTCAGGTTCGTCGGCGTCGACATTGTTGTCGTCAACCAGAACCGGGAGTGTGAGCAAGGTCTGGCCGTTTTTCACGCTCAGCAATCCGCGTTCCTTCAGGACCGCACCCAGCTCTTTTTGACCCGGTGACAGCGCTTCGATTTCCCGTGGAATGACGCCTTTGTAGAGCTGATCGTACGGGTCAGACAGCGGAACCGTGAGCTTGATGGTTTTTCCGATCACCTCGGGATTGGCGAGCACATGCCTGCGGACGTTGAACGGGGCGCCGGCGCTGATGATCTTTTTCAGGTGGCGCCTGTCACTCCGCTTCGCATCCGGAAACAACTTGTAGAACGCATCGTGCGTGATCTTGCGGTAGCGGCCTTTCCCCGGGTTCTCGGGCTTCACGGACTTGGGATCCACGAACACCTCAAGGGTGACCTTGGTGGTCATGAATGCAGGGTATCCGGTGGAGATCAGGGACGAGAGCAAAATGCCCAGGAGCACGACCGCAATGCCGATAGAGCCAAGCCCCAGGCCCTGGAGAATGCGGTCGTACATGTAGCGCCGCTTGACGCGGGCGCGGGCCGTGTCCGACCCCCAGTCATGGGAGCGAACCGGCGGCCTGTGGGCTATGCTGGCGTCACTCATAGGCTTCCCTGTACTTCTGCACGATGCGTTGGGCGATCACGTTGAGACAGAGCGTGACCACGAAAAGAACCAGGCCGAGGGCAAAGGCTGCGAGGGTTTTCGGGTTGTCGAACTCGCTGTCGCCGATCAGCAGGGTGACGATCTGAACCGTGACCGTTGTCACCGGCTCAAGGGGGTTCAGGGTGAGTGTGGCAATGATGCCGGCTGCCATGACGACGATCATGGTTTCACCAATGGCCCGGCTGGTTGCCAGCAGGATACCGCCCATTATGCCGGGGAGTGCTGCGGGGAGCAGGACGCGGACGATGGTCTCTCCCTTGGTGGCGCCGAGCCCGTAGGATCCGTCCCGCATGGCGTCTGGAACGGCTGTAATCGCGTCGTCCGACAGAGACGAAACAAACGGGATCAGCATGATGCCCATCACGGCTCCGGCCGCGATGGCGCTGTTGGGCGCAATCTCGATGCCGATGTTTGCGCCGAATTCGCGCATTGCGGGCGCCACGACCAGGACGGCGAAGAAGCCGTAGACCACGGTGGGGATGCCGGCCAGCACCTCCAGCACGGGCTTGATCACCTTGCGGAAGCCGTTACTGGCGTATTCGGTGAGGTAGATCGCGGAGAACAGGCCGAGCGGAGTGGCGACCAGCATTGCCAGGAAGGCAATCTGCAGGGTGCCGACGAACACGGGGATGGCTCCGAACGCACCGCCCGCCGTGACCTGTCCGTCACGGATCGGGATCTGAGGCTCCCAGTTGAGGCCGAAAAAGAACTCCAGCGGCGAGACCCGGTCGAAGAAACGCATCGCCTCGACAAAGAGCGACATGACGATGCCGAAGGTCGTCAGGATAGCGGCGATAGAGCAGAAGATCATCACGCCGTCCAGAACGCGCTCGACCCGGTGCCGGGCCCGGAAACGCCGGGAAATCTTCGATCGGGTGTACAGAAGGGCCGCGATAGAGATGGCCAGTACCACGGCCACCATCGCCCAGCGCGAAATTGCATACCAGGTGTTGTACTGCTCGGCGGCCGCGAGAACGAATGGTTCTGGCTCGCCGAACACGGTACCGCCGGCAGCGGACTTGATCTGGCTGATCAGCAGATCGAGCTCGGCTTTTTTCAGCCCGGAGACCTTTTCCTCCGGGAGCGAGTTCATCAGGAGAGCGTCAATAAAAGTGCCCTGGAACAACAGCCAGGCGAGGATGATGATCAGAGACGGGATGCCGACCCAGGCAGCGATGAATCCGCCGTGAAAGCCGGGAAGGGAGTGCAGATCTGCAAGCCTTCCTCCGGATGCACGGCCAGCTTTCGCGCTGCCGACGAAAAACCCCGCGAGCGCGATCGCTATTACGGCGATGAAAAGATAGCCGACCATTGCTCAGCCCTGTGTTTCCAAACCGCACCGCTTACAGATCGAAGCGAAACTCGCTAGGGGCGGTCAACGTGAGCGGTGCCTTCTTCGTGCACCTGCGATCTTGTTCCAGCGATTAGGGGGATGACCCTGAGCGGGCCATCCCTGAGTGTGTGTTCGGTAACGCTCAGGAGCCTGCCATCTTGCGGCCCTCGAGAGCGCCTTCCATGGTCTCCTTGAGCTCCGCATCAGGAAGCACGACGAGCCCGCGCTCGGAAAGATAGCCGTCAGGGCCCATGGCCTCTTCACTGACGTACTCGGCAATGAAGTCGTCCATGCCCTTGATGACCTTGCGGTGGGCGTTCTTGATGTAGAAGTACAGCGGACGCGAGATGCCGTAGGAGCCGTCACCGATCGTGTCCATGGAGGGCTGGACCGTCGAGATGGCCACGGGCTGCAGCTGGTCCTGGTTCTCGAACAGGAAGCTGTAGCCGAAGATGCCGACGGCCTTCGGATCGGCAACCAGGCGCTGAACGATCAGGTTGTCATTTTCGCCAGCTTCGATGAACGGACCATCGGTGCGCATCGCGGTGCAGTCACCCTTGTAGGCTTTCTTGAAAGCCTTCTTGTCCATGGAGCCCTTGGCACTCTTCCAGTAGTCCATTTTGCCTTTCTTGCAGACATAGTGGAAAACCAGTTCAACGAATGCATCGCGCGTGCCGGACGTCGGCGGCGGGCCATAGGCGATGATGGCGTCACCCGGGAGCGTGGGATCGATGTCGCTCCATTTCTTGTAGGGGTTGTCGACCAGCTTGCCGTCAACAGGAACCTTGGCGGCCAGGGCTTGGTAGATCTGGACCTTGGTCAGGTCGATCTTCTTGCCGGTGCGCGCGTTGGCGAGAGACAGGCCGTCATAGCCAATCAGAACTTCGGTAATGTCGGTGACGCCATTCTTGGCGCAGAGGTCCTGTTCGGACTTCTTCATCGCGCGGGAGGCGCCGGTGATGTCGGGGTAGGCTTCGCCGATGCCCTTGCAGAAAATCTTCATGCCACCGCCGGTACCGGTGGACTCAACTGTCGGTGCCTTGCCGCCCCTGTTGGCGAATTCTTCAGCTACGGCCTGGGTGTACGGAAAAACCGTGGAAGAGCCCACGATCTTGATCTGGTCGCGCGCGACTGCTGCGCCTGAAGCTGCGGTGAGGGCAACGGCGCCCACCGCGAGGGTGGCTATCGATGCGGTCGTCTTAAACATGCCTAACGTCCTCCGAGAATGGCTTGGAATGCTCCAGGCCGGGCGACGGTTCACCGAGGCCCAACTGGAACGCCGCCTCGCTATCAATCCGACATGCAGCGTTTATGAAGCTTATGTATCAGTTATGTGACAGTCTGCCGGAACGGGGTTGAGCGCTAGCGGGGCTCGCGTGTTTTGGGCAGGAGAACCGTAAAGATGCTGCCGTCACCGGGCTCGCTCTTGATCTGCAGGCGGCCGCGGTGCCGGTTGAGAATGTGCTTGACGATCGCCAGTCCAAGACCGGTGCCGCCAACGTCCCGGGAGCGCCCCTCATCGACGCGGTAAAAGCGTTCCGTCAGACGAGGAATGTGCTCGAGCCGGATCCCGGGGCCGCTGTCAGTGACCGATACGGCGAGCGCTTCTCCCTTGATTCCGGGGACACGCAACAGGGACTCAATACTGATCGTGACCTCGGTGTCGGGCGCGCCGTACTTGATGGCGTTCTCCACCAGGTTCTGAAAAACCTGCAGCAGTTCGTCGTCATCTCCCGGGATCGGCTCCATTTGCTGAGGGCGGTTAAGCCGGATTGTTTTGCGGCCTTCCTTTGCGGTTGAACCGAGATTGGTGATGACGCGTGAGATGATGTCGCCGATGTCGGCCAGGTCGGAGGGGCGCACGCGCTCATTGACTTCGACCCTCGAGAGTGAAAGCAGGTCGGCAATCAGGCGGTTCATCCGGCTGGCCTCGCGCTCCATCATCTCCAGGAAGCGATCCTGCGCATCAGGGTCGTCCCGCGCGGGACCTCTGAGGGTTTCGATGAAACCGGAGATCGCGGTCAGAGGCGAGCGCAGCTCGTGGCTGACATTGGCGACAAAGTCCGACCTCATCTGTTCGGCGTCCCGGATATGGGAGATGTCGTTGAAGCTCACCATGACCCGGGCGGCGAAGGTAGTTTCCTCCTCCAGCCTGACTGCGGTAACCGTGTAGACGGTGGGCACCGGTGCCTCGAGTGTGACGGTAGTCTGGGTCTTCCGGGTTCCGTTGAGGATCTGTTCGATGACCTTGAGGCAATCGGGATGGCGGACTGCACGCACGAAGTCCCGGCCGGCGAGCTCCTTGCCGAATAGGGCTTCGGCTGCCGGGTTGCAAAGAACGACCTGGCGATCTTCGCTGATCAGGAAGACCGCGTCATTCAGGCCGTTGAGGATTGCGGATACGGATTGTTCGGCCATTACGTCCCGAATAAGAGCAGGTGCGCCTTAGCGGGCTTATCGCAGATATGAGGCCGCGCACAACCGTCTGTTCACTCAAAGGCCGCACTCAGCATGCCTCCGAAAAAGGCCAGCGCAAAGAGGCCGCCCAGGACGTAGAGGGCCATCTTACCAAAGTGCTGGATGCGGGCAGCTGTGGAAACCTCTCCATCTTCTTCGGGAAGCTCCGGTCCAAAGCGCAGCCACAAAGCGCGGATCAGGAAAACCACTCCGAGCAGCGCAAACAGTGTCGGGATGCCGGTGAAAACCGAGATCAGAACGATGCCGAACGACAGCTCCGCCAGGGTCTGCGCGGTTGGTGATGAGCAACGGATAGATCCCGTTGAAAGACTTGAGCACAGCTCGCTGCTGCCGAGCGCGATCATCAGGACAAAGGCGCCAGCCACTATGATCAAGGCCGCATAGCACACCCATCTGAAAAGCTTGAAGACCATGGCCCCAGCCTAGAGCACAGCCAACTGCAAGGCGAAACGAAATCTGAAACACTTAATAGTTGAATAACTATAGTTATGCAGTTTAAACGGGAAATTCGGGCGAGCGGTTTGATTCGTTTCTCAACTTGGCGGATCACAGTCCGGACCCGGGATAGAGGCAAGGCTTGTGAGGGGATCGATGCGCAAAGGACTTTTTGGTACCGACGGCATCCGCGGCGAAGCAAACCGCTGGCCGATGGATGTAGAGAGTATTTCCAGAGTGGGGGCAGCGGCGGGAAGCCTGTTCCTGAAGACTTCAGGGCCGCATCGTGCGGTTATCGGCAAGGATACCAGATTGTCGAGCTACATGGTTGAGCAAGCCCTGACCGCGGGCCTGCTTTCGGTCGGCGCGAACGTATTCCTGTTCGGTCCCATTCCGACACCTGCCGTGGGCATGCTGACCAGTTCGCTCAGGGCGGACGTCGGGTTCATGATCTCGGCTTCCCATAATCCGTTCCACGATAACGGGATCAAGATGTTCGGGCCGGACGGTTTCAAGATATCGCCAGCCGAACAGGATCAGATCGAACACCTGACCGCAGGCGCCTACAGCCAGGCCCGGGCGGAGCCGCGGGCCATCGGCCGGGCCAAGAGGATCGAAGATGCCCAGGCGCGCTACATTGAGTATGTGAAGGCCACCTTCCCCAAGGAGGTCAGCTTGACCGGCTTGCGCATCGTTGTTGATTGCGCCAACGGCGCCGCCTACGAAGTCGCGCCGGCAGCGCTCTGGGAGCTGGGCGCGGAAATCATCGAAATCGGCACCGAGCCCAACGGCTTCAACATCAACGACAAGTGCGGATCAACGGCCCCCGAACGGCTGTGCAGCAAGGTGCGCCAGGTCCGGGCCGATCTTGGCATCGCCTTTGACGGTGACGCTGACCGGGTGATTTTCGCCGACGAGAAGGGAAAGGTGGTCGATGGGGACCAACTGATCGGTCTCATCGCCCGCAAGTGGCAGCAATCCGGCCAGCTCAGAGGCCGGCAAATTGTGACGACGGTGATGTCGAACCTTGGCTTGGAGCGCTACCTCAAGGGGATCGGCCTGAAAGCCGCCCGCACCCCCGTGGGTGACCGCCACATCATCAACCACATGCGCAAGCACAATTTGAACGTTGGCGGCGAGCAGTCAGGCCACATCGTCCTGCTGGACTACGGCACGACGGGCGATGCACTCGTCGCCGCGCTGCAGCTCCTGGCGCTCATCGTCAATGACCAGAAGCCCGTGAGCGAGATATGCCATTTGTTTGATCCTCTACCCCAGATCAGCCGGAACGTTACCCTCGCGAACGGGGAGGCCCCGGACCAACCGGCCATTCGCAAGTTGATCGACGGCCTTGAAGCCCGCCTGAAGGGCGAGGGCCGTCTGCTTATCCGCAAGTCTGGTACAGAGCCGTGCGTGCGCATCATGGCTGAGGGGGAAGATGAAGCGCTGATCGCGGAAATCGCGGAGGAAGCCGCCGCCGCTCTTCTAAAGAAGGTGGCCTAGGCCCGCTCGTTAAGGATGCGCTCGACGCGCTCCCCGTAGATCCGGATGTTGATGTCGTCCGTGGATACGCGGTTCGGAACATCATCGTAGGTGAAGATCGCGGTGATTCTGGGCCGGGTTCCTTCGACCCGACTGACGCCATGCAGAGAGAACTCGCCCCTGAACATGGTCAGGGTTCCCGCGCTGCGCCCGAAGGATGTTGCCGCGGACGTGTCGCCGCCGATCAGCCGCTCGACCATCTCGGTGTCTTCGGTCTCCCGCGTCCGGCAGTTCGGCAGGAACAGGAACTCGCCGCCGGCATCCGCTGATTGCAGGAGCAGTGTGACCACGCATTCGTCATGATCATAGTGCCAGCCCTGCCACTCGCCCGGCTGCAGGGCAACGATGTTTAGGGCCTGAAACTCGTCGCCCGAAACAAAAAGCCTCGACTTGCCTTGCACGCGCGCAACGAATTCCGTCAGCACAGCGCAGTGGTAGAGGCGCTTAACCAGCGTGTCTGTGCCGATCTGGTCATCAGCCAGCTGGAGAGCGTTGTGGCTGATCTCGTGCCGGGCCGGGTTGCCGGCTGGAAGCCCGGCATCAGCGGCATGGCCATAGATGTTGCGGGTTATCGTCAGCTGCGCCGCACCCGGGAGCAGTTCGGTTGCCTCCCCAGCCAGCTCTTGCAGCGCTTCGGGACGGATGAACCCGTCCAGGCTGCACCAGCCGTGCTCCTTCATGTGCCGTGCACAGCGCTCTACGAAGGCCCGGCCGCCCGGGCTTTCCATATCGGCTATGGGATAGCGTTCAAGATCTATGAGTGAGAGGATCTCGCGGTCAGCTTGTTCTGGGCTGGATAACTGAGACATGCGTTCAATCCTGGTCGCGGCAAGTGCTTGCCGACGCTAACGCATCGCGCCGATGTCCAGCCAGCAAAGATAATTCACCCTGTTCCAGCCCTGCGGGCCGGTTTCCGGCTCAGCGCCCCATGCGGAACGCCATCACCTTTACCGTCTTGAACACAACACCGATGTCGGTCGCCAGCCAGCGGAACGGGCTGGCGAGGCGCAGCGCATAGGTGTGGTCCCAGAAGACCTTGTTGCGGACATCCTCTATGGTCGTATCGTAGCCCTGGTTGACCTGCGCCAAGCCGGTGATGCCGGGCAGGACGCCATAGGTGCGCTCGATGTAGTAGGGGATCTCACGCTCGAGCATCGCGAAGAACTGGGGACGCTCAGGCCGTGGCCCGATGATCGACATCTCACCGCGCAGGACGTTTATGCACTGCGGCAGCTCGTCGAGCCGGGACGTTCTCAGGAACTGCCCTACCGTTGTGATCCGCGGATCGTTCTCCTTGGCCCAGACCGCACCCGATGCTGTTTCCGCATCAGTTCGCATGGTGCGGAACTTTATCAGATGAAACAGCTCCGTGCGATCCGGCCAGCTGCGCCCGACCCGGAGTTGCCGGTAGAACAGAGGGCCGGGGGAACTCGCCTTGATGGCAATTGCAACAGGAATGAAGGCAACGGCGAACACGGCAAAAGCGACGAGGCCGGCAAAGATGTCGACGACCCGCTTGCCGGCCGAAACGAGGGGATGAAGGTATTGCTCGTCGGAATCAGCGTCGAGGGTTTTCATTGCAGCCTGGGACTGGCCCGTCTCCAGCCCGCGTGAATAGCGGTAGATGCCCAAGAGTCCAGCCAGATGCCCTTCGACGAGATAGCCAAGCCAATCCACGATCTTCGGCAGGCGCTCGCCCCGCAGGCAAATCGCGGCGACCGCGACGGCGTAGAGTCCGCAATGGGTGGATAGCAGCAACGCGTAGAACGGGTCGGCAGCCGCCAGTGTAACATTGAGCAGCAGCGCCGAAAGCATAATGATCGGCATAAAGGCGCGCAGGGCCTTGCCGGACAGAAAGCAGAACGCGATACCTGGCCGTCCCGGGCTGGCCAGAGCCGGCAGTCTGCAGACTTGCTGGACGTTCCCTGCCGCGATGCGGATGCGGCGGCGCCACTCCTGCTGGCGGCGTGTCCGCTCGCGCTCGGAGGCCTTGAGTTCAGGGTCATAAATGGCCCTCGCGCCCTGCGCCACGATGCCCATGGGCAGCATGAAGTCGTCGTTGATGACGTCGTCCTCTAGAGGTGTCCAGAGGCGTCTGCGAAAGCCGTAAAAGGCGCCCGTCATGCCCATCGGTGCTCCAAACGCAGCTTCGTTCATCCGGATCTGATTCTGATAGGTCCAGTACGCCTCTTCGCCTTCGCCAGACATTTTCGTCAGGACGTATCGTCCGCCCGCGGCTCCGACGGCCGGGTCGGCAAAATGCCCGGCCATCCGCCGCAGCGCATCCGGTTCCAGCAATGCTGAAGCATCCGTGAGTACGACGATATCCGATGTCGCTTGCGAGATCAGTTCATTGAGCACCGCTACCTTGCCGCGATTGTTCCTGAACTCCAGGATCTCGATGGGGGGATTTGTGTCCAGCACCTCCAGGGCCTTGCGGGCGCGGGGCACGGTTTGATCCTTGCTGCCGTCACTGGCAATAATGCAGTGGAACCGGTCTGAAGGATAGTCAAGGTCAGCAAGGTTCGCCACCTTCGAACGAATATGCATCTGCTCCTGGTAGGCCGGCACGATGACCGTGATGGTGGGATATGCCGTGGTCGCGGCAGGATCTGCACGGTGCGCCGCGCGACGACGCAGTCGCGTGCCAAGCAGCTTGAGAAGCAGCGGGTAGATGAGGTGATGGTAGACGATCAAGACTGTCGTCAGCCAGAAGAGGGCTTCCAGAATCATGTTCTTGCTCCTGTGAGTTCCGCATAGCGGCGGACGGTGTCCGACCAGTTGAAGTTCTGTTCGATGAACGCGCGGGGTGAAGTGGCCGGCGATGCGCCCAGGACCCGTTGGATCGCCTGCGCAAGAGCTTCGGGGTCCTCGCTCGGCACCAGGTTCCCGCTGTGCGGGCAAAGACCTTCTCCTGACGCCCCAACATCGGTGGCAACGCACGACACGCCGCAGGCCTGCGCTTCGAGCAGCGTCAGAGATAGCCCCTCGTTTCGCGACGGCAGGCAGAAGACATCAAGCGACTGGAGAACGGCAGCCGCATCGTCCCGGTGACCGAGGAAGTGGACCCGGTCTGACAGACCGAGCTTTGCTGACATGGCCTGCAGTGCGCTCATACGTGAGCCGCTGCCGGCCAGAACGACATGAACTTCCTCGCCAAGCTGTCTGGCGGCCTCGATCAGGATGTCGTGCCCCTTGACCTCCTCAAGCCGGCCGACGGAACCGACCAGCTTCGCGCTTTTCGGCAAAGCAAGCTGGTTGCGAAGTTCTGAACTGTCTGCGGGCCGGAAAACCGAAAGGTCTACGCCGTTGCGTACTTCGACTGGCGTGCGTCTCAGATGCTCCCTGATGGCCTCTGTGGTTGGCCGTGAAACGGCCGCAAGTGTCGGCTGCAGCAGGCGGGTCAGTGCCTGTCCGAGAAGCCGCCTTTTTGGCGCTTGGTAGTGCCAGGCATCGTGTTCCACATGAACGAGATGGCGCATGCCGGTCAGCCGCGCTGCGAGACCTCCGTAGAGGAAAGGCCCGATATGATGGCTGACAACCGCTGTTGCCCGCCGATGTTTCAGCTCGCGGGCGAGGCGGAACACCAGGGCCGGCGACAAGCCCGGCGATTTGCCAAGACCCGACGCAAGGCCCGCGTAGCGCGCAAGCCGCGGCCAATCGGCGCTCAAGCGGTCGAAGCTGCCCTCAAGGCTGATCGCGCTCACGTCGCCGTCACCCGCGTCCAGCAGGCCAAGGACCAGGGACTCGATTCCGCCGGGCGCAAGTCTCTGTACGATATGCACGGTGTGGTGTCCCATGGCTTAGAGAATCTCCGGATCAACTGCGTTTAAGTCTGCCGGATCTCGGCAATTGGCATGCCATTGCCGGGATGGGGAAAACCGCGCGCTAAGCCCAGTGTGATTCTCAGATTGCGAGGCAATTGGCGGATCGAGTCGCAGGCTGCGACGGACGTCGCCGCGATCGACCGGATTCGGGCGGTCGCCGGCTGGCACACCGGTTGCTCCCTCTCTCCCGGGATAACGTGGCTCGGGAGGTTGATGTGAGCACAGTTCTGAAGATCGAAGGCGACATGGATGCGGCCGCGATGGAGCACCTGCGTCCCAAGATTGAAGCGGTGGCGGCTGAAGGTGAGGATGTCGTCGTCGACATGGGCAGGGTCCGGTTCATCGATTCCTCCGGCATCGGCGGCATTGTCTACATGTACAAGCGGTTGAAGTCGGAGGGCCTGCTGCTTTCACTGAGTAACCTCAGCGGGCAGCCGGATCGGATCCTCAGACACATGCGGGTGCATGATCTCCTGGCGCAGGCCGGCCAATGAGCCAGGTTAGCCGTCAATCTGCATTGTCCGGCCTCCGATGGCTGATTGTCGTACCACTCTTCTCGGCCACCATGGCGGGATGCGTGCTCTGGCCCACGCCTGGCGGCGGCGGGCTCGCGGAACGCCATGTCACTCTGTCCGAGCCGGTCCGGCAGACAGCACTTCGGATAGAGCGTATGGATGCCGCCGGAGCCCGAAAGAGCCACCCCGCCGCAATGCGTCAGGCAGAGGACCTTGTTGTCCGGGCCCATCGCGCGCTCCGGGCAGACCTCTATGCCGAGGCTGATGAAGACCTCCACCGGGCGGAGCGCATTCTGGACCGCATAGCGGGCGGGCCCGCCGGTTAGTCATTGTTTGTTTGTGGCTTTGAACATGGGAAGTTGCGTTCACCGGTTCTGCGCATCGGCGCTTGTCGCGCTGCTGATCGTTATTGTCAGCGGCTGGGCGGAAGAACACGCGCGCGCTGCGGACGATGCGCCCCTGCGCATCGGCGACGTGATTTCGGTTTCCCTGCCGGGCGAGGATGCGTTCAAGGTCGATTTCAGCATTGACCGTAGCGGCACCATAGAATTGCCGGAAATCGGACCGGTACAACTGGCCGGGCTGACGGCCGGTGAGGCGCTGGATGCGGTACGCAAGAAACTCGGCATTGCCTTCAAGAGCCTCGACCAGCTGTCCCTGCGAGTGAAATCGCGTAAACTCCTGCTGACTGTTTCTGGCTATGTCAAAAAGCCGGGCCTGGTGGAAATTGATGCTGCTGGCGGCGTCCAGGTGGCGCTGGCCGCTGCGGGGGGGCTGGAAGCCGGAGCACAGCTGGACCAGATCCAGGTGCGCCGCGGCGACACCAAGCTCGTGTTCAACTACAAGCGTTTTCTGGACACCGGCGATGCCCGCATCTTGCCGGAACTCCTTCCGTTGGACACCATTTTCGTGCCGGCATCGCCGCTCACTGGCAATGTCAAGATCGACTTCGACGCCCGGACCCTTGCGCAGGCCGGGGACGGCGGCGAGGAACGCAGCTCGGTCAAGATTTTCGGAGAGGTGAAGAACGCGGCAATCTTTGCCTTCAAGCCGGGCATGAGCGTGATCGACCTGATCATGCGGGCCGGTGGCGTGACGCGCTATGCCTCGGTCGAGCAGATCAAGGTCATCAACCTGGGTGCCCCCAGAGTTTTCGACCTCCAGGGCTATCTGGAGTCGGGCGATGCTTCCCGCATGCCGGAGATTGGCCCCGGCGCCATCATCTTCGTTCCCAAGCAGGTGGAGGAGATCCGCAGCGGCGCACAGACGGTCTACGCGATCGGCGAGGTGGCGCGTCCCGGGGCCTTTGAGTCCAAGGCGGGTGCTTCGTTCATAGATATTTTGTCGAACGCGGGCGGTCCGACCCGGTTTGCCGATACCCGGCAGATAAAAATTCTGCGGGCTGATGGCAGCGTTGAGACCTTCGACCTCAACGGCTTTACCGAGAACGGCAAGGGTACGCCGCCGCCGATCCATCCAGGCGACGCCATCCTGGTGCCGGAAAAGACGCAAGCCCAGCAGGCGGCTTGGCTGAAGGTTCCCCCATCCCGCGCCGTCCATGTCATGGGCGCGGTGCGCCGGCCAGGACGTTACCCCTGGTCGGACGAGATGACCCTCGTGGACCTGCTCTCCCACGCCGGCGGCCCAACGGAAAAGGGTGACGTCACCAATATCAAGGTTCTGCGCCGTGAAGATGGCCGGGCAATGCCGGAAATCTTTGATCTTGAGAAATTCCTGGCTGAAGGCGGCGCCCTCTCCGATCTGCCCGAGGTTCGCGCCGGCTACATCTTGATGGTGCCTGAACTGCCGCAGGATCCGACCGGTAACAAGTCAGCATGGACGCGCCAGCCGAGCGAGCGTTCGATCTACATCATCGGGCAAGTGGGCTCGCCCGGCCGCTATGCCTTCGACACCAACAAGAGCTTTCTTGACATCATTTCCGCCGCAGACGGACCAACCGAGAATGCGGATCTCAGAAACGTGCGAATCTCACATCGCGGGGAAGGTGCAAAACGGGTCACAAGCTTTGATCTTGCCCGCTATTTCGACACTGGTGACGAAGCGCTGTTGCCACGCGTCAAGCCTGGCGACGTGATCTTCTTTCCCGACTTCCGGCGGGACTGGAATGGCAGCACAACCATCAACGTTCTGGGAGAGGTGGGCAAGCCCGGAGCCTATGCCATCAAGAAGGGCGCCACGATTATCGACGGACTGGCGCTGGCAAGCGGGCCTACGCGCTTTGCCGATTCCAAGAACCTTCGCATCCTCCGGTCGGACGGATCTGTTCAGCCGTTCGATCTTGCCGCCTATGTCGACGGTTCGGGCGCCAAATTGCCGGTGCTCTTTCCGGGCGACACGGTCCTGCTTCCGGAGAAGCTGGAAGCCAACGAAATCTCCTGGCTGAAAATCTCTCCCAAGCGCGCCGTGCAGGTCATGGGTGCTGTCAACAAGCCTGGGCGCTATCCCTGGTCGGACGAAATGTCGATCTTCGATCTGCTCGCTCACGCCGGAGGGGCGAACGAGCGGGGGGACATCGCCAACATCACTATCCTGAAGCGGCAGGGCCAAAAGGCGGATGCCATTCGCTTCAATATGGCGGCGTTTCTCAAGGACGGTGGGGATCTTTCCCGGGTTCCGAGGATTCGGGCAGGTTACGTGCTGCTGGTTCCCGAATTGCCGCGTGATCCTTCCAACAACAAATCCCAGTGGACCAAGCAGCCGTCCGAGCGCTCAATCTACATTATCGGCCAGGTCGGAACTCCGGGGCGTTTTGCTTTCGATGCAAACAAGAATTTCCTGGACATTGTTGCTGCGGCAGACGGGCCTACAGAGCATGCGGATCTGCGCGGCATCCGCATCTCCCATCGCAATGGCCATGTGAGCCGGGTCTCCACCGTCGATCTGGCCAGTTACCTTGAAACCGGAAACGAGAGCCTGCTCCCGAGTGTGAAGCCCGGCGACGTGATCTTCTTTCCCGATCTGCGCCGCGACTGGAGTGCGGATTCCTCAGTCAACGTTATCGGCGAAGCGACGAAGCCCGGCGTCTACAAGATCAGGGACCGGCAATCACTGATTGACGTACTGGCCATCGCTCACGGTCCAACCCGGTATGCCGAGACCAAGGAAGTCCGGATCATGAAGCCAGACGGGCGGGTCGTGGAATTCGATCTCGCCGCCTTCGCTCTTGGATCGGGAGAGCAACCTCCCCGGATTTCTCCGGGCGATACAATCCTGCTGCCGCAGAAACTCCAGGCGAATGATGCGTCCTGGTTGCAGACGCCGCCCGACCGTGCGGTCCACGTTATGGGATCGGTCGTGAAGCCGGGACGCTATGCATGGTCGGACGAGATGTCATTGTTCGACCTACTCGCCCACGCGGGCGGGCCGAGCGAGCGCGGCGACGTGGCTAGCATCCAGATCCTGCGCAAGATGGATGACGTTGCCGAACCCGTGATCTTCAACATGGAGCGGTTCCTCAAGACCGGTGGTGGTCTGAGCAGGGTCCCCAGCATCCGGGCCGGTTACGTGATCTTTGTTCCCGAGCTGCCGCGCGATCCCTCGGACAGCAAATCCCAATGGGCCAAACAGCCCTCATCGCGCTCAATCTACATCATGGGTGAGGTTGGGTCGCCTGGCCGCTATGCATTCGATACCAACAAGAACTTCCTCGATATTGTCGCCGCCGCTGATGGTCCCACCAAGGATGCCGACCTTCGCAACATCCGGATCTCACACCGGGGCCGGAAGGATGCGCGCATCTCGAGGGTCAACCTTGCGCGCTACTTCGAGACGGGGGATGGCCGGCTCCTGCCGCAGGTTCGCCCGGAAGACGTGATTTTCGTGCCGCACCGCGAACGGCACTGGCTCGACAACACGGGCGCCACGACGGTCCGGGTGCTGGGTGCGGTGTCGAAGCCGGGACGGTTCCGCCTGAACGAACGCATGACCATGCTCGACCTGCTGGCCGAGGCCGGCGGTCCCACTAAGGACGCGCTGACGGAGAAGATCGTCGTTGTGAACATGGGTGAGCGGACGCAAGCCAGGCTGTTCGATCTGGTCAAGTTTGCCAAGTCAGCAGATCTCGACCGGCTCCCGACGGTGCGGCCGGGCGACACCATATATGTGCCGTTCGAGAAGGACAGTATCTGGTACAAGGCGATGAACGGCCTGAAAGACGTGCTGCCCCTGGCGCTGTTTATCGCAGGACTGGGGGCATGACATGAGGCTCGATGCGCCGGACTTCCAGGAAGCTTGGGTCGACGAGCTCAACAGCCTCTTTCTCGGGCCGCTGTCTGAAACGTCCGGTCCTGCGGGCTTCATGGGCAGCGAACTCGGCGCGGGAACCACAAGTCTCGCTGCAGCTTGCGCCCAACGGGTGGCAAAGAGCGGGCGCAATGTTCTGCTCATCGATTTCGATATCAGCCATTGGCTGGGTATTGATCAGATTCCGGATCTGTCAGTCGCGACGGAGCTGTCCTGTTACTACCGCTACCACGATAGCGGACCTGATCGTCTGCACGTGCCAATTTTTGATCCCCTGCCCAGGTGGCTGGATGATCCGGCAGCCTTTCGCACCATGCTCGACGAGCAGATTGAAGCGTATGATCTGGTGCTCCTGGACATTCCCAGTCCCGAGGAAGTGTTGACCGGCTTCAGCCCGCTTGTAGCCGCCAAGGCTTGCGAACTTCTCTACCTGGTCTGTCTGCCTCAGCGGCTGACCAGGTCCGGCCTGAGCCAGCTTGCCGCCACGCTCGGCTCGGCTCAGGTCGGGGTTTCCGGTCTGATCCTCAACGACAGGTACAACCCTACTCTCGGCGCTGAGCTGGCGCGTCAGGCCCGGCGGATCCGGCGCTTACTGCCCCGGCTGTCGCGCAAGCTTGAGGGCAGAGCTCTTGGATGGGATTTTATCAATGAACAGGTCTGAGCCTCTCTGGCATCTGGTGGACTCGAGCGCCATAGGCGGGATTGAGAGCCACATCGCGCTCCTGGCGGACTGCCAGAGGCGCGCCGGGTTCGAAGTCGAAGTCTTGCTCTATCAGGAGCATGGAGAGAACCCCTGGCTGCAGCAACTGGCTGACAGAGGGGTTCACGCCCGCATCCTGGGCGGCAGTTTCAGTTCGATCAGAAAGACCGTAGCAGCCGCGCGGCCGGCGCTGGTTCATAC
>JBCCEL010000065.1:0-21572 GCA_039030315.1 Pseudomonadota bacterium
CGCCCGGCGGGCGCGCCGGTTGATCTCGCGGCCCGAGCGGGCTCCGTTGATGCCCCACCAGTAGCGCAGGCCCTTTGCATCTCCCGCAGACGCGGCAAGAGGCGCATCGCAGGCCATGGAATAGGCCGTGCTGATCGCAGCGAGCTGGAAGCCGGAGCGGATGTAGGGATTGTCCAGCCGGTCCCCTCGCCTGAGAGCAAGTCCGGCGAGCACGGCGAGCCGCTCCAGGTCCAGCAAACTTTCGCCGCTGACATGGGCGTGCGCCGCAAAGCCCATGTTGCGGATATGGCCGGCCAGACACACGGCAATCTCGGCGGCCCGGAAGGCCGCGATGTCGGCTTCGGCCCCGCCGACCCAGGCCCGCGCCAGGTTCCCCTCCTCCGGCTGACGGGGTTCGGCCACCAGGATGACGACGGCGAAACCATGGGCCTGTGGCTCGATCCCTTCGATCCAGGCATTCGCCGGCAGCCTGCAGATGCCCATCTGGTCGGCATCCATGAAGTAACCGCCGCCCTTGACGTCTGTTGCGCGCAGGTCCAGGTCGTCGGGCACAGGCGCTGTGGCGGGCGCCACATCGCCTGAGGCGCTGGCGGCGAAGATATCAGTATACTTGCGCAGGGCTTCAGACAGGGAGCCGGCCACTGCCGGAGACCGGGGCGCGGGAACCGGCCGCTGAGGGCGTTCCGCCTCCGGCCCCTCCAGTGCGCTGTCGCGTGGCAGGACTTCCAGGGGATAGGAGCCGAGATGAAACGGCCGGTTACGGTTTCGCGGATAAAAGAACATGCTGCCCGAGCGTAGCGGAACCGGGCAGGTTCTGCCAACTGATTGCCGGAACAGGATCCCACCTCAGTCCTTCAGGGCAGCTGCCCGTGCCAGGAGCTTGCGGGCCCGCCGCTCAATCGGGAGATCGATCATCCGGCCGTCCAGGGAAATCGCCCCGCGCCCCGCGGCGGCGCCTTCCTCCGCTGCGGCGACGACCCGGCTGGCCCACTCGATTTCCTCATGCGTTGGCGAGAACACCCGGTTCAGAATCTCTACCTGAACCGGATGTACGGCAAAGCCCCCCACCGAACCCATGGCCCGGCCCTTCAGCGCGGCAGTTTCGAAGGCGTCCAGCTGCTGCAGGTCCGCTATCGTTTCGGGAACCACCAGCGGCGCCTTGCCCGCGGCCCGCGCCGCATGCGCTATGGAGAGACCGGCAGTGGCCAGAAACTCCGGGTGGGCATGGGTCTCCATATCGGCCAGATAGTCTTCCACCCCGAAAGTCAGGGCCACGATCCGCTCTGCCGCAGCAGCGATCTCCGCCGCCGCCACGACACCGGCAGCGGTTTCGATCAACGGGATAAGCCCGACGCCTTGCGGCTCCAGGCCCGCCTCGTCTTCCAGTTCCGCGATGATCGCATCCACCGCTTGTGTCTGTGCTGCCGAAGAGCAGCCTGGCAGGACGATGGCCTTCACCCCTGGCCTGATGGCCTCTTCAAGATCGGCAAGGGCGTTGCGCCAGAGCATGTTGACCCGCACCACGACGTCCTGGCCCTGTGCGGCCAGCCGGTCGATGGCCGCCGGCAGCGCCTCCCTCGCCTCAGCTTTCCGGGATGCAATGATGCTGGCTTCCAGATCCAGGATGACGGCATCGGCGCCGCGTTCGGCCGCCTTGGCCAGAAACCGTTCTTCCAGCACCGGAACAAAAAGGAAGGACCGCCACATCAGACCACACCCGCTTTCCGGAGCCTCTCCCGCTCGGCTGCGCTGCAGCCCAGCTCCTCAAGGACATCGTCGGTGTGCTCCCCCAGCTTCGGAGCAGGCGATTTCACGGCGCCCGGTGTCTCGCTCAGCCTCGGATAGATGCCGTGCAGCGGAATGGTACCGTGATCGTCATCCGGATAGTCCTGCACGACGCCGCGCCCCAGGATGTATTCGTGGCCGATCAGATCGGACGGATCGCAGATCGGCCCGACCGTCACCCCCGCAGCTTCGAAATGGGCCAGATTGTCTTCCAGCGTCCGCTGCGCCATGAAGGCCGCCACGATGGCGTCAAGATCGTCGTTGTTGCGGACCCGGTCGAGGGTCGTCAGGAAGCGCTCGTCCTCGACAAGCTCCGGGCGGCCAATGGCGTGAGCAACCTTTTCCCACATGGATTGCATGGAGGCGGACAGGGCGAGATGCTTGCCGTCAGCGCAGACATACACATTGCGCGGGGCGGCCACTTCGGTCCTGTTGCCCATGCGCTGCGGCACCTTGCCGGTCGCCTTGTAGTGGGCAACCCAGGGACCGATGACGCTGAAGAGCGGCTCGAACAGGGACAGGTCGATGACCTGGCCCCTCGCCCGTCCCCTCTCGCGGGCAAACAGTGCGGTGGTGATCGCGCCGAAACCGGCAGTGCCGGCGACCATGTCGGCAAGGGCGAGGGGCGGCAGCAGAGGCGGGGAATCTTCAAAGCCCGTCATCGCCGCAAGACCGGATAGCGCCTCGATCAGGGTGCCGAAGCCCGGTCTGGTCCGGTAGGGTCCGGTCTGGCCCCAGCCGGACACCCGAACGATGATGAGATCGGGATGTTTTCCAAGCAGGACATCGGGGCCGATGCCCCATTTTTCCAGGGTGCCGGGAACGAAATTCTCCACGAGCACATCCGACTGTGAGATGAGCCGGTCGAGGAGCTTTGCGCCATCCTCGCTGCGGAAATCGAGCGTAAAGCTCTTCTTGGAGCGGGCATACTCCTTCCACCACACCTGCGCTTCACCGAAACGGCGCAGGTCGTCCCCGACTCCGGGACGTTCTACCTTGATCACTTCAGCCCCGAAGTCAGCCAGCAGATGCGTGACCATGTTCCCGGCGGCAAGCCGCGTCATGTCCACCACGCGGATACCGTCCAAAGGTCCGGTGGCGCCGGGCTGATACTGACATGTCGGCATTGGCGGTGCTCCTGTCCGGCCGAAACGGCAGACCGCCCCTTTTCGCAGCCAAGCCCCTGTAGAGACAAGGGCCGGCGCGTCCAGCAGGCGGCAAATCTCATTGGCATACGCGGACACGCCCGAACCCCGCTCTTGCCAAACCTGCATGGAGGCCGGAGAGTGCCGGCCCATGCCCGTCGCCTATCCCGAGCTACATGGACGAACGTTCGACGTCGTCGTCATCGGCGGCGGCATCAATGGTTCGAGCGCGGCACAGCAGCTGGCCGCGGCCGGCTATGAATGCCTGCTGGTGGAAAAGGAGGACTTTGGCTCCGGCGCCAGCGGCAGATCCGCGCGGATGCTTCACCCGGGCCTGCGGTTTTTCGAGGCCCCGAACCCTGTCCGGCATTTCGGCCTCAATCCGGGCAGGTTCCTCGACGCCCTAAAGGGCGCGCGCCAGGCCATGCTCGGGGTCAGCGAGCATCTGAGAGACGGTGGTGACCGCATCCGCGCTTACAGAATGTGCTTTCCTGTGCGGGATGATGCCGAGTTCAAGGCCTGGCACCTGCGCGCCGGCCTGAGCCTGCTGCAACTTCTCGGTGACGGCGGCTTTGGGTTCGACAAGGAGATCGTGACACGCGATTTCCCGGACAAGCTCCCCTTCTTCAACGACCTGCAGGACCCGCATCGCATCAAGGCGGTCGCGGTCTACAACGAGTTCAAGTTTGAATGGCCGGAACGGTTCTGCGCAGACATGGCGCTTGATGCGGAGCGGAATGGCGCAACGCTGCAGACCTATTGCACGGCCCGCCTTGGCAGCCGGGACGAGGACGGCACCTGGACGGTTCAACTGATCGCCTCAAACAAGCCCGATCTCGAGCCCGCAGAGGTGAGAACTTCCCTCGTGCTCAATATGGCCGGGACGTGGATCGACGGCCTGCTGCCGGCCTCACGTCCTCTGATCGAGGCCACCAAGGGCACACATTTGATCGTGGAAATGCCTGACGCTTATGAAGGGTTCGGCATCGCCGGCCTGAACAGCCTGGGCCAGCCCCACTATGTCCTGCCGCATCACAAGAATCTGTTCTCGATCGGTGTTACCGAAACGCCGTTCGAGGGTGACGCGACAGACGTTGCCGCCACGGACGAAGAGATCGACTTTCTCATCCAGGAGACCAACAGGCTTCTTCCCGGCCGACGGCTCAGCAGGGCCGATGTCATGTGGACGTGGGCCGGCGTCCGCCCGCTGACGCATAGCGGCGGGCAAACCAAAATCGGCCGGGCGCCGCGGACACTGCATGATCTTGAGAACCGCGGCCTGCCAGGCGTGCTCGCTCTCACCGGCGGACCGATCATGACCCACCGAAGTGCAGGACGCGACGTGCTCGCTGCGGTACGCTCGAAACTGCAGCCGTCCAGGCCGAAGAGGCGCGTCAACACATCGGCGTTTGCGTTCTCGAGCGGCGGCAACTCGCCTCCACTGCTGGCGGACGAACCGGATGTGCGCATCGCCGACCTCGAACTCAGCGTCACACGGGAGCATGCCCGCACGCTGACCGATGTTCTATTGCGCCGGACCGGACTTGGCTGGCGGCGGAAACTCACAAGTCCCGAGGTCGAAAGAAGTGCCCGGATCGTCGCTCCGCTGCTTCAGTGGTCCACAGAGGAGGAAGCGGCGCAGGTCGGCCACTACCTGACGTTTCAGGACAGGGTGTTCCGCCGCCCGCGGCCGCAGGCGGACGATACGCCCTGAGACCGGAACCTTTTCCGCGGCACCGGCGTAATCACATCATGGGCTCCCCTGCACTGTCCGGAGCCTTTGATGGATGCCGTGGAAGGGGACCAGCATGAAAAGACAGAAAGCCAAGCGCAAGACCCGGTCAAAGCAGTCCAGGCCGCAATCCGGCCCCCAGACGGATGCGGCGACAAAGGCTCCGCCAACCAAGAGCCGCAGGCAGTTTCTCGACTTTGCCAAGAGCTGGGGCGTGGTCGGCGCGCTGGCCGTTGGCGGCGGCTGGTATCTCATCGATGAGGTCACGGCCACGATCGCCGAGGGGGATCTCTCGAAGATCGGCAACGGCATCCCGACTGTCGTGCAGATTCATGACCCGAGCTGTCCGCGCTGCACCGAGTTGCAGCGGCAGGCCCGGAAGGCCATGGGCGACTTCGGCAGCGATGAGCTTCAGTTTCTCGTGGCCAATATCAAGTCGGAAAAAGGCCGGGCACTCGCGACAAAACACGGCGTCGGCCACATCACCCTCCTGATGTTGGATGGTGGCGGCACACGCAGGGATGCCCTGCACGGCGTCCACGACAGCAGCTATCTGAGCACCGTCTTCCGCTCCCACGCGGACCGCTTCGCCAAGCCTTCGAGCTGAGGTCCTCCTGGATTGACCGATCAGTGCTGTCCGAAGCCCGCCCCCACGGGCTTGATCCGCAGGACCGGGACAGCGGGTCACTGAGTGCAAAAGCCCTGCGTCCCCGGCCTGGCGGCCGAGGACGGCAGAGAGGTGCTTTAAGTAGATTGGTCGGAACGCTGACCCTGCTGCCGATTCATCCCGTCTGGTCGAGATAGCCGTCGATATGCTTCCGGAAGGCGGAGATCGGCTGGTTGCCGGTGAGCTTGGTCTCGTTGATGTAGAAAGTCGGGGTGGATGCGACGCCAAGCTTGCTGGAGGCGTGGTCGCGCGCTTCTGCAATGCCCTTGGCAAGATCCTCGTTCACCAGGCAGGCATCGAAGCTCTTCTGCGTGGCGCCGGCCTGGCGGGCGATCTTGAAGAGCTCGCCGCGCGGGTCATGCCCGGTCCAGGTGCGTTGCTTTTTGAACAGTACATCCAGCATGTCGAAGTAACGGCCGTCGGGCGCGCAGCGGGCTACCATGAATCCGGCCAGTGACAGGTGATCCAGCGGAAACTCCCGCATGATGAACTTGATCTTGCCGGTATCGATGTATTCTTCCTTGAGTTTGGGCCAGGTGCCCTTGTGGAAGTTCGCGCAATGAGGACAGGTTGCCGACGCGAACTCGATCACGGTAACCGGCGCGTCTTCCGCACCCAGCCACCTGTCACCATGCGGCGGCTCCCAGGCGAGATTGGAAGATCCGGAGAAGGCCCTGGCCGTGGCGACATGACCTCCGCCTGACTTGAGCAGCGCAAACGCGCCTGCGCCTGCTACAATCGCACCACCTCCGAGAATAAGCCCACGGCGTCCGATGGTTTTCATTGTCTTCCTCCTTGTTGAATGGGCGCGGGGAGCAGGCCCTCAGGGATCAGCCCAGCAGCTCGCGGGCGACGGACATCAGGCGCCGCAGTTCCAGCTGGCTGACCATGACGTAGAGCAATTCACCCGACCGCCAGACCAGGCTGGTATTGCCCGAGGACCGGTGCCAGGAGACGCTGCGTCCTATGGACGGGTCTTCCTGGCCTTCCGGAACGGCAATTCCGTCCCCGTTCATGATGTAGAGCACCATCGACCCTTCCGGCGCCTCATAGCTCAGAGAGGCGAGACGGCGCTCCAGCAGCCAGCACAGCCGCCCGCCGATCAGCGATGCGCTCTTGGCGGACGAGCCGACTGGCGGCAGCTCGAAGGGCAGCCTTGAACCATACCACTCGGCCAGCCGGATCATGCTGGTTTCGGCGATGTCGATGGACTTGTCCTTGGCAAGATAGGTCTCAAAATCATGGAAGAACGTTTCAACTGCAGTTTCGGGCTGGGAACCCAGTCCCTGGAAGCCGGACACTACCGCCACCCCGGCAACACCGGCCGCAAGCGCACTGCCGGCGCCAAACAAGAAACCGCGCCGGCCGAGCCGGCCGCGCCAGCCGGACGGCGCCTGCGCCTCTGTGGGAACGCCGTACTTTGCTGACATGGCGGCCCGCAGATGGTCTGGCGCCGTTTCCGCCTCCGCCTCGGCTCTCAGCACGTGATTGAGCGCATCAAGCTGGCCGGCGGACTTTGCCAGCGCGGCATCCTTCTCCAGTTCAGCCCTGATCCTGACGCTGTCGTCCAGACTGCATTCGCCGTCGACATAAGCCTCAAGCTCGATGACAGGTTTTCCGGTTGTCATGGGTTCGGCCTCACTTCACAAGTCTCAGGCGCGCCGGCGTACGGCCCGGCTCCGGCTGGCCTTCGGAATGGAGATAGTCGGCCAGACCCGCGCACAGGCTGGCCCGGGCCCGGCTCAACCGCGAGCGCAGGGTGCCGACGGGAATGTCCAGTGTCTGGGCGGCTTCCTCGTAGGAAAACTGTTCGACAATCACCAGTTGGACGACGGCCCGGTGGTCGGCGGAGAGCTTGGCCATCTCCGCCTCGATACGGCGGCCGAGCTGCAGGTTGGCAGCGAACTCGTCAGGCCGGCGCTCTTCGGATTCCAGGCCCAGCATGTCCGCCGTCTCCGCATCGAACGGCACATTCTTTCGCCGGGCGCGGGCACGGAGATGATCAAGACATGTATTATTCAGAATACGGAACAGCCACGGCCGCATCTCCGCACCAGGCGTGAACCGGTGGAGGTTGCGCCACGCCTTGTGCAGCGTCTCCTGCACCGCATCTTCCGCCTCAACCCGGTCAAACAGCATCCTGCACGCGGTGCGGTAGAGCGCATCAAGCTCCGTCTGCACCGCCTTCCGGAAGGCGTCCTGAACGTTTTCTCCGCCCATTATCATTTGCTCACGTCGAACCTTGTCTCACACGACTTGCTGCTAGACGACAATCACCTTGGCGCCGACCCTGGCCCGCTTGTGGAGATCGATGATCTCTTCGTTCAACAGCCGAATGCATCCGCTCGAGCGGGCATGGCCGATCGAGGAGGGATTATTGGTGCCATGAATACGGTACAGCGTATCGACGTCGCCCTGATACAGATAGAGGGCGCGGGCGCCCAGCGGGTTGTTCGGGCCGCCCTTGACCATCCGCGGCAGACGGCGGCGCCGCTTCTTCCACTCGCGCCGGCGCATGTTCTCGGTCGGATACCAGTTCGGCCATTTCGCCTTGCGCTTAATGTGTGCCGCGCCCTTCCAGGCAAAGCCCGCGCGCCCGACGCCGACACCGTATTTCAGCGCCTCGCCGTCTTCCAGCACGAGGTAGAGCGCACGCTCGCCGGTATCGACGATGATCGTACCGGGCTCCTCGTCCGTATCGTAGGCCACGAACTCCTTGCCCTTGTAGTTGGAGGGCCTCGCCTGCCGTACAGCCTTCCGACGGCGGCGGCGCGGCCGGGGTGCCGGCGCGGCAGCCGCCGTGAAATTGAACCGCGTGGCCGCAGACGCGGCTGAGGCCGCCACGCCTGTGGCCAGAACACTCGCAAGCCCCAGCAGGACATTCCTTCTTTTCATCTTCTTGTTCTCACTCCTGAACGCTTGTGGCCGGACCGGCCCGATGAAACGATGCCAGTATCTACGGGCCGGGCCGTCAAAGGTTCCGGTTGTCACAGGTTTGTGAGAGGTCTGCCCGCGGATTGGCCGACGGCCCTCGCGGTCAGCAGGAGCGCGAGGCCTTCCGAAAATGGCTGGGCGCAGCGCCAAATCTCGACTTGAAGCTCCGCGAGAAGCCGGACAGCGTGGCAAATCCGGTCGCAGCCGCGATCTCGCTCACCGGCATGGCCGTGCTGCCGAGCAGGTCCCGGCCAGCGTCAAGCCGCATGCCAAGATAGCGCAACGCCGGCGTTTCGCCGAGCAGCTTCTCGCAGCGGGACCGGAGGACCTTTGGACTGACATCCATGCGCCTGGCGATTGCCGTGACCGGGAGCGGAGCAGCGAGATGGTTCCTCATGATTCGCACCATGCCCCCAATCACCGGATCAACGGCCAGCCGCGTCCGCTGGCGATCGGAACCTGGCCGTATGCTGCCATGCGCCATGGCCTCGGATGTCCGCAAGGCAAGTTCCTCGTTTCCCGTCGAAGCCATCCAGGCCAGCATGGCATCCCCCGTCGCGGTTCCGCCGGCGGCGGTAAGCCTCTGGCTGTCGAAGTAGTAGATCGCGTCCAGGACGTCGATCTCCGGCCAATGTTCGCGGAACCCGGGCTCCGCTTCGTGGTGGAGCACGGCGGAGTGGCCGTCCAGGTAACCCAGCGCGACGAGCAGCATGGTGCCCGTATCCAGACCGCCGATTACAGCGCCCGGAAAACTGTTCCGACACGGAGTGGGAAGCCCGGGGCGAGCTTGCCGCGATCTATCATGCACTGGTGAAGCACCGGCTAACCGATCTCACCGACCAGTGGCATGCACTGCGGGTCCCTGGCGAGGACGCCCTGCTTACGCATCACTACGGCTGGATTCATGAGGAAATCACGGCGTCCAATCTCATCAAGGTGGGTTTTGACCGCAGCAAACACAATCCGGAGAACGGGGAGCCCAACCCGTCGGCAACAGAGGTCGGAAAGTTGTTCTTCGAGGCTGAGCCGGAGATGAACTGCATCATGCACATTCACACCAAGGCGGTCATGGGGGTTTCGGCGCAGAAAGCGGGTGTCGGGCCATACAGCCAGGCCAATCTGATGATCGGCGGCGGCGAGGTGATCGGCTACACCGACTACGAGTTCGAATGTACCGATGATTTCCTCAGCGGACTGCTGGCCGCGGGGCGAGGCCGGAAGATGGTCGTGGAGGCATGGCACGGCGCCTTCGTCTTCGGACGCGATGCCGGCGAGGCCTTCTTCCGTTCCTTCTACCTCGATCAGGCGTGTGCGGTTCAGCTGCAGGTCCAGGAAACGGCGGCTGCGGGGGTCGAGATCCGCACCATTCCGGAGAACGAGCAGACACGGCACCTGAAAGATATGGCCGCCAGCGACTGGTACGGCTATGAAGGCGAGCTTGAGTGGGCCGCCATCCGCCGGCGGCTGGATGCAGAGGCCCCTCACCACAGAACATGACGCGAAACAGAGAAGGCACGGCACGCCTGTGCCTCTCTGGATTGGTGGGCGGCGGGTACTGCCAACCGGAGAGGCCATGGATATCGGAGTTTTCACCACTCGGCATCTGCCGGCGCTGCGCGAACTGTCGCTGAGCTTCCGCTGGCCGCACACTGTTGACGATCTGGCGTTTGCCCTGCGCACGGGCCGCGGATATGCGGCGCTGGAGCGGGGCGAACTCATCGGCAGCTGCTTTACCTGGCAATTCGGCGACAGCGTTGCGAGCCTCGGCCTCCTCCTCGTCCGGCAGGACCGGCAGGGGCAAGGGCTCGGACGGGTGCTGTTCCGCCACGCTATGAAGGAGCTTTCCGGCCGATCCGTATTGCTTCATGCGACCAGGATGGCGGCCTCGCTGTACGAGAGCGAAGGCTTTGCTGTTTGCGGCGAGGTCCGGCAGTTTCACGGGGTCGTCGCCAGCAATGGCCAGCCGTCGGGCCGTTGCAGCACTTTCGATCCGGATCACGAGGCTCTCGCGGACGCCCTCTCACAGGCCGACCTGGGAGCCGTTGGTTATGACCGGTGCAGCGTTTTGGGCCCGGCAATTGAGAGCGGCTCCTTGAATGTTCTGGGCGATGCGCAGACACCAGCGGCCATTGCAGTCACCCGGCCATTCGGGCGCGGAAGCGTGATTGGGCCTGTGCTGGCAAGAACCTGCGAAGATGCCGAACGGCTGATCAGCGATGTGGCACTCGCGCACCAGGGTTCGTTCGTCCGGGTTGATATCACTGATGCTTTCGCCGATACGGAATGGCTGAACCGGCTGGGCCTGCAGGAAGTCGATCACGTCATCGCAATGGCCAATGCTCCATTGCCTGAAGGCACCGGCAAGCTGCACCGCTACGCACTCATCGGCCATGCCTATGGCTGATCCCGGAACGGAGAGAAAAAATGTTTATCGCCATGAACCGTTTCAAAGTCGCCCTCGGCTCTGAGGAAGAATTCACCGAGATCTGGCGCAGCCGCACCGGCCGGCTGGCCGGCGTCGGGGGATTCAAGGACTTCCGCATGCTGCGGGGGCCCCAGGCCGACGACCATACCCTGTTTGCATCCCACACCATCTGGGAGACCCGCGAGGACTTCCTGAACTGGACCCGATCGGAGAACTTCCGCGCTGCCCACCGGAATGCCGGTGCGCACAAGCACCTCTATCTCGGGCCGCCTCAGTTTGAGGGTTTCGAGGTCGTGCTGGAGGAATGACCGGTCGCATAGGCCTTGCGAAGCTCTCCTTTCAGCACCTTGCCAAGCGGGCTCTTGGGCAATTCGGAAACGAGAAAGACCTGACGCGGGATCTTGAAGCCGGCAATTCTCTCCCGGCAGAAGGCGCCAAGCGCCTCTTCATCCAGACCCTCTAAAGCGGGCACTATGATCGCCGCGACGCGCTCACCCCATTTCTCGTCCGGGATCCCGATGACCGCAGCTTCGGAGACTTGCGGATGCGCCGACAGCACCGCCTCCACCTCGGCCGAATAGACGTTTTCCGCGCCCGTGATGATCACATCCTTGCTGCGGTCGATGATGTGGACGAAGCCCTCGCTGTCGATGCGCGCGATGTCACCCGTTCGGAACCAGCCATCGTGAAACGCATCGGCCGTTTCCGCCGGGCGGTTGAGGTAGCCGCCGAATACGTTTGGACCACGGACCGCCAGCTCACCGGGCTCGCCCTCCGGGACAGTGCTGCCTTCCCTGCCAATCAGCCTGGTCTCGACATTTGCCAGGGGCAGGCCCGCGGACCGGCAGGCATCCGACTCTCCACCGGCAATCGCCTCTGCCTGGCGCAAATGCATGAAGGTGAGGATGGGTGAGGTCTCGGTGAGACCGTAGCCCTGCACCATGCTGCCATTCGGAACATGTTCCTGGGCGCGCCGCAGGAGATCAAACGGCACCGGCGCCCCGCCGGAGATGAATATGCGCAGGCCGGAGAAAACAAACTTTTGCAGCAGGCCACCGTGTACCAGGCCGCGCAGCAGAACCGGCGGGATCATGGTGAATGTGATCCCGCGGCCTGCAACCGCCGCGGCGAAGGTATCAGGTGCAGGCTGCGCAAGATAGCTGTGCGCCCCGCCTGCCAGGGTGATGGCGGTTCCCAGCAGATCGGCGGAATGGAACATGGGCGCCACGTGCAGCATCACATCCAGCGGCGAAGCGCCGAGCGCCAGCCCAACCTGCAGGCCGTTCGAGACCACGTTCTGATGGGTGAGCGGCACGCCTTTGCCCGCGCCGGTCGTTCCGCCTGTGAACATGAGGATGGCCTCGCCGGATTCCCGTGCCGCGAAGGGCTCCGCAGGGGAGCTGTCCGCGATGATCTGACCGGTTGAGCCATCGCCTTCTTCCGAAATCGTGCGAACCTCGCCGGCCCACCCGGCATCCCTTAGTTGTTCCGCCGCCGCAATGAATGGCGCGCCGGCAAACAGGACCTTCGCTTCTGATTCCCTCAGCATCGCTGCCAGTTCCGGTGGTGCGAGGCGGAAGTTCAGCGGTACGGGCACCGTGCCTGACCAGTAACCGGCATGGATCAGTTCTGCCTGGCTCACCGAGTTCGGGGCGAGAACGGCGAACCGGGAGGACCCCGGCTCTCCGGCCAGCGTCCTGAGGCCCGTTGCGAGCCGCGCCACGCGGTCAACATGCTCGCGCCAGCACGTCCGCGTGCCGTCCTCTTCCAGCATGGCGTCACGCGCGCCGAAATGTGTTCCGGCCCTCACCAGCGCGGCAACCATTGTAGACATGGTCAGCGCTTTACATACTTCTTGGTGACGAAAGACAGACCCTGACGGGCATAGCCGCGGCAGGTCCGCTCCTTGAACTCAAGCGCCTTCTGCCACTCTTCGAGGCCGTAGTACTCCCGCTCGGCCACACACCGGATTTCCCGGACCGTGGCCTCGTCCAGATCCAGCGCCTCAGCAATTTCCGCATCCGAACGCGGGGGCTTGCGCTGATCGGGCGGCAGGTGTTCGGGCAAGTTGATCTGTACCGAGTTTGACATCTCCAGCACCGCCTCGCGGTACTTCTCATAGGTTTCCGGATCAACGAAATAGCTCATGGCGCCTCACTTGAGTTCACGGCTGCGCGCATCCACCGGGCAAACCCGGATACATTCAAAGCACTGGCCCTGGCTGATGTTGGAATAGGTCATCGACCACAGGGTGCGGGTGAACAGGGTGGAGTTGATCATCATACGCCGCCGGTCGGCATCGGGCTCATCGAGGGTGTCGGCCAGCACCTTCTGGAAGGACGGGATCCAGTGATTGTAGCTGCGCGCGGTGCAGCGGGCGCGGTCATAGGTCCGCTCAACCCAGCGCCCGTCCGAGATCCGCCCGTCGAGGCAACCGCCGTCATTTGCCGGGCAAACGGCGGTGCACGGGGTCCGGCCATTCTCTTCGTACATATCGATGCACTCCGGGGCGGGGCAGACCGGCATGTCGGGCGGGCCGTCGGCCGGGAGCGGCAGGGTGGTGATCAGAGCGGCAAGATAGACGAAGCCATGCTCGCCATGCAGGACCGGCCCGGCAAGTGAGGGCGTACCGCAGCCGGCAAGCTCGGCCGCCAACGACAAGGACAGAAAGGGCTGTTGGCCCTCGTCCACACCGGGAGGCACCACGAGCGCATAGTAGCCGAGTTCGCGCTCGATCAGATGAGCCAGCTTCATCGCCATGGCCGTGACCCGGTCGCTGGTCGTACTCAGTTCCAGGTGCCGGAAGTTCGGGCTTGCCCAGTCGCCGCTGCGCGGCTTGGCGCCGCCGACAACAACGACGGACCGGGCGCCGGGCAGAAGGTCCTCGGGACGATGGCCTTCGGGCGCCGCGTCAAAACTGCTCGCATCCGCCACGCCAAACACCAGCGCCCCGCCCTTGCGTGCCGTATCCTCGATCTGCGCCTTGAGTTTCTGACGTCTGGCATCCTCCAGATCACGGGCGGCCGGTGCAGTCATCTGAGCTTCCTTTCCTGGCGGCCCACAGGGCAGACGCGCATGCACTCGAAACACTGGGCCACGCTCTCCTTGTAGAAGGCTACGCCCGAACAGGCGCGCGAGAAGAAATCAGAGTGGACCTTCGCCCGCCGCCGCTCCGGGTCGGGATCGTTCATCAGGTCCGCCATCACCTTCTGAAAGGCCACCGGCCCGAAGTTCATGGCGCGCGACACACAGCGCTCCCGGTTGTAGACGTTGCTCGCAATACGGCCATCCTCGCCAATGGTCCCGTCCAGGCATCCGCCTTCATCAGCCGGGCAGACGGCGAGGCACGGGGTCTTGCCGGACTTCTCGTATAGCGTCACGCACATGGGCGCCGGGCAGACGTCCTGCTCCAGCATGTCGTCCGGTTCCAGCTCGAGCGTTGTGATGCAGGCGGAATAGTAAAGCAGGCCATATTTGGGATTGAGGACGATGTTGGCGGCAAAGCTGCGGGTGCCGAGCCCGGCAAGAACGGCGGCGAGCATGTAGCTGAAGGGCGGCATGTGGCCGGCCACCGAAAGACCCGGTGCCTGGATGGCCTGGTATCTGTGTTCCGCTTCGATCCAGCCGGTGAGCGCGGCGATCGCACGGTCATTGGCGAAATCGAGGCCGAGTACCTCCATCACTCTGGGATTGGGACTGCGCCAGGCGCCGGCCGTCGGCCCGCGCGCCCCGACCACCACCACGCTGCGCGCGCCGGGCAGCAGATCAGCCGGACGGTGCCCCTCGGGCACGTGTTCGTCCCAGCGTTCAACCGGCGCGATCCCGACCACATCGGCCCCGAAACGGCGGGCGGCGGCCTTCACCTCACCGGACAGATTGGCAGTTGGGCGTGAGCCCGCCTCTTCCCGTGCCTCGACCTGAGCATCCATCAGGCTAGAATAGGTGCAATGCTTCGGCGATGGCAAGCAGCCGGACTAGGGATGCATGACCCGCGGCTTTGATGAGAAGGAAACCCCAACGACGCCGGCAGCGGATCCGGGCGGGCCTTCCGCAAAGGAATGGCGCACGCCGGCAAGCTGGAGAACTACCGAGGCGGCCAGGAGTATTGCGGCCAGGAGCGCCGCGTTCTTCGCGAACCAGAGATAGGTCTCGCGCAACGCTTCGCCGATGACTTTTTGGGCCACGGACGCGGGAGGACGCTCGTCCTTCGGCAGGATCAGCCAGGTTTCAGTGCGCTTGTAGTTCCGCTCCCGCGCGCGCCAGGCACAGAAGGACAAGTAAGCCGCTAGCCCAAGGCACAAGAGGCCCCCGGACCGTGCCGAAAGTGCAGGGTCAAAAGCCAGACCCAGCATGATGCAGAAGACAGCGAGGCCGGTGAAGCCGCATGCGCGGCCCACAGAAACGAAGGCGGCGTTTTGTATGACTTCCATGGCCTGATCATCCGATTGCGGCGCCGGCTTGAGAAGGCATCATGCTTCACAATTGTGTGTCCGTACGGAGGCACGCAAACGGGCTTGCCCGCAGCACCGTGTTGGCGGACAATCAGCCGGTTCAGGAGAGCCGGCGGGGAGAGGAACAGACATCCATGAGCCTGGAAGGATTGACCGTCAAAGATCTGCTTGAGGCCAAGGGCAAGCGGCAGATCGCCTATGTTCAGGTTGCGCGCGAGGAGGAGGCGGCTGCGGCGGCCGAGGCCGGCATGGACATGATCGGCACCGCCTTCATCCCTGAACGCGCGCATTTTGCCCAGGCTGCAAAGGGCACGCATTTCCAGTTCGGCCTGCCCTGGGGCAAGCATGCCAACAGCACCGAAGCCCTCCGCGACGCCATGGCGGCCATGAATGCCGGCGCGCAATCGATCTATTGCGGCATGAGCCCAAAGACCGTCGAGTATCTTGCGAACGAAGGCGTTCCGGTCATCTGCCATCTCGGCCTTGTGCCGCCGAAGGCGACCTGGACCGGCGGCTACCGGGCGGTGGGCAGGACGGCTGGACAGGCGGCTAACCTCTGGCAGCAGCTGAAGGATTTCGAGAATGCCGGGGCGTTTGCCGTTGAGCTGGAGGTGGTCGCGGCTGACCTGGCAGCGGAATTCACGACGCGAACTTCCCTCCTGACCATCTCTCTGGGTTCCGGCGATGGCTGTGATGCCCAATACCTGTTCTCGGCGGACATTCTCGGCGAAAATCGCGGACACATTCCGCGCCATGCCAAAGTCTACCGGAACTTCGCGGCTGAAAGGGACCGGCTGCAGCAGGAGCGCGTTTCCGCCTACCGGGAGTACATCTCCGATGTGCAAAACGGTGCTTTCCCGGAGGAGACCCATGTTGTCCAGATGAGGGATGGGGAACTGGCCGCGTTTCTCGACAAGATCTGAGGGCGAGAACACTCCGCCGAACGCCGGATAGGCACCAAAAGTTGCCGCTTGTCGCCTACTTCAATGCCGGCCTCCGGGGTCTAAGATTTCAAATGGCGCTTCGTTGCGCGAACACATTTGAGGTTTCCATGACCACTCGAGGCCATTGCCTGTGCGGCAAGACAAGCTGGGAATACGAAGGCGAGGTCACCTGGGCCTGCTACTGCCACTGTGACGACTGCCGCCGCAACTGCGCTGCCCCGCTGGTCGCCTGGCTCGGCGTCCCGCTTCGGAACTTCACGTGGCTGGGCGCAGCGCCAAAGACGCTCGAAAGCTCAAAAGGGGTGCGACGGCACTTTTGCGAGACCTGCGGCTCTCCAATAGGCTTCGAAGCAGATCACTATCCCGGCGGCATGCATCTCTACGCTGCGTCCCTCGAAGATCCCGAGAACTTCGCGCCGACATTTCACGTCAACTACGAGAGCAAGCTTCCCTGGCTCAAGATTGACGACGACCTTCCAAAATACGAAGGCACCCTGCTCCACGCCCCGGACGATCTGAGAGACTACGGGTAGTGGTGCAGTTCAAACAGAAAAGTCCACAAAAAACCCGCCATCCAGGTCATTCCCGCGCAGGCGGGAATCCAGGGATTTTTCCGCCAGTACAGTCGCTTGCCGCTCTAGACACCCGCCTTCGCGGGTGTGACGATGGTGGGGCTGAAATGTTTGTTTCGAACCAGTATCGCAGGTCCCGGCAGTCAAAAAGGATGGAGCGCGGCGCTCCTACCCCTTCACCTCCAGCCTGCGGGCGTGGAGGATCGGCTCGGTGTAGCCGCTGGGCTGCTCCTTGCCCTTGAATACCAGATCGCAGGCGGCCTGGAAGGCAATGGAATTGCCGAAGTCGGGGGCCATGTCCTGATAGGCCGGATCGCCGGCGTTCTGTTCGTCCACGACAGCGGCCATCTTCTCCATTGTCGCCTGCACCTGTGCCTCATCGCAGATGCCGTGGTGCAGCCAGTTGGCGATGTGCTGCGATGAAATGCGCAAAGTGGCGCGGTCTTCCATCAGGCCGACATTGTTGATGTCGGGCACCTTGGAGCAGCCGACGCCCTGGTCGACCCAGCGCACCACGTAGCCGAGAATGCCTTGCGCATTGTTGTCGAGTTCGGCCTGGACGGCCTCGGGCTCCCAGTTCGGGCGTTCGGCAAGCGGGATCGACAGGATGTCGTCGAGGCTCGCCCGGCCGCGCGACTTCAGCTCGTCCTGGCGCTCGGCGACACTGACCTGATGATAGTGGGTGGCGTGCAAGGTTGCAGCCGTGGGAGACGGAACCCAGGCGGTGTTGGCGCCCGCCCTGGGGTGGCCGATCTTCTGCTCCAGCATGTCAGCCATCATGTCCGGCATGGCCCACATGCCCTTGCCGATCTGAGCATGGCCATCAAGGCCGCATTCCAGGCCGATATCAACGTTCCAGTCTTCGTAGGCCGCGATCCAGGGGGCGGCCTTCATGTCTGCCTTGCGCAGCATGGGGCCTGCTTCCATGGAGGTGTGGATCTCGTCACCGGTGCGGTCGAGGAAGCCGGTGTTGATGAACACGACCCGGCTCTTCGCTGCGCGGATGCACTCCTTGAGGTTTACCGTGGTGCGGCGTTCCTCGTCCATGATGCCCATCTTCATGGTGTTCTCCGCCATGCCGAGGGCCGCCTCGACCCGGGCGAAGATCTCCGACGAGAACGCCACCTCTTCAGGCCCGTGCATCTTCGGCTTCACCACGTACATCGACCCGGTGCGGCTGTTCTTGTGATTGCCGTCCACGCCGATGTCATGGAGCGCGATGGCCCCGGTCATCATGGCGTCCATGATGCCCTCGAAGACCTCGTTGCCATCGCCGTCGAGGATAGCCGGATTGGTCATCAGGTGGCCGACATTGCGCACCAGCATGAGACTGCGTCCATGCAGGGAAAAGGCCGAGCCGTCAGGGGCAAGATGGTTGCGGTCGGGATTGAGCTTGCGGGTCATCATGGACCCGCCCTTCTCGAACGTGTCCTCCAGGTCGCCCTTCATCAGGCCGAGGAAGTTCCGATAGGCGCCCACCTTGTCCTCGGCATCAACGGCCGCGATGGAATCCTCAAGGTCGAGAATTGTCGTCACCGCCGATTCCAGCACCATATCGGCGACACCAGCCGGGTCGGACTTGCCGATCGCATGATCGCGGTCGATGACGATCTCTACATGCATGCGGTTTTTCTTCACCAGCACGCTGGAAGGGTTCGCCGCATCTCCGGTGTAGCCTGCAAACTGAGCGGGATCCGCCAGGCCCGAATTGCCGCCCAGTGTCGTCGCCTGTAGCGCTCCGTCCACCACCGCGTAGCCGCGGACATCCGTGTGCGAACCGTCAGCAAGCGGAGCGGATTGATCAAGGAAGCTCTTCGCCCAGGCGATCACCTTGGCGCCGCGGACGTCGTTGTATCCGCCTGCCCGCTCAGCGCCGCCGTCCTCCGAGATCGCATCGGTGCCGTAGAGCGCGTCATAGAGTGAGCCCCACCGGGCATTGGCGGCGTTCAGGGCAAAGCGCGCATTGAGCACCGGAACAACCAGCTGGGGCCCGGCGATCACGGCAATCTCGTCATCGACATTTTCCGTGTCGACACTGAACGCCTCGCCTTCGGGCACCAGGTATCCGATGTCGGCCAGGAACTCCTTGTATCTCGGCAAGTCCAGCCCAGGGTTATCCTTGTGCCAGTCGCTGATCTTGGCCTGGAGATCGGCTCGCTTATCCAGCAGCTCGCGATTTCTCGGAGTCAGGTCCTGAACGATCCGGTCAAACTCGGACCAGAACGCATCGGCCTCCACGCCCGTGCCCGGCAGAGCCTCGGTGTTCATGAACTCGTAGAGCTCGGTGGCGATGCTCAAACCGCCATGCTGAACGCGCTCGGACATAAGAGAACTCCTGATCGAAAAGTGGCAACACTGTGAGCGCGCAAGAGCACCGCTCCGGGCGCCGTGGCAAGAAGAAATTTCGCCTTGTGGAAGCTGAGCCGCGCCTATTGCAGCGCTGCTGGCTTCGGACCGCCGGTCGCCCAGTCCAGGAGTTCGACCGTGTGGACGACGGGAATGTCCGTGCCGGAGGCAATCTGGGTCATGCACCCGATATTGCCCGCTGCGATGACATCCGGCTTCGTGCGCTCGATGTTGCGGACCTTGCGCGATTTCAGCCGCCCGGCGATTTCAGGCTGGAGGATGTTGTATGTGCCGGCCGAACCGCAGCAGAGGTGACCTTCGGCCGGCTCGGCGACTTCGAAGCCCGCACCGGCCAGCAGCGTCTTGGGTTCGGTTCGAACCCGCTGGCCGTGCTGCAGGGAACAGGCGGAATGATACGCTACCCGGATTTCCTCGGGCGCCCTTGAGGCCGACAGTCCGAGCCCGGTGAGGTACTCCGAGATGTCCCGGGTGATTTCGGATACCCGCGCCGCCTTGCCGGCATAGGCTGCGTCTCCGCCGAGCATGTGGCCATAGTCCTTGACAGTCGTACCGCAGCCGGAAGTGTTGATGATGATGGCGTCGAGCCCTTCGCCATCCATCTCCGCGCACCAGGCATCGACGTTGGCGCGGGCCTTTGCGTGACTGTCCGCCTCCTTGCCCATGTGATGGGTGAGAGCGCCGCAGCAGCCCATGGCGGCAGGTACCACAACCTCGATGCCGTGGCGGTTCAGAAGACGGATGGTCGCTTCGTTGATGCCGGGATCGAGCACAGGCTGGGCACAGCCAGTCAGCAGCGCCACCCTGCCCTTACGGTCACCCTCGGCTGGATATGTTCCGGGTGCGGATAACGGAGACGGCCCTTTCACCGATGCCGGAGCCAGCTCCAGCATGGCCCCCACCGGCTTCAGCGGGCCCGCCAGTTTGAACAGCCCGGCCAGGGGACGGCCGAGACGCGCCAGGAACAAGGACACGCGGAACAGTTTCTGGTTCGGCAGCACCGTTTTCAGCACCGCCCTCAGCAGACGGTCGACCAGGGGGCGCTTGTAGTGCTGTTCGATGTAGGCCCGGCCATGATCGACCAGGTGCATGTAGTTCACGCTCGCCGGGCACGTCGTCATACAGGACAGACAGGAAAGGCACCGGTCCACGTGTTTCACGACACCGGCAGTCGGGGCCTTGCCGCTCTCCAGCATCTCCTTCAGCAGATAGATGCGGCCGCGGGGGCTGTCGAGTTCGTCGCCGAGTTCGACATAGGTCGGGCAGGTGGCTGTGCAGAAGCCGCAATGGACGCAATTGCGCAGGATCGATTCCGAATGGGCGAACTGCGGATCTGTCAATTGTTCCGGTGTGAAGTTCGTCTGCATGGGATCGTCTCAGTTTGCCGCGTACATCCGCCCGGGATTGAGGATCCCGAGAGGGTCGAACGCGTCCTTGATCTCTGTGGTGAGACGGGCGATTTCGGCAGCCGGAGGATGGAAGACCTCCGTGCTGGCGCGCACCAGACGGCTCGCCCGGATGAGGGTGGCATGGCCGCCGGGGACACGGAGGAAACTTCGCACCTTGTCCGGCTGGACACGGTTCTCGTCCGGCATCTCGCACCAGATCAGCCCGCCGCCCCAATCGAGATAGCATCGGGCCTCGCACTCGCTGACCAGCGATGCGGCCACACGGTGACCTTCAGAGGGCGTGGTCGAGATGCGCCAGACCGGCTTCTGCGTACCGTTCGCAAAGCAGGTCACGTCCCGGACTTCCGTCCAGAAGGCGCGCGATTTCTCCTCCTCAAGCCGCTCGGCCTCACCGAACGAGGAAAGGAGGCCGGCGAGCTGCTGGAAGCGGTAGTCGACGGACGGCCCGATCCCTTCCAGGCGCAGCGCCGTCTGGGACTTTTCCTTCAGACCCTCGGGATAGAACGCGGCACTGGAAACCTCGCACGAAGACTGCAAAGCGGCAGACATCGCCTGGGTCGCCGATTCACCCCCCAAGCCGTGGAGTATCAGCGTGCTCTCGGTTTCCGCTGCCGGCAGAACCTTGAGCGTCACATCGGACATGACCGCAAGGGTGCCCCAGGATCCAGCGAGGATTTTCGGCAGATCGTAGCCGGTGACGTTCTTGACGACCCGGCCACCGGACTTGAACGTCTCGCCCCGCCCCGACACCGCCGAGAAGCCCAGAAAGTGATCGCGCACCGCACCCGACTTGATGCGGCGCGGGCCGCCCAGATTGCTTGAGATCATGCCGCCGAGCGTACCTGAGTCCTCGCTGCCGAGAAGTCCTGACAGATCCGGCGGCTCAAAGGCGAACTCCTGGCCTTTCTCCTTGAGCCTGGCCTCGACCTCGGCGCGCGGCGTCGCCGCCCGGGCCGACAGGACCAGTTCCTCTGGCTCGTACATGGTCACGCCCTTGAACGCGGACATATCGAGCGTCAACTCATGCTGGGAGGGCCGGCCTACCTCGCGCTTGGTCCCGGTTCCCATGACCTCCAGGGGCTTTTCTTCCGAAGCCGCCCATTCCACTGCTTCCTGCAGCTGGCCGGCCGTTTCGGGCTTGAGC
>JBCCEL010000066.1:0-21081 GCA_039030315.1 Pseudomonadota bacterium
CGTTTATTTCAACTGTTTCTATCTGGTTGTTCGGTTTGCCCACCCCCCTCTTTCCAGGCGTGCCTGCAACACGGGGTCACCCGGGTCATTGACGAAGCGGGGTGGATCGCCACTGGGCTCGAAGACGCGTTCCCTCTGCCGTGACAGCCCACAAGACAGTGGCCTCAATGGGTTTTTCGGAATAGAAATCCGGACAACAGCGGATCAAGCCCGAGGGCGGCATCTTGGGGGCATGATGCGCTTTTTCACAAGCTTCGACAGCAGGAGTGACGGCTGCCCGCGAAACGGTGCGCCGCTTCAGATTTTCTGGTTGTATTCTCCGACCGCATCGTACTCGGACAGATGCATGTCGATATTCTTGAACATGGCCTGCATGTTCTCCTCGGCGGTCGGGCTTTCGCAGACGACCACGAGTTCGGGCTTGTTGGATGAAGCCCTCACCAGTCCCCAGGTCCCATCCTGAAGCACGACCCGCACACCGTTGACGGTGATGAGCTCGCGTATCGGCTGGCCGGCCACGCGTTCCGAGTTCGCCGCCAGCTTCTGATAGTGGCGGGTCACCTTCTCGATGACCCCGTACTTCACCTCGTCGGCGCAATGGGGCGACATGGTCGGCGTGCCCCAGGTCCGCGGCAGTTCCCGGTAGAGATCGGCCATGGTCTTGTCGCCCGCCCGGTCCAGCATGCGCGCCACCGCGATGCCCGAGACCAGGCCGTCGTCGTAGCCCAGCCCCAGTGGCTCACGGAAGAAGAAGTGGCCTGACTTCTCAAAGCCGGCGATGGCTCCGAGTTCGGTCGTCCGCCGCTTGATGTAGCTGTGCCCGGTCTTCCAGTAGTCTGTTTTTGCCCCCTGGGCCTGCAGTACCGGGTCGGTCAGAAACAGCCCGGTCGACTTGACATCCGCCACAAAGCGGCTGTCGGGGTGCACTCCGGAGATATCGCGGGCCAGCATGACCCCGACCTTGTCGGCGAAGATCTCATTGCCCTCGTTATCCACCACGCCGCAACGGTCGCCGTCACCGTCAAAGCCGAGCCCCACATCCGCCCCGGTCTCCAGCACCTTGTCGCGCATGGCGTGGAGCATGGCCATGTCTTCCGGATTGGGGTTGTAGCGCGGGAAGGTATGGTCGAGCTCGGCATCGAGCGGGATGACCTCAAGCCCGGCGCGCTTCAGAACCTCCGGTGCGAATGCCCCTGCCGTTCCGTTGCCGCAGGCGGCCACCACCTTGAGCTTGCGCTTCACCGGCCCATCCTTGACCAGTTCCGCCATGTAGCGTTCGGCCATGTCGGGCACATGGACGAGAGCCCCGCCGCCGCGGTACTCCCATTTCCCGCCGAGCACGATGTCCTTCAGGGCCGACATCTCGTCCGGACCGAAGGTCAGCGGGCGCTCGCAGCCCATCTTCACGCCTGTCCAGCCGTTGTCGTTGTGGCTCGCCGTCACCATCGCGACGGCCGGCACATCCAGCGCGAACTGGGCGTAATAGGCCATGGGCGAAAGCGCGAGCCCGATATCGTGCACGGTGCAGCCCGAAGCCATCAGGCCGGTGACAAGGGCCATCTTGATGGATGCCGAATAGCCGCGGAAATCGTGGCCCACGACGATTTGGGGCTCTACGCCCCGCTGCTGGATATAGGTTCCGAGCCCCAGTCCCAGTGCCTGGATGCCGTTGAGATTGATTTCATCCCCGAACAGCCAGCGGGCATCGTACTCCCTGAATCCGGTCGCTTTCACCAGGGGCAGGCGCTCGTAGTCGGCGGTATTGGCCACAAGATCGTCGCGCGGGCGCTCAAGCATGCGTGCTGGACTCCTGATTGGCGGCGCCGACGGGTGGCGCCCTTCCCGAAAGAACTGAAACTGAAACGCTACTCGCCCAGAATGAGCTTGTTGCCGGCCACCTTGAAGCTGCCGATACGGGAGAGATAGCTCATGCCGAGCAGGGTTATCCCGAGCGCGCCGGGCTGGCTCACCACCGCCCTTACATTGTTTACGGTGATCCCCGCAACCGTGACCTCGTCGAGATCCACGTAAGCGCCCATGGAGATGCCATTGGCCGTGCGCAATCTGATCGTATAGTCGAGGTTGAGCGGGTCGAGGGCGAGACGCTCGGCGACCTCGAAAGGCAGGGAGACATAGGATGCGCCTGTGTCGATCAGAACATCGAACCGCGTCCCGTTCATCTCCGCCTTGGAGTAGAAATTGCCGTTGCGGGCAGCCGGAATGACCACCTCACCATAAGTGCGCACGCTTTCGCGCACCTCTTCCTGCTGGCGCTGCTGCCTGCGCTGTTGCTGTTGCCGGCGCGGTTCTTCGCGCTGCTCTTCGGCCACGACCGGCTGACGCGCGGCGGCCTTTTCCGTCACCAGGCCATAGCCATGCAGGCCGAGCAGGACCACGGCCGCCCCGGTCGTCACCCAGGAGGTCAGGAGCTGGCCCGCAGATTCCATGCGCTGTGCATTGAGGAGCCAGGCTCCGGCAAAGAGACCGGCCAGCAGAAACGAGAAGGCATAGACCGCATCCTCTGCTGCAACGAACGGGAATAGCGCTTCGGGTTCCGGCGCCAGGAAGAAGAGCGCGACCGCGGCCGCGATCAGCAATGCATTACCCAGGGCGTACACCATCTATCCGCTCTCCTCGCTTTGCCCGCGCGCCGCCCTTGCGGCGCTTGCGGCGGGTCAGCGTGGAGAGCCGCTCCGGCAGTTTGGCCAGGACCTCCCGGCGTTCGCCGGTATCCATGTTCAGCCAGCCGGCAATCTCGCCACGCGTACGCCCACAGCCGATGCAGGTATCCGTTTCCGGGTCGACCACGCAGATCTTGACGCATGGAGAATCCGCCCGGGGCAGAAGGTCATCGGTCATTGGGCAACTATCCCGGAGAAGAGTGGGAAAACCGTAAACTCAAACAACTTTAGGCGAAGGCGGAAAGACACACCAGCATGGCCGTTTCCGTCGCCACCTGCACCGCGCCAGCCACATCACCAGTATGCCCTCCTATCTGGCGGACGGCCAGGCTCCGCACCAGCGCGAATGCGGCAGCGCAGACGATGAAAACGGCAATCGCCGCGGTGGTGCTGAAAGTGTGAACCAGAAACACGCCCGCAATGAGGATCCCGCTCGCAAGCGCAATCCGGTGGGCGCCCGATGAGGGCTGCCCGGCGCTCGATGCCAGGCCGCCGCCACGGGCATTGGCGGTGGTCGCCATGAGGGAGACGCAGCAGGTTCGCGAAAGCGCTCCAAGCCCGGCGAACATGGCGACAATCTCCCACGTTCCGGGGCCATCCGACAGAATTGCGGCAAGGGCGGCGGCCTTGAGGAGAAGCACCGAACCCAGAGCCAGCACTCCATAGCTGCCGATGCGGCTGTCCTTCATGATCTCAAGCTTGCGCTCTTCGGTGGCCCCGCCGCCGAAGCCGTCGGCGACGTCCGCAAGGCCGTCCTCGTGCAACCCGCCGGTTATGAAGAGCAGAACGATGATCGCGATGATGCCGGCCACTGCGGGGGGAAGCGACAGCCAGAGTGCCGCGGCGCAGATGAGGCCGCCCATGGCGCCGAGAAGCGTGCCGGCAGCAGGAAAGGCCCGCATGGCCGCCGACAGGGCACGGCCGTGACCACCCGGCACGGGCACGGGCAGGCGCGACAGGAAGGCAAGGCACAGCAGGATGTCGCCTGCCCAGCCGGCGCGCGCGCCGCTTTTGTCCTCAGTTTGGTCTGTCATGGCCGTCGCGTTACGCCTCCCGGCCCGCTATAGCAAGCGCTCACTTAGCCGACGGAGATTGCCGTGATGAGCGCAGGCGAGGGAACCGGACTGCCCTTCGATGATATCCGCAACCTGGTGCGCCAGATGCCCGGACCGGATGAGGCAGCGCGCGCCGCAGCTGCCGAGCGTCAGGGCCAGCTCACCAAGCCGCCGGGCTCGCTCGGCCGGCTTGAAGATATCGCCGTCTGGCTCGCCGGTTGGCAGGGCAATCCGGTGCCCGAGATCAAGCGCCCGCTCTGTGCTGTCTTCGCCGGCAATCACGGCGTGACGGCCCAAGGGGTCTCGGCCTTTCCGGCCGAAGTCACAGCCCAGATGGTCGCCAACTTCAATTCCGGTGGCGCCGCCGTCAATCAGCTCTGCGCAGCCTTCGGCACCGGCCTCAAGGTGTTCGAGCTGGCACTGGAGATTCCCACCGGCGACATCACGCAAGGCCCGGCGCTGAGCGAAGCGGAGTGCGCCGCCACGATGGCCTACGGCATGGAGGCGATCGCGGGAGGCTGCGATCTGCTGTGCGTCGGCGAGATGGGCATCGGCAACACCACCATCGCCGCAGCGATTGCCCATGGCCTCTACGGCGGAGCGCCGGAGGACTGGGTCGGCCCCGGCACCGGTGTTGACGCGGAGGGCCTGAAGCGCAAGGCGGACGTCCTTGCCCGCGCCGTAGAGCTCCACGCGGGCCAGCTCGATGATCCCCTGGAAGTGCTGCGCCGTCTCGGCGGCCGCGAGGTCGCCGCCATGGCCGGCGCCATCCTGGCCGCCCGCATGGAACGCATCCCCGTGCTCATCGACGGCTTCGTCGCCACGTCGGCAGCCGCCATACTCCACGCCATGGACGACGGCGCACTGGACCACTGCCTCGCTGCCCACAGATCGGCCGAACCTGCCCACATCCGCATGCTGGAGCAAATCGGCAAGCCCCCCCTGCTGGATCTCGGCATGCGCCTAGGCGAAGGCTCCGGCGCCGCCCTGGCAGTGGCCATAGTCAAGGCAGCCGCCGAAACCCACAGCGGCATGGCGACATTTGCGGAAGCCGGAGTATCGGACAAGGACTAAGGGCACGCCAGGAAGAATCCAGAATTGCGCCATCGGAGATGACGCGGTGCATTGGCGTCTATTTGTGCTCGAGCTTTTTGAAGCGGACCTTGGTGAACTGCTCTGCGTAGGCGTGAATGGCTGGTGATCCGCCGAGGTGCATCAGGAGAATTTTATCATCAGGCGCAAATCGTCCTGAAGCATTCAGATCGAGCAAGCCGCGAATTGCCCGCCCTTCGTAGACCGGATCGGCGATCAGCCCTTCCTTCTTTGCCATTAGATAGATGCCTTCCTTTATCGCGTCATCGGCCATTCCGTAATCAGCGGTGTTGGAGGCCATCACCTCGACATCGTCATCTTCGACCAGTGCTGGCAAATCCAGCACCTTCAAAGCTTCGTTGGCCAGCGAACGAACTCGGACACGTTTGATCTCCGTCTCGCCGTCGTCGGCTACCCCGATCACACGTGTGGACTGGCCGAGCGCCTTGAGGCCGGCCAATAGCCCCGCCTGAGTGCTGCTGGAGCCGGTTGCGTGAACCAGGTAATCGAACTCTATGCCCGCCTGAGCTGCCTGTTCAGCAAGCTCAATGGAGCAGTTAATGTATCCTATACTCCCAAGTGGATGTTCGGAGGCGCCGCCGGGGATCAGATAAGGATTGTGTCCCTGCGATCTCAGTTGCGCCATGAATTCGTCCAGCGGCCCTTGATCCTCGATCGGACGTGGGGTCTCATCCAGGTAGAGTTCTGCCCCCATCAGATTGCTCAAAAGGATATTGCCGACCTGACGATAGTTAGGGCCGGCATCCCTGGTCCAGGCACAATGCAGCAGTGCGCACTTCAGGTTCGCCCTGGCGGCGGCAGCGGCGGTCTGACGGGTGTGGTTCGATTGAATTGCCCCCACAGTGACGAGCATATCACATCCCTGGCTCAAGGCGTCGCCGACCAGGAACTCCAACTTGCGGGTCTTGTTACCGCCACCCTCAAGGCCCGTGAGATCGTCACGCTTCATCCAGAGATTGGGACCGGCCAGTAGCGCTCCAAAGTTGTTGAGAGGCTGGAGCGGCGTTGGCAGTTGAGCCAGGGAAAACCGGGGCATTCGGCCCAGGCGTGCGGCGAGTTCATCTGTCGCGATTTCGGTGCGCATAACTGTGATTCCATCGCAGTGCTGTCGTCGGGCCTTGGGCCGGCGAACAGCTTAGGTCGACCCAAGCTGAACAGGAAGCGGGGCGACAGGAAACAGCCGGTCATAGGCCAGTGTGAAGACATAGGTGTAAACAACGACGAAGGACGTCACGGCCAGATCAATCGTCAGGGCCTCCAAGACGCTCAACTGCAGCCACCAGCACAGTATCGGCAACGATGTGGTCACCAGGCTGAGCTCAAAGCCTGCGGCATGCAGAATGCGCAGATGCGTCGGCCTGTCAGAAGAAACCCGTCCCGTCCCGGCTTCCAGCCAATCGAAAATGCAGTTGTACAACAGGCCGATGGCCATCGCCTTGACCACGAGGATGGCGCCAAGCAACCCTATCTCAATCACCCCTTTGCCGAAGAACAGAGCCCCTGCGGGTATCAGAATCGCCATGAGCGAAGCCTCGAAGGCGACGGTGTAGCGAATGCGGTCCTTGCCCGACCGAAGGGCTTTTGTCTTTTTCATGATCGAACTCCGAATTTGAGCTCGTATTATCTGTTTTCACGCCATAATAAAGTTAGTAAATATCGGAAAATCTGATAGGTAAGTCATGGCAAATCCAGACACAATGCAGGCTTTCGTGCTTGCCGCAGAACTTGGATCATTCTCGGCGGCAGCCCGGCGCATGGGCAAGGCGCAATCGGCCATATCGGCTGCAATTGCCAATCTGGAGATTGATGCCGGCGTTGAGCTATTCGATCGCACAGCTCGAAGCCCGGTGTTGACGGAGCATGGCGAAGCGCTGCTGCCCCATGCTCAGGCAATTCTGCTGAGCAACCGCGAGTTCATGGCCAAGGCCTCATCAATGGCCGAAGGTGTTGAGACCGCGCTTTGCCTCGCCGTCGAACTGGGCATCAGCATGCGGCCGTTGAACGACGTTCTGAGGGGCTTTGCTGCGAACTTTGCCCATGTGTCACTGGAAATCCTTGCACCCAGCCCGATTGACACTGCTGCCTTGTTGAAAGGCGGGCGCGCCGACATTGGCATCATGGCTGAACAGGAGAGCTATCCTCAGGGCTTTCAGTTTCGGGGTGTGGGTCATTCAAGGCTTGTGCCGGTGTGTGCCCGCGATCATCCTCTGGCCACCGGTGCGGACATCAGCTACCGGGACTTGCGCCGGCACCGGCAAATCATCTCGCACAGCCGGTCCAATGCGGCCTCCACGCCCAAAGGTGAAATCAAGAGCGCATCGATCTGGATATCCGAGAGCCCGGCACTGATCGTTGATCTGGTGCTTGCGGGTTTTGGCTGGGCCGAGCTGCCCTATTCTGTTGTGGCCGGGCACATCGCTTCAGGCAACCTGGTGCAGCTGAACTATGCTTTCCAACAGGGCGACATACTGGAAGGCATTGACGTGGTCTGGACGGAGAGACACGCGCTGGGAGTATCCGGCAGGTGGATGCGCGATGAGCTTTTAAGTTTGCCGCAGGTGGCGTGGCGCGATGGTTAGACCGATGTGCAGGCCGCAAGAACAGCTCAGGACGAGCAGTTGGTTGTGCGATTTCACCGATTGAGGGTTGCCAGCACGAGGCGTCAGCCGCCATACCCCCGGTCCGCCTTCGGCTGCACGCCATATTGCCGCTTATAGGCCCGGGAGAAGGTTTCGGGGTTTTCGAAGCCGCAGAGGGCGGCGATCTGAGCGACCGGGTGATGGGAGTTCCGCAACAGATCCCGGGCGCGTGAAAGACGCAAACCCCTGTAGTAGGCCGCCGGCGGCTGGCCGAGATAGCGCTTGAAGAGACGGTTTAGCTTCCACGGCGGCAACTGGAGCTGGCGGCTGATCTCTTCCAGTTCCAGCGGCGCATCGAGGGTGGACATCATCACGCCGGCCGCGCGGGCAAGGTCGCGGTTCGTATGCGGCAGAGCCTTGTCGGACACCAGCATCCGCTGTGCCCCTGCGGCCTCCCCCGGCAGATAGGTCAGGATCTGCGCAACACGCCGCGCCAGAGCCGCCCCGGAGTAATGGCCGATGAGCGCCAGGGTCATATCGAATGTGGCAACCCCTCCTGCGCTGGAGCAGAGCGGCGGCGAGAAATCGCAGAGCCGGTCCACGAAGAGCGATCCGGGATACTTTTCCAGATATCCCGGCAGTGCCTCGTAGTGAACCGCTGCCGGCTGCCGGGTCAGGAGCCCGGCCTCCGCGAAGATCATCGCGGCCGTGTCCACACACCCCATCAGTCTGCCCCGACGGGCCTGCTGCCTGAGCCAGGCCAGCAGGCCGGCTCTGAGCGCCGTCTCCGGATGGTAGGACGACAACAGGACAATGACATCCGAACTGTCCTCCTCCAGAGGTTCGGTCTCCAGCTCAACCCCGCTGGACGAGCGCATAGGGCCGCCTTCGGCCGACAGGAACTGCCACGAAAATTCCTGCTTCAGGCTTTCCCTGTTGGCCACCCGCAGGGGCTCGGTCACCAGGGAAAGCGAGAGGAGCGGGAAACCGTCCGTAAGCACGAGGTCGATCCGGGGCATGGGCCAAGGTCCCCTGATCGTATTTTTTTGTCAAGAATATGCAATTTGAAACCAATTCATTTGAGTACACACGGCGTAAGCTCTTCGGCATCGGAACCACGCACCCGTCCTGTCATGACAAAACTGCCCATCACACCGGACTTCGATCACTGGCCTGTCGACCACGCCATCGTGAACGCCACGGTCGAGGACACCGCGGTGAGAGTGAGCTGGGCGGATGGAAAATCCTGCGCCTACCACGCCGCACTGCTTCGGGAAAACTGCCCGGACCAGAAGACGCTGCATCCGCTCTCCCGCGAGGCTGTGATCTCTCCGCTTGATTTTCCCGAGTGCCCGCTCATCCTTTCAGCAGGAACCGATGACAGCGGTGCCCTCACGGTCGAATGGGCGCCCGGCGGCCACCGGAGTCGCTACCATCCGGGCTGGCTGCGTGCCCATGGCTGGTTCGGGGAAGAGACGGCCCCCGGCTCCCTGATGCTGTGGAAGGGTGCCGAGCAGGCGGAGCCGCCCACGTTTGATGGCCCCTCTGCACTGCGCGATCCAGGCATCATGCTGACCTGGCTGGAGGCCTTGCGCGATTACGGAGTGGCGCGGCTGGAGGCCCTGCCCCAGCGCGATGGTCTCCTGGAGGAGCTTGTCTCCGAAATCGGCCCCATTCGTGAATCAAATTTCGGCCGCACCTACACGCTCGCCCTGAAGGATGAACCCGATTCAAACGCGTTCACGTCAGACGCCCTGCTCCAGCACATTGACATGCCGACACGCGAATGCCCGCACGGCCTTCAGTTCCTCTACTGCCGCGAGAACTCCACGGCCGGCGGAGAGGGCATTTACTGCGACGGCTACCGCATCGCAGCCGACATGGAGACCGAGGAACCCGAACACCACCTCTCCCTGACAACGGACATCTGGGAGTACAACAACCGTTCCAGGACCTCCAGCTACCGGGCAGCCGGGCCGGTGGTTGAACGGGACGGAGCGGGACAGGTCACCGGCATCCGCTACAACACGTGGCTGCGGGCGCCCTTGAAGGCGCCGGTTGAAATCCAGAAACGTGCTTATGCCGCTTACAGAGCGTTTGCTGCCCGCGCCCAGGACCCGGAATACCAGATGATCATCGCTTACCGCCCCGGCGATCTTCTCGCCTTTGACAACCGCCGTGCCCTGCATGGCCGGCGCGGATACGATGCCAAGGGCGGAAGCCGTTTCATTGAAGGCGTCTATGCGGACCGGGACGACCTTCACTCCAGGATCCGCAGTCTCAAGCGAAAGCTATCCTTCCGGAAAATTGGAGAAGCCCTATGACCGTCACGCCGATCAGAGACCGGGCCAGGTGCTCGGAAGCCGAATGGCAGGCCCGCGTCGATCTTGCGGCGCTGTTCCGCATCATCGCCCATTACGGCATGTCCGATCTGGCCAACGGCGCCGTTTGCGCGCGCGTGCCCGATGCGCCCGATCACTACCTCGTCCACCCCTACGGCATGTTCTGGGAGGAAGCGCGAGCCTCAGACATGGTGAAGATCGATGCCGCTGGCCAGCCGGTGGACCGGGATGCGCCCTGGCTGAACGATGGCGTTCAGAACCTCTGCCAGTGGATCCTCGGGTCGCGGCCCGATGCGAATTTCTTCGTTCACGGCCATGAGGAAGAGGTGATGGCCGTGGGCTCCATCGAGGAGGGTATCCTGCCCCTCAGCCAGCCGGCGGTCTATCTCGGCAACATCACCGGTTTCATCGAGTATGAGTTCGAGGAGGATGAGGAGTTCGGCAATCACTTCGTTGAACAGCTTGGACAGAACCAGATCCTGATCAGCCGCAACCATGGCTACTACGCGCTCGGCGAGACCGCGGCCGCGGCCTTCTTCCGCGCCTACTTCCTGCGCCAGACCTGCTCAACCCAGATCAAGACCCTCTCCATGGGCCGCGAGCTGCATTTCCTCGATCCGCAGAAGGTCGCACGCTTCCAGGACCAGATGTCCGCATCCGATCACTACAACTACAACGGCGAAACCGAATGGCCGGGCCTCATCAGGATGTTGGATAAGAGGGATCCCGGCTACGCGACGTAAAGCAGTCCCGGCCAAAACACCCCATGCCCCTCGACGTCGTTCCCGCGAAGGCGGGAACCCAGAGCGGGCTGCCCGGGCCAGAGAACGCGTCCCTTGAACACTTGCTCGCGCACGTGGCCGCGACCTGGATGGCGTCCAGACCGTCGTTCGCCTCGCCCTACTTTTGCACCGTGTCCACCAGATAGCGCCTCAGGTCCTCGGCGGTCCTGGACCTGCGCCCGTCCGGTTCGGAAAGCAGATAGTAGCCAAGCTCGGGACGGCTAAGCGGCGGGCCGATGCGGACCGCGCCCCCCGATGCGATCAGCCCGTCATTGAGACCGGCAAAACCCAAGGCCACGCCTTCCCCGCAGCGAACCATGTCCAGCAAGGTTGGATAGTTTGTGACATCGGCCCGGGTGAGCTGTTGCGGCGGCACCCTGTTCTGGCGATCATACCAGCGCGGCCACGTCATCCAGCCATAGCCGCCGGGATCTCCATGCTCCAGCAGCCAGTCCGGTTCCAGGGTTCCGGCAAGGTTGTCCGGATCGATCCCGCGATGACGCGCCAGGAAGTCCGGCGATGCGATCACATAGGTTGTCTCGGCAAACAGCAGGTCGGCGCGCCAGCCGGGCCAATCGCCTGAGCCGAAGCGGATCGACAGGTTGACCCGCTGATTGTCGAAATCGCGGTAATGCTCGGAGGTCAGGAAGTTGATCGACGCACCATAGGCCGCCCCGCGCAGCGAGGTAATCTGGGGCATGAGCCAGAGATGGGTCATGCCGAACGAAGCGCCGATGACGATTTCCGCCCGGCCCTCCGCAACCGTCCGCCCGAGTTCCAGCTCCAGCCGGTCGAAGACGGTCGTGGCAAGCTGTGAGACCTCGGCGCCGTGCCTGCTGAGCCAGACCGAATTGCCGGTGCGCTCGAACAGGCGAACCCCCAGCCAGTCCTCAAGGTTCGCCACATGCCGGGTCACCGCCGGCTGGGCCACGCCAAGCTCCGCGGCCGCACGGGTAAAATTGCCGTACCGGGCCGCGGCATCAAACGCCAGGAGCGCGTTCAGAGGCGGCAGATTGCGGCGCGCCATGGAGCATTCCCAATCATAAATTAAAGTTATGGCACCTAAGATATTTTAGGAATTTGGCGCAAGCCACAATTTGATTATTTTACCCCGGCATGATCCGCCGCCAATGCACGGAACCGCCCATGTCGGACACAACAGACGCTCCACCGCGCCGTACCCGGAAAATCTGGAACTACACTCCGGCGCTGCCGCTGCAGATGGCACCCTATTGGGACTGGCCTGCAAAGCCGCTCGCCGCTGTTGTCTACCTCTTGCGCAGCTGGAATCCGCTGGGCGCCCGGTTGCTCTTCCTGCTCGCCGCACTGGCCGCATGGACCTGGTTCACACCGGACCTCGCCCGGGCCGAGACGCTTCACATCGGGTGGATTTCCGAGGTCTGGCTGAAGAACTTCGTGATCCTCTTCACCGTGGCCGGCGGCCTCCACCTCATGCTCTGGCGCTTCCGCATCCAGAAGGACGACTACCGCTACGACATGCGGCCCATGGCGAAGGGCGCCAAGGTCTTTCATTTCAGCAACCAGGTCTGGGACAACATGTTCTGGTCCTTCGTCGCCCTGCAGTTCTGGACCTTCTGGGAATGCCTGATGTGGTGGTCCTACGCCAACGGCTGGGCCACGATGATCACGTTCCAGAGCCATCCCGTCTGGTTCACCGTCCTGATTGTCCTGGTGCCGATATGGGCTGGCTTCCACTTCTACTGGTTCCACCGCCTGCTGCATGTGGGCAGGCTCTACACGCATGTGCATGCCTGGCATCACAAGAACATCAACACCGGCCCCTGGTCGGGCCTCGCCATGCACCCGGTCGAGAGCTTCTTCCTGATGTTCGACACCATGATCTTCTTTCTTGTGCCGGCCCATCCCGTCCACGTGCTGTTCCTGCTCTACCATCACGGCATCGGCGCTCCGACATCGCACGCAGGCTTCGAGAAACTGACGTTCGGGGCGAAGAAGGGCTTCGAGCTCGGCGACTTCTTCCACCAGCTTCACCACAGGTTTTTCGACTGCAATTACGGGACGTTCGAAACCCCGTGGGACAAGTGGTTTCAGACCTTTCACGACGGCACGGAAACTTCCGATGCCGCGATCAAGGAGCGCCGCCGCAAACTCTGGGCCGGAAGCTGAGGAACAGCAGTCATGAAAAACATCTACACGTTCGGCCGCAAGCCGGCGCAGCGCAACTTCACGGTCCTGGATCTCCAGAACCTCAAGGGCTCAGGCACCCGGCTTTCCATGTGCAATCCGGCCAACGAGACGGAGATCCGCGCTTGCGTTGATGCCGGCATCGACACGCTCACGGTCTGGGACACCCAGCTTGATCTTGTCCGCGATATCGCGCCCAACCACTTTGCGGGCACTGCCATGAACTGGGGGCAGTTCGCCACCAATGACGAGATCATGCGGCACGCGGTGGAGTGCATGGAAAACGGCGCGGACATGTACTTCACCAACCGCAGCTTCGATGTCGTCGAGATGCTGGCGAAGGAGAGCATCCCGGTCCAGGTACACATGGGGCTCGTGCCCTCGCTCAGCCACTGGGCCGGGGGCTTGCGCGCTTTCGGCCGCACGGCGGACGAGGCCATGAAGATCCATGAGACCTTCAAGCGCTATGAGAACGCCGGCGCATTTGCCTGCGAGATCGAATGCGTTGCCGAGGATACCCTCCGCCTCCTCAACGAGCGCACCTCCATCGTCACCATCTCGCTCGGCTCAGGCAATGCAGGGGATATCATCTTCCTTTTCATGGCCGATATCTGCGGAGAAGCCGACAACCCGCCGCGCCATGCTCACGCCTTCCGCAACCTCGGCGCCCTGCACAGGCAGATGTACGATGAACGCGTGGCCGCCCTGAAGGAGTTCCACGCCGAAGTCCATGCCAAGGCGTTCCCCTATGAGCCCCAGTCAATCAGCATGCATGACGGGGAACTCGACAAGCTGCGCGAGGCCCTCGACAAGGTCTAGCAGTCCAGCACTACCCCGCCCGGCAATCGGCAAACTGCTTGATACGCTGGAAGATGAACGATCGGTCCGCCAGCCCGCGTGCATAGGGCTTGTCGGGAAAGGGAACCGGATTGAACTGGTTCTTGCCGTGACACACCGTACAGGGAATGCCCTGGACGAAAGTCTCCATAGTGGTGTTGGAGAGCTGAGTCATGCCGTGCCGAGGACACTTGGCGTTCGGATCGCTCCGGCAGCTGCCTTCAAACCACATGGTGCCGATAAGCCGATAGTTGGCGAGAACCGCGGCAGAGGCGCCCAGGTCCGCGATGCCGGCCTCGACGGATCTGTTCAGACCCAGAACGAGCTTGAGCTGATCTGCCGGCCCCGGAGGAAGCCGGCAGACCTTGGTGGCCTCCGGCGGCACATCGCAGACGCGGGCATCGTAGAGTGCAGGCCGGGCGAACTTGAAGGCAGAGGGATTGGCACTGCACACCAGTTCCGCATCTTCGCCCTCCTCGCGCACCACCGCCTTGCCCTTCAACACCTGACAAGCCACCGTCTGGGGCAGGGTCGGATTGGTGGTGCCGCACGCATCCGTCCGCGTGGGCGCGTTGGGGTCGGTAAGCTGGTCCCGCCATTTCGCCACCTTCACCGGACACGAGGTGCAGAACATGTTGTTGCGCGATACGTCGGTCTGCGCAGCATCGTTTGCCGGGCAGTCCGGCGCATTGTCCCTGTGCTCGAAAGTCGCCCAGACCCATTCGGGGTTATCGAAGGTCTTGTGCACGATATGCATCCCGATCAGGCCCAGCAGAACGTCCTTGCGTTCATGCGCCAGAACACCTGGACCATAAGGGTTCACGTCTCCGCGCACCGTGATGAAACGCGATGCATCATCCACCTCGCAGTCCGCCTTTGGAGAATCGGGCAGATCGCAGGTTTCCAGCACCCGCCAGGCAAGCTTGAGTTCCACTGAGCCCGGCGGCAGGCTCGGCAGTTTCAGCGCATCTTTAGGATTGTCGAATTTCGAGCCTACCGAAGAAAAGTTCGATCCACCCCAGTCGTTGTAGCAACCGTTGACATAGAGCGGCTTCGAATTGCCTCCGGGATACCGTCCCGCGATCGCCGTCCACTGGGTTTTGTTGGTCAGCACCGAGTAGTGGACCCAGCGGCGGTGCTTGTCGATCAGAGGCACCAGGCTGGCGGCCTGCGCGATTTCCGGTGCAGGCAGAATCTGCGGGGTCTTGCCCATCGGGCCGGCCTTCATCCTGCCTCCATCTCCGCCGGGGTAGGACGGCGGCACACCACTCCCGGCCGGAAACAGCGCCGTGCTCGATCCCATCGCGGTGAAGGCAAACGCGCCGGACGCCCGGTTGGTGAGGGCAAGAAACTCCTGCCAGGCAAACCGGTTGTATCCGCAGCTGTCCGCCTTGCGGACCTCAACGGGCAGACCGTCTGCCCCAGCCCAGCGCGCAACTTCGGCGGGACTCGCCGTGCAGGCGGCGGGGGTACCGGACTGGGCGGTGGCCGGCGCGCCGTTCGCCAGCAGAGCGAGGAAAACGGCGAGACACCCGTGGATCAGCAACAGTGTATGTTTGCAACGCGTGATCTTGTTAAGTGGTCCCAGCATTCCACCCCTCCCCCAAATCTTTCTCACAGACCCGGTCCTGTTTGCTCCCCCACACAGTTTCTCAGCTACTGTGCTCCATATGTTCTTTTGACGCCGCTACTCGAGTCAAGAAAAAATCGGAATAAATGCACCGATTATTAGGGTTGAAACCAAAAAAGCAGCCAAATTGTAATTATTCAAGAAGGCAAAATTCTATGCAGCTGGCCCTAGAGTGATACTTGAATTTTGTTCCTGGAAATTTTCAACTTGAATTGAAACACAAAAACAGAGATCCGATTCAGAAAGGGGCCACGATTCGAGGCGAACCGTGCGGACAATTGTACCAAGCGCTCCCTACTTCGCGCCTTCATTTCGCGTGCACTCCAAACGGGAGTATGAGCTAAAGGCCGCATCGCCCAACGAATTCCAAACCCAGAGCAGTTGAACTGATCGCCGCCTCACTGCCGTTCGGCCAGGAGTTCCAGAGCCTCGTTCCGGTGCCGCTCACGGTAGGCGACGCAGATATCGATGACTTCCAACACGTTGGACAGGATCCGCGCCGAGCCCCGGTCGGCCGACGTCCTATCGCTGTAGAACGCCGCGACTTCCTCCCGGCTCTGCGCATCGCAGAAGCCGGAGGTTCGCCAGGGCATCCATTTGTGATGGGAACGGGGCAGTCTTTTCAGAAGCTCATCGAAATTTTCTTGTGTCCAGTCGAACAGCGCGCGGGCGTTCGCCGCCCGGCGGCCCTGGCGCCAGAACAGCTGGCCGGCCTCGCGGCGCGGTGTCGCCGGGTCCATGATGTGGCGCCAGATTCGTTTCCGCACGTCCTCCCGGTGCGAATAGGCCAGCATGCTGAGGATGCGGGTGCGAAGGGCAGCGTCCTGCGTGCTCCGGTGAAGCTTGATGAGCGCTTCCACGAACGGGACCCCTTCGGTTTCCGCAGCAACAATGAGGGCCGCCCGCGCAAGATCGGCATGGATCACTTCCGGCTTCACCTTGCCATCCGTCCCGTAGCCGACATAGGCCTGACCGAGTTTGTTGAGCGTACGGCGAAGACCGGCATGGCCGGCGTCGAGCGCCATGAACCAGATCAGATCCTTGCGCAGCATGGCAGCATGGAAATCTGTCGCCCCCGCCGCCAGCGCCGCCTCGGACACGTCGATCCTGGCAAGCGCCGGCGCATAGATCTGCCGCAGAAGCGCTTTGGCTTCAGCCTGCCTTTCCGCCGGCAGCACGAAAAGCTTCAGCTCGCGCAAGGCCTGCATCGGCGCGCGGGCAATATCCCAGTTGGGTGAACGGGCCGCGGCCTCAGCGACCGCCAGAAACTGGCGCGTGGTCACCGTCCCGGCCTGAAAGCCCGCATAGGCGCTGCTCACCAGCGTCAGCGCCTCGCCCGCTTCAAGCGTATCGAACCTCGCAATGAGCGCGTCCCAGCCCTCTGGCGGCACGGTGAAGTTCAGATAGGCCGCGCCCCGCGCATTCGGCATGACGGTGGTGGGGCAGGATTTGACGGGAATGCGGACCGAGGCCTTGCGCTCTTTCATCAGCAGACAATGATCCCTGCGACTGTCACCGTCCCAGAACGCAAGACAAAGCGGAACGGTCCATCTCCTGTCTCTGGAGGCCCGTGAGCCCAGGGGCAGACTGCGAGACTGCCTGAGGCCGACAGTCACCTCACCGGCCGATGTGCACGACCAGCCCGCTTCGATCAACGGCACACCCGGCTGGTCGACAAAACTTCGGAAAGCCTGCAGCAGATCGGGATCGTTCGCACTGGCGGCCAGGGCATCGAAAAAGTCCTTGGCGGAAACCACGCCGTGCCGGTGCAGCTTCACGAAGCTTCTGATGCTATCCCGGAAGCTGTCTTCACCGACATACTGCTCCACCATGGCAAGAACGCTGGCGCCCTTGGAATAGGTGATGGAATCAAATGCCGTGCGGATATCGCCATTGTCGCGGATCGGTTGTCGGATCTGGCGGGCGGTGCCCAGCCGGTCGGTGCGCTTGGCCCGGTTGGCGCTGCGCACGGGGCCTCGCCGGTCGAAGATATCGGGCCGCCAGGCATGCATGACCTTGCCCGACATCCATGTGGCGAAAGCCTCGTTCAGCCACAGATCGTCCCACCATGCCGGCGTCACCAGATTGCCGAACCAGCTGTGCGCCAGCTCATGTGCGTGTATTGAAGCGAAGCGTCGAAGCTGGTTCGGGGATGGCGCATCACCGAGCAGGACCCGGTTCAGCCCGTAGAAGATCGCGCCCACATTCTCCATGCCCCCGTTGCCGAAGCCGGCAGCCGCCACCAGGTCGATCTTTGCGTAAGGGTAGGGGCTATCGAAATACTCCTCCAGGATGTCCAGCATGGGTGCCGTACTGGCGAGGGCGAACCTGATTTTTTCGCCGTGCCCCTTGGGCGCAATGCCCCTGAGTGGAACGGGACGGTCGCGTATCCGGCCTGGCGGGATCGCCTGCCACTCCACGATGTCGAGATCACCGACCGCGATGGCCACAAGGTAGGTCGGGATGGGACGCGTCGGCGCGAAGACGTACCTGCGACGGCCGTCGCTCAACTCCTCGACCCTCTTTTCCGGCCCGTTGGACACGGCCTTGTGGTGCCCCGCCACGGTGATCGAGACGTCGAACGGTGTCTTGAACCTGGGTTCGTCGAAGGAGGGAAACGTCCGGCGCGCCCGGAGGGGCTGGAACTGCGTGAAGGCATAGGGCCTGCCGCCGAACTTCACGTTATACAATCCGCTCCGGTAGCCGCCGAAGTCCGCCGAATAATGGATCGCAATCGTTGCTTTGCCGGGTCCGACTTCTCGTTCGGTGCGCAGGCCGGCAACGCCGACAAACTTGCTCTCGGCATAGGTAGCGGCAACTTCGCTGCCGTCACCGGCAATGATCTTCGCCTCGGCGACCTTGAGACTGCGGCCATGAAACCAGATCAGGCGCGTGGCGGCTTCAAGCTCAACATCGATCCGCACCTGGCCGGAGAACCGCTTACTCGACGGATCAATGTCCAAGTCAACCGCGTATCGGGTGGGCGTCACCCCTGCCGGCAGCTTGCCCGCTGGCGGCGACTGGTCGCCCGCCCATGTCCCTGCACCGTGAAGCGCCAAAATGAGGAGAGCCGCCAGAGCGGCTTTGAAGCTTCGCGGAAAGCTAAGGCTGATGCGGCGCGCAAACATGATGTTCCCCGTTCTGCAGACGGCAGATGCTGCCGCCGACCGGGAAAAACGCATGCCGAGGGATCAGGTTGCCTCGTGCAACATTTCCCCCGTCCATCTGGCACAAAAGAACATATCCTGCAGAGCTATGCAATCTTTCGAAGAATTCCGCCGCGAAGTGTGCAGTTAAAGCAGCACTTGTGACTGCAGTTCCACTGCAGTCGTCTGTTTGTCATCACCAGGGGGCCCCGGGGTGAGTCGGGGAACATCCGGAATTAACGCCGTCAGTCCGCGAAGTCAGTCACGGCTTCGAACCTCAGACCGAGTTCACGTCCCTTGCGCCAGACCTGCTTGCAGGAGACAAGCAGTTTCCTGTCTGGAATGTGCAGCTTGAACTTCCTCGGCACGAAATCGTCAGGCCGCTCAAGCGAGATCCGGGCGCCGGTATCGGAGATGTCCTCGACCGTGCAGGCAAGCCCGTCCTCACGGCCGCGGACCAGCCCCACCGCGTCATCATTGCTCTTGAAACGTGGAGACGTCCGGCGATCATCCGCCGGCACCAGAAGTGCAGATAGTGTGTTCATTCCTGTCCCCTCAGACCGGAACGCCCGCGCATCGCACACAGCGAGCGCCGGTAAAAGACATCAGACCCAAGCCCACTATAATGTGGCATTGGTTACTTTTGCCCTAACGGATCGCGAAGCGCCGCCAGCCGAAGCATCGGATCGACAGCACGCGTCATCGCGATATAGATTACCGGCCCAGCTCCAAACGCAGAAAGAACAGACATGTCCGTCGTCCCCGTCAGTCTTGGTCATCGTTATGCCGTCAGCGCAGGTCACGATCAGGCCGCCCTGGCCTCTTTTGAAATCCTCGAATCCGGCGGTAACGCGGTCGATGCGGCTGTCGCGGGATGTCTGACGCTTTGCGTTGTCTATAGCGATCAGGTCAGCCTGGCGGGGGTTGCGCCGATGATGCTGTATCTCGCCGAGAGCAATGAGATCATCACTCTGGCAGGTGTTGGCGGGTGGCCGAAGTCCCTCGACGTGGATGCATATATCAAGCGTCACAACGGCGAGATTCCGCAAGGCCTTCAACGGACCGTCATACCGGCCGCACCCGACGCCTACGTCCAGGTGTTACAGCGCTACGGCACACGAAGCTTCAAGGACGTGGCCGCCCGGGCGATCCGTTGCGCCCGCGACGGCTTCCCGGTCCATGACGTGATGCGCGATTACATCGAGCAATACCAGGACAGTTATCTGCAGTTTCCGGGCAACATGGCGATCTGGTTGCCTGACGGGCGGGTCCCGGACGTCGGCAGTAAATTGGTGCAAACAGGTCTTGCCGACACGCTGCAGCATCTGTGCGATCAGGAAAGCTCTGCGGCGGGAGACCGGGTCCAGAAACTGGAAGCGGTGCGCACCGCGTTTTACGAGGGCGACATCGCCCAGGCAATTGTGAAACATCAACGCGAGAACGACGGCCTTTTGACGGCCAGCGACTTGAAGAACTATCGCTGCCAGTGGGCGCCGTCTCAGTCTCGAACGTATCGCTTCGCGCGAGAGGAGGTTGAGATTCATGCCTGCGGAGCCTGGAGTCAGGGTCCCGCCATGCTCGAAGCGCTCGCGATCCTCGAGCACGTGGACACGGCAGAGTGCGGCTTCGGCACGGATGAGTACCTGCACGCGATGGCCGAGGCGCTCAAGCTCACCCTGGCAGACCGCGAAGCCTATATCGCGGATCCGGACTTTGTTGATGTGCCGGTCGATATCTTGATGAGCCGGGAGTACGGGGAACTGCGTGCGCGGGAAATAGACCCCGCTCATGCCAGCCCGGGCATGCCCGCCCCCGGACAGATCGATGGTTTTGCCCCCTATCTGTCACCCGTCATCGAGCGCTCCACACCGGCCAGACTGCCCGCGGACACCTCGATCGTGACGGTGATCGACGATCATGGCAATGCCGTGTGCGTGACACCATCAGACACCAGCTGGGACACGCCGGTCGTCCCTGGCACCGGACTGGCCGTTTCCTCGCGCGGGGATCAGTCGCGCGCCATACACGGCCATCCCGCCTGCATCGCGCCTGGCAAACGCCCGCGGCTGACGCCGAACCCCTGTTTTGCCAGGCGGGACGGCAAGTGGATCATGCCCTTCGGAACGCCTGGGGGCGACACGCAGGTGCAGGCGAACGTCCAGATGCTGCATGCGATGTTCGACTTCGGGATGGGGCTTCAGGAAGCCGTCGAGGCGCCGCGTCTCATGACCCACAGCCACCCCGACAGCTTTGCCCCGCACCATGCGTCACCCGGCCGGGTAACCGTGGAAGGCCGCTTTGAAGATGCAGCCCTCGAAGGCCTTGCCGCACGTGGCCACATGATAGAGCGCCTGGCTGACTGGACACACTGGATGGCAGGCATTTGCGCGGTACGCAAAGACACCGGCAGCGGCCGGATCGAGGCCGCTGCAGACCCGAGGCGAATGAGCCGGTCCATGGGGTGGTAGGGACGGCCAGCATACGCTTGATCCGATGTTCTGGAAGCCAATTCGACGGCCCGGCTTGTGCCCTGGTCCTGAATAGAACCTCGCGATCGGCAAGGCAGTTTTTTGCCCCAAGGGGGGAATGTGGCCTCACATTTCAATGACTGTTGTTGGTCAAGAAATGCACTTAGATCTGGGGGAGAGGTGGACCTAGCAATGAGATCACCCAAACCTGACGAGGATTGGGCAGTCGTCTCTACACCTTCTTTGGCAAACGCATTGGCTACAATGCTGTGAAAGATGGAA
>JBCCEL010000067.1:0-20944 GCA_039030315.1 Pseudomonadota bacterium
CGGCAACACGCATCAAGGACCAGGCCTGGCTGAACCGCTCGGTTCGCGGCGACCGCGTCGCCATCACCGACGTGACATCCGGCTATGCCGTCCTCGGCATCATGGGGCCACAAGCGCGAAACATCCTGTCCTCGCTGACGCCGGACGACCTTGCGAACAAGAGCTTTCCCTACGGCCACACGCGCGAGATCGAGATCGGTCATGCGCGCGTAAGGGCATGCCGGGTGTCCTATGTCGGCGAACTCGGGTGGGAGCTCTACATTCCGCGCGAGTTCGCAGATCACGTGTACGACCAGCTGCGGCCGGCCGGCCTCCACCCGATGGGGCTGCATGCCATCGACAGCTGCCGGATGGAAAAGGGCTTCAAGCACTGGGGCCACGACATCGGCATCGGCGACACGCCGATCGAGGCCGGTCTCAGCTTTACCATCGACTGGGACAAACCCGGCGGTTTCGTTGGCCGGGACGCGGTCATGCGGCAGCGGCAGGGCGGGGTGCGGCGGCGGGTGATCCAGTTCGAAGCGCCGCTGGAGCCTCTGCTGCTACATGAAGAACCGATCCTGCGCCGGGGCCAGCATGTGGGGCAGACCACTTCCGGCGCCCGGGGCTTCCGCACCCGCAAGAATCTCTGCTTCGCAAGCATCGAGGTCCCGCGCGGCGAGCCCCTGGAGACCACGCTTTCAGGCGTGTACGACATCCTTGCCGAGGGCAAGAGATACGGTCTCACACCCCTGAAGAAACCGGTCTACGATCCGGCCGGAACGAAGATGAAGGCTTAAACTGTATGGCCGACTTGCCAAGCCACGTCCGCGTGGTCGTCATAGGCGGTGGCGCCATGGGCGTCTCGCTGCTTTACCATCTCACGAAGCTTGGCTGGCGGGATGTTGTGCTCCTTGAAAAGAACGAGCTCACCGCAGGCTCGACCTGGCACGCCGCCGGCCTTTGCACCCACTTCGCCCACAACCTGACAGTCCAGGCGATGCGGGCCCACTCGGTCAGGCTCTATTCGTCCGTCCTCGAATCCGAAACCGGAAACCCTGTCAGCTTCCACCGGTCTGGCGCGCTGCGCATCACCCGGTCGCAAGAGCGGATGGCCGAGTTCCGCCACGTCCGCGATATCGGGCTCTACTCGGGCTACGACTTCAACATCCTCTCACCGGGCGAGCTGAAGGAGATCTATCCACTCGTCCGCACCGACGGGATCATCGGCGCCATCCATGAACCCGACGATGGACATGTCGATCCAAGCCAGGCGACGCACGCCATGGCGCAAGGCGCGCGCAATGGCGGTGCACGCATCTATCGAAACACGGCCGTAACCGCTCTTGAGCAGACGCCATCAGGAGAATGGCGCGTCACCACGCCGCAAGGTGAGATTGAGGCTGAAATCATCGTGAATGCGGCCGGCACCTGGGGCTATGAGATTGGCCGCATGATGGGCCTGGAACTGCCGATGGTCCCGGTCCTGCATCAGTATCTGGTTACGGACCGGCTCGAAGCGGTAGCGCAGCGGAGCGGCGAACTGCCGATCATCCGGGACCCGGAAGAGAGCTGGTACGTCCGCCAGGAGCGCGACGGCCTGATCATCGGCCCCTACGAACGGGACGCAAAGATCTGGTCGCCGGACGGAGTGCCCCCGGAGTTCGGCATGGAGCTGCTGCCGCCGGACCTCGATGCGGTCGAACATATTGTCGGCATGGCCATGGAGCGCATTCCGGTGCTGGCGGAAGCGGGCATCAAGACAGTGGTGAACGGCCCCATCACCTTCACGCCCGACGCCAATCCGCTTATCGGCCCGGCGTTCGGCGTGCGCAATGCCTGGCTGCTTACCGGCTCCAGCATGGGTGTGATGGAAGGCGGCGGCGCCGGCAAGTTCCTGGCCGAATGGATCGCAGCGGGCGAACCGCCTATGGACGCCCTCGGCCTCGATCCCCGCCGTTTCGGCGACTTTGCCGAAACGCGCGCCTTCCGGATCGACAAGGCGATCGAGTGTTTCGGCAATCAGTTCGCCGTCCACTATCCCTTCGAGGAACGGGAAGCTGCGCGGCCTCATAAGACATCTCCGGTCCACGATGCAATGGCGGCCGAGGGTGCCGTGTTCGGGTTCGCCTATGGCTGGGAGCGGCCAAACTGGTTCGCCTCCGCGCCCGGACAGGAAAGCACCCTCAGCTTCGGCCGCGCCAACTGGTTCGACGCGGTTGGCGAAGAATGCCGGGCGGTCGCAGAACGCGCCGGCGTTGCAGACCTCTCGGTCTTCTCCAAGTTCGAGGTGACGGGTAGAGCCGCGGCAGAGTTCATGGCGACCCTCGGCGCCAACACCCCGCCGCAGCGTGATGGCCGCATCGGCCTGATCCATTGTTTGACACCCTCCGGCGGGGTACATTCCGAGTTCACTGTGACCCGCCTTGCCGAAGGCCGCTACTACCTCACCAGCGCCGCCGCGGCCCGGCGCCAGGACCTCGACGCGCTCATGCACCATGGGGCAGCTCATCCCGGCACGGAAGTGAACGACATCACCGACCGGCGCGCGATCATTGGCGTAATGGGGCCCAGGAGCCGTGACATTCTTCAACCGATCACAGACGCAGACCTCGGCAACGATGCCTTTCCCTGGCTGTCCGGCCGGCAGGTCAGGATTGCCGATGCAAATGCCCTGGCGCTGCGGGTCTCGTACGCCGGGGAACTCGGCTGGGAGTTCCATACCTCACCTGAAGACCTACCGGGAATTTACAAGGCGATTGTGCAGGCCGGCACTCCTCACGGTCTCAAGCATTTCGGCGCCTTCGCGCTTAACTCCATGCGCCTGGAAAAGGGCTACCGCGCCTGGGGCATGGATCTTTCAACGGAACGCACCCCGCTGGAGGCGGGGCTGGATTACCTCGTGAAAACGGAAGGCCGTGAGTTCACCGGCCGAGATGCATTGGTTTCAGGACGCGCACAGCCGTTCAGGATGGAGCTCCTCGAGATCGAAGGCGGGAACACCGATCCCTTCGCCCTCCACCCGGTTTACTCCGGAGACCGGGTTTGCGGCCTCGTCACCTCCGGCGCCCACGGGCATCGCACGGGCAAGACGCTCGCCCTCGCCTATCTGCAGCCGCACAACCTGGAGCCGGACAGTCCGCTCGCAGTCTATTTGCTCGGCACGCGTTACAGGGCTCAGATCCTTGCAGAGGCGCCCTACGATTCGACGAACCTCAAACCACGTGACGCGGCCGCCTGACGGCGGCGCTTACTCCCGCCTCCAGGTCTTGGGCAGCGAAACCCAGGCACAACGCTTGGCGTCCCGGTAGGTGGCCGTGGGCTCCGGCAGCGGATTATCGACAAAACAACCGCCCGCAACCCCCGTCAGTCCGGGAAACGAACCGGACTTCCAGAAAAGCGTCGTGCCGCAGGACAGGCAAAAATACCGCTGCTGGGCCGGCACAATGTCGACATCATACGTGCCGGGATTCCCGTGCCTGTGAGCAATCTGGTCATCATTGAAATAGGCCGACCAGCCGAATGCGCTTCCGGTCCGCTGCTTGCAGTCGTCGCAATGGCATATGCCGTTAAGCACCGGGTCGCCTTCAACATTCAACCCCAGAGCCTTGCAGCAGCAGGTGGCCAGCCTCACCATTTCCCAAACCTCTCAGATCACGGGCTGGTCGAACGACCGAACAATCGAGGCGATAGAGACTTGAGTCCGTTCCGGTTTGCAAGGGCCGGAACACCATTGATGTCACAGGGAAGAAGCGACCACGCCGCCTGGCGCAAGGGTACCAACGCAAGGCGGCGTGGGTGGGGAGGGAGCGGCGGCGGAGAAACCGCCGCACCGGTCAGGGAGACCTAGAGGTTCCCCTTCTTCATTTCCGACGCGATGTAGTCGGCCTGGCGGATCGCCAGAGCCACAATCGTCAGGGTCGGGTTGGCAGCCGCGCCTGTGGTCATCACCGAACCGTCCGAGACAAACAGGTTCGACACATCGTGCGCCTGGCCCCATTTGTTGAGCACACCGTCCTCGGGCCGTTCGCTCATGCGGTTTGTGCCAAGGTTGTGGGTCGAGGGATATGGCGGTGTTCTGTAGGTCTGCACCGCACCCACAGACTTGTAGAGCGCCTCGGCCTTCTCATAGGCATAGGTGCGCATGGCCACATCGTTCGGATGGTCATCGAAGTGCACCTTCGCGACACGCTGACCGTACTTGTCCTTCTTGTCGGACAGAGTGATCCGGTTGGTGGACTGAGGCATGTCTTCACCCACGAGCCACATGCCGGCGATATTGGCATAACCGTCCATCATCGCACCGAACTCCGGTCCCCAGCCGCCTGGATCCAGGAAGCTGGAAAGGAAGGCCGGTCCAAGCGACAGGGTCTCCATGTAGTAACCCCCGACGAACCCGCGACCCGGGTTGTGGGTGACTTCATCAGCGATAAAGCCCGCCATGGTTTCACCGCGGAACATGTGCACGGGCTTATCAAACCGGGCATACATGGACCCTGTCATGTGGCGCATGTAGTTGCGTCCCACCTGGTCGGAACTGTTGGCCAGACCCTTGGGAAACTTCTCGCTGGCGCTCAGAAGCAGCAGCCGCGGCGACTCGATCGAGTTGCCGGCAACACAGACCAGCCGCGCGGCCTGACGCTGCTCGTTGCCATCCTTGTCCATGTAGACGACGCCGTCTGCCTTGCCGTTGTCGTCATGGCTGATCTTGACGGCCTGGCAGTCGGGCCTGAGATCAAGCAGACCGGTTTCCAGCGCCCGTGGAATTTCGCGGACCGCCGTATTCCACTTGGAACCGTTCTTGTCGCCCTGGAAGTTGAAACCGTCCTGGATGGAACCGGGGCGACCGTCATAGGGCTCCGCATTGGTGCCGTACGGACCGGTTGCATATTTGGTGTAGCCGACGCGATCCGCACCGTTGGCAAACACCTTGTAATTGTTGTTCGCCGGAAGCGGAGGACGCCCATGACGATGCGTGGACCCGATCGCCATCTCCGCCCTGTCGTAGTACGGCTCGAGATCGGCAAGCGTGATCGGCCAATCGAGCAGGGCCGCACCATCTACCTTTCCGTAGGTCGAGGCTGTCTTGAACTCATAATCCAGGAAGCGCGGTGTCGCGCCGGCCCAATGGGTAGTGGTGCCGCCCACCGCCTTCACGAGCCATGCCGGCAGGCCGGAGAAATCCTTGTGCACGCGCCATGAGCCGCTGGTCTCGCGCGGGTCCAGCCAGGCCATCTGGGTGAAGGCTTCCCATTCGTCGTTCTTGTAGTCCTCTGGCTTCAGAAACGGACCGGCCTCCAGCACAACGCACTTGATGCCCGCCTTCGTCAGCTCGTAGGCCATCGTTCCGCCACCGGCCCCGGAACCGATGATCACGACGGCTTTTTCGTCTTTCGAAATCTCATTCATGGTCTCGCCTCGCCCTTTAGAGTTCGGTGATCCGCGGCTCGGGGAGCCAGTCGAGATCGTTAAATCCGCGCTTGATGTAGCCGCCCTTGTCGAAGCTTGGCCCCTCGTAGCCGAGGAGGCTCCAGACCTCTTTGTCATTGTAGAGAGCGACCACTGCCGTTCCGCGGACCTGACCGAAGAAAGCCGAGCCTTCGATCGATTTCAGGTGTTCGGTGGCTTTCGCATCGTCGAGATCCTCAAAGGACTTCGCTTTCAGATCCTTCAACCCTTCAGCCAACACCTTGGCCTGCTCGGGCGTCTTGTTCGAAGCATCCACGATAGCGTCCGTGGTCCGCTTGTACGGTCCATCCGGGAAGCGGGCGTGCGGGTACATGACACGAACCACACGCATCAACAGTTTATGGCTGGCTTCGTCCGCGCCAACCTTTCCGGCGGCAGCTTCCGGTGCGCCGGTGACCAGCGCGGGCGCGACCGCTGCGGTCGTCAAGGCGCCGGTGACGACTGTCCTTCGAGAGATACTCATTGTTTCCTCCTGTTTTGGTTCTTTTGGGATCCTGCCGAAACGGCGGTCATTACTGGAAGCGGCCGTGCCGCTGGAGCACTTCGATCTCGTAGCCGTCCGGGTCCTGAACGAAGAAGAACTTGGCCAGCAAGGCACCGTCGCGATTAAATTCGACGAGTTTGCGCGGATTGAGATTTGCTTCGGTGAAGCGGGCGTGCTCGGCGTCGACATCGTCGACGCAAACCGCCAGATGGCCATAGCCATTGCCAAGATCGTAAGGCTCGGTGTGCCCCTTGTTGATGGTCAGTTCGACTTCGAAATCCGCTTCCGGGTTCCGCATATAGACCAGTGTGAAGCTGTCGAAATCGAGCCGGTCCGCCACCTCCAGGTGAAACGCCGTCTTGTAGAACTCGATGGAACGCGCCTCGTCGAGCACGCGGATCATCGTATGGATCGCTTTCGCCATCTCCCCATCACCTCTAACTTTTTCCTGGAATTCGAACGGGCTGCTCACAAGGCGCCGGACATTCACGCTCAATGGTGGCAGAAAACTCAGATACGGCAAGGCCGCCGCGCGGCGCGATCAGGCGTCCGGCGCCAGTGGACTTTCCACTTGCTATGGCCGGCAGGCCGCTGGCTATGTATCGACGGCGGCGCAAGGTTTCCTCCAATTGCCCTTGTTCGCGGGCATTGGGGAAAGGCTAACGCCAAACTTCACCCCGGTGGTGTTAGCGGACTACTACGCCGCAGCAACGCTTGCGTCAGCGGCTTCGGCCTTCAGCGCCGCGATGTCGAACTCCGGATCCAGGAAGTTGATACAGCAGCACCGGAGAAGCGACGCGAAGTTCGCAACCTCGCCGTGAATTTCCAGCGCCTCTTCGTAAAGGAGCGACAGAAACTTCGACATCGGCATGTTCTGGGCGTCGGCGATTTCCTCCAGAACCACCCAGAATTTTGCTTCCAGGCGCACGCTTGTCGGGTGACCCATAAGCCGGACCGAGCGCGTTTCATAGGTGTAGTTGGCCGGATCCTGACCGGCAAAGATGTGGCACATCTGACGTACCTCCCCTGTCTCGCCGCGGCGTTATTGTGATGGGTGCCGCGGACCTGATACCGCGCGAGGATTGCCCGCGTGAGAGGCGAATCTATGGCAGACCGGCGTTCTTGGCAAACTGCCGAATAGTTCTACCGCATCAGCACTGTGCTCAGCGCGCATCCGCCGCGCAGCGGAACCCCACCATGTCGAGCCCCACGTGGGCGTAGTTTCCGTGCCGGTAGGCCGCCCTCAGGCAGTAGGGATTGTTGCCCCATCCGCCACCGCGGATGGCAAGCTTGTCCGGCTCGACCGGGAACGGCGACGACGTCCATTCCCAGACGTTGCCGATCATGTCTTCAAGGCCGAAGGGCGAATTGCCCTTTGGAAACGAGCCGACCGGCGCGGTCCGCACGTAGCCGTCGGCATCCGATGCCCGGCAGCAGCGCCAGGTCCCGGCATTCGTCAGTTCCGGCAGAGACTGGCGAGTGAGCGCATTCCCCCAGGGATAGCGCCGCCCGTCCGGCCCGCGAGTCGCATATTCCCATTCATCCCCTGTCGGCAGACGCAGGCCGTGATGCCGGCAGAAGGCCTCCGCATCGATGGCAGACACCTGCACGACGGGATGATCGCCGAGCGTGTCTATGGAACTCTTCGGGCCCTGAGGACGGCGCCAGTCGGCCCCCTGAACGAGGCGCCACTTGTCGGTCCAGACATTGCTGCGGCCGCTCTTCTCCGGCGTGGAGACGTATCCAGTTACGGCCACGAATGCGGCGAACTGCCGGTTCGTCACTTCCCGGCGCATCATCCGGAACGCCGGAATCTCCCTGGACCGGACGGTCTCTGTGACGTGGCCATCTGCATCGCCCAGCCGGGCTGTTCCGCCTGGAATTTGCACAAGATCAAGCTCGCTGGCCGACACCAGCACCGGACTGCAGATGATCAGCAGGACAATGATCAGAACGCGCATCGACACCAGCTCGCAAAGCCGTGATACCATGCGGCCGATCGTTTCTGGCAAGATGGCCGGACGCAAAACACATTCGCGCGAGCGACGAGGAGGCTGAGCATGGACAGACGGCAGTTCGTATCCCTCACCGCAGCTGCGGGCTTGACCACAGCCTTTCCGGGTCTCTCGCTCGCCGCCGGCAACACGATCCTGAGCCGCGCGATACCGTCGTCCGGCGAACATATTCCAGTGCTTGGCATGGGCACATGGATCACCTTCAATGTCGGCAGGAGCAAGCGCCTGCGCAATCGCAGCCTGAAGGTACTGGAGACCTTCTTCGCCGGTGGCGGCGGCATGATCGATTCCTCGCCGATGTATGGCACGTCCGAAGAGGTGATCGGCTACTGCCTGGCGAAGCTGCCGCCGCAGAAGCGCCTGTTCAGCGCCACCAAGGTCTGGACCGCAACAGAGGCGCTCGGAATCCAGCAGATGGAGAATTCCGAAGCGCTGTGGAACGAGAAACAGTTCGACCTGATGCAGATCCACAATCTGGTCGACTGGCAGACCCACATGAAGACGCTGGAGGAATGGAAGGCGGCCAAGCGCATCCGCTATTCCGGCATCACCACGTCACATGGCCGGCGCCACGGCGAGTTTGAGCAGATTATGCGCGAACAGAAGTTCGACTTTGCCCAGTTCACTTACAACATTGCCGACCGCGAGGCCGAGGACCGGCTGCTCCCGGCCGCCGCCGACCGGGGCATGGCCGTGATCATCAACCGTCCCTTTCAGCGCGGTGCCTTGATCCAGAGCCTGAAGGACAAGCCGCTGCCGCACTGGGCAGGCGACATCGGCGTTCAGACCTGGCCGCAGTTCCTGCTGAAGTTCGTGCTCTCGCACCCGGCGGTAACCTGCGCGATCCCGGCAACCTCCAACCCCGCCCACATGGCCGAAAACCTCACCGCAGGACGGGGCGAGATGCCGGATGCCAGGATGCGTCAGCGCATGCTCACCTACGTCCAGGATCTATGAGCGGGCACGATCCGACGTGATCCCCTTTTCCGCCGAGGTCTTCTTTGCCTCCCTTGAGGACTACAACGCCACGATCTGGCCTCGGCAGATACTGTTCCTGACGCTGGGCCTGGCCTGCATCTGGTTCACCCTCAATCCGACGCCCCGGAGGGGGCAGATGACCGGGCTCATCCTGGCCGCAGCCTGGTTCCACACGGGCGTCACCTACCATTTCGGTTACTTTGCCGAGTTGAATTTCTGGGACTACCTGATCGGCGGTGTGTACCTCATGCAGGCCGTTCTTCTTCTCATCTGGTTGTGGCGCGGCAAGTTCTCCGCACCGCGGTATTCGCCTTTGTCGGCCGCGCTGATATCGTCCGGCCTGCTGCTCATGCCGCTCATCGTATTCGTCTTCGGCCGGAGCATCACCGAAACGGGATGGTTTGGCACAGCACCGGTCCCCACCCTGGTGGTTACGGCCGGAGCGCTGGTTTACGCGGCACCGCGAAGTCTGGTTCTCTGGTTGCTTCCCGCCCTCGCCTCGGTCGCTGCCCTGGTCCCCGCGGTCAGCCTTCCACTGTACGAGGATGTGTTTGCAGGTCTTGTCCTGGCCGTGTTCCTCTGGCTGCTGACCAGTGCAAACAAGAACAGAGACGACGCATGACCACACCCTGCCTCGGACCCGACCCGCACCCTCGCCCGCCTGGCTTCGCCATGCCGAAGGGCGCCTGTGACTGCCACGCGCACGTCATCGGCCCGCCCGACAAGTATGACTATGTCCCCGAACGCTCCTACACGCCGCCGGACGCACTGCTTGAGGACTACAGGAAGCTCCACAACGTGCTGGGCATAGACCGTGCGGTGATCGTTCAGCCCTCGGTGCACGGCACTGACAACCAGGTGACGCTGGACGCGATCGCCGGTTACGGACCGGATGCCCGCGGCATTGCTGTTGTTGATGCGGACGTGACCGGAGCCGAGCTGGAGCGCCTGCACCGTGGCGGCATGCGCGGGCTCCGCCTGAACATGCTGTTCGGAGGCGGCGTGGGCCTCCACGCCCTGGAGCCCCTGGCAGACAAGATCGCACCGCTCGGCTGGCACCTCCAGCTCCTGCTGGATGCCCGCGACCTGGAAGAACTTGGCCCGCGTATCCGCAAGCTACCGGTTCCGGTCGTAGTCGATCACATGGGCCACATGCATGTCAGCCACGGCATGGACCATCCGGGCTTCCAGACCCTGCTGGCGCTGGTGCGGGACGGTATCGCCTGGATAAAGCTCTCGGGAAATTACCGGATATCATCCAAGATGCCGGAGTACAGGGACGCCATCCCCTTCGCCCAGGCTCTGATCGAGGCAGCCCCGGAGCACATGGTCTGGGGCACCGATTGGCCCCACCCGGCACTGACGGACCACATGCCGAACGATGGGGACCTGCTCGACGCGCTCGCCACCTACGCGCCCGACGAGGCCACCCGCAACGCCATCCTGGTCGACAATCCGGCCCGGCTCTACGGCTTCTGATATCCGAGGTTTTCCCGGAAGCGCCGGGCGAGGTAAGCGCCATCAAGTGATGGCAACACCCGCTCCTCATTGCCTTTTGCCACCTTGGCAACGCACAAAGCCGGCCCTGGCGTCTCATAGAGGAGCTGCATCATCTCGGCGGGGTCCGCGGAACCATCCACGGTCATCGCATTCTCAAATCCGGCGCCCCTGGCCATCTCGGAGAGGCTGGCCTTGCCGCCGGACAGTCCCGCCTGTTCGCCCGTCTCGCCGAACTGTTCGTTGTCCAGCACAAGGATCGCCAGATTGACAGGAGCACGGGTGGCGATCGTCGCGAATGAGCCGACGCCCATCATCATGTCGCCGTCGCCGGTGATCACCAGCACGCGCCGGTCCGGCTGAGCGATGGCAACACCCAGCCCGGTCATGGCCGTCAGGCCCATACCGCCCCAGTAGTAGAAATTGGCATCGTCGTCGCCGGCAGCCGCCGCATCGTAGGTCGCGCTGCCCAGCCCTGTGACCACCAGCGCATCGCCCCGCTCGGCAAGGACACCCGCCACCAGTGGCCGCCTCAGCAGGAGGCCCTGCGCATCGCTCTCAAAAGACTGGAGATCCGGCATGGCTCAAAACACCTTCGTTCCAAGGGCGCGCTGATGGATCAGCACCGCAGCCGCAAAACCGCCGTTGAATGCCAGCCCGCAAGCCGCGTTGAAGGCCGGCGCGATGTCTTTCGTATCCTCGACGGAGTAGCAATGGACGCCCATGGTCTCCATGACGGGCTGCGTCGCCTTACCCATTGGAACCTGCCAGGGGTTGAACTCGCCCCACTGCCCTCGCATCGTCACCAGCATGACGCAGGGCGTGCGGGTGGCAGCGGGCACGGACAGGGCGTTGATGCAGTTACCGACGCCGCTGGACTGCATGAAGATTGCTCCTCGTCTGCCCCCCAGCCAGAGCCCGAGCATCAGACCGACACCTTCTTCCTCGGAGGAGAGCGTGACCACTTCCTTGTCCGGTGCGGCATCACAAAGGTTCAGCACCCCGGTGAGCCCGGCATCGGGCACCGTTGCTATGGTGCCGACCTCATTGCGGTTCAGCACTTCCAAGACTTCTTCCGACCAGCCCATTCACATCCTCGCTGACTTCACGGGAAACCTTCCATAGCGCGCGAGGATGGACGTTCAAAGCGGTTCTCCACAGCTTGGGAAAGCACAGGCGCAATCACCCGCTCCCGGCGCCGGCTGCGCTTGAAATCGGTTTCGATGAATGGTCCAGTGAGCCCATATAGGCATAGAGGCTGAAGATGGCGAACATCGTAACCCTGGATGAAGCCGACGCGGCGGCAAAGTACTATCCGGAGATGAAGGTCTGGCACGCGGTGCTGGTCAAGAGTGCTCATCAGGAATTCAGCTGGGTCAGGTTCGATCCTGGCAGCATCTATCCGCTGCACTCCCATCCCTTCGAGCAGACAAGCGTGGTGATCGACGGACGTATGCGTCTTACCGTCGGAGATGAAGTGCGCGAGGTCGGACCGGGCGACATGTGGTTTGTGCCGCCGGACGTGCCCCATGGAGGAGAGGTTCTGGGCGACGGACCGGTCACCTTCATTGATGTGTATTCGCCGCCAAGCGCCGGGGACGAACGGGATATCACCTATTACTGAACCGCTGGCTCGTGGCAGGCCCCCGGTCAGGACGCTCAGATATCCCGGGCCAGAAGCTTGGCGATATCCTCGTGCCCGGCGCTCCTGGCCGCCTCCACCGCGTCCCAGCCGTCCTTCGCTTCAAGGTCGGCGCGGGCGCCCGCAGCCAGCAACATCTTGACCGTTTCCGTTGCACCGGTATTGGCGGCCCACATCAGGGCGGTCGTACCGTCGGTCTCGTTGCGCTGATTGACGTCGGCACCTGAGTCCAGGAGAAACTTGGCGAGGTCGGTCTCCCCGAGGGAGGCGGCAAGGATGAGCGGCGTCTTGCCGTCCTTGCCGGCGCGCGACACGCGCGCACCTCGTTCAACAAGGAATTCGACCACTTCTCGCGACTTGGCAAGAACGGCCGAGGTGAGCGGCGTTACCCCCTGCAAATCGCCCCCATCCGCCTGGGCGCCGCGCTCAAGCAGGCTACGAACCTGGCCCAGCCGTCCGGCGCGGGCGGCTTCGCTCAGGGCGTTGCGTCCATCGGCAGCCTGCAGGTTCACATCGGCGCCCGCATCCAGGAGCAGGATGATGCGCTTCGGCTTGTTGCGCTTGACCGCCGACATCAGCGGGCTCCAGCCATCCTTGGCGACCGCGTCCGGCCTGGCGCCCCGGCCCAGTAGTTCGGCCATGATTTCAAGCCCGGAGTCATTGATCGAACCGGCTGCGAGGATCAGCGGCGTAGCATCCGCTGCACCCTTCCCGGCGTCCGGGTCGGCGCCGGCTTCCAGCAAGAGCCCCGCCGGCGCGGCACTCCTGCCCTTTGCCGCGTAGTGGAGCGCTGACCATCCCTTCCTGTCCGTCCGGCCTGCATCCGCACCATTCTTCAACAGCAGCGTGATGATTTCGGCCAGATCACCCCTGGCCGCCACGATCAGCGCGGACCTTCCATCCTTGCGCGCGGCACTCGGGTCCGCGCCACGTTCCAGCAGGAGCTTGGCAATCCCCAGGCGGTTGAAAGCTGCAGAGGCCATGAGAGGCGTGGTGCCGTTTTCATCTGCAGTGTTGGGATCAAGACCTTCATCGAGCAGTTGCTCAACCGTGATGTAGCTCCCGGCAGCAATGGCCCGGACCAGATCTCTCAGCTTGGTCTGCCGGTCCTCGGCACTGACCGGCCAGCACCATAGCAGGGCGACTAGGACGGCAAGCGGCCTAAGCTTCAAGATCGCCATCGTCCTCCTCGACAAGATCATCCTCGTCCAGCGCGGCGGTTTGTGTCCCCTCATCCTCGTCCTCGCCGGAAACCGGCTCTTCGGACCTGGACAGCAGCTCCTTTTCCTTCTTGCGCCTGGCTTCCTCTTCCTTCAGCCGCGCCGCTTCGAAGGCCTTGCGAACCATCTCCGCGGCATCCGCTGCCTGCGTGTAATCCTCATCATACTCGTTCATGCCGTCAAGATTGGCGAGAATGGGATGGCTCAGCCAGAGCTTGGACAGTGCCCGCCGCCGGATGATCTGGGGCACCTTCTTCTGCATGAAGACAGTGAAATCATCATCGAAGGTCAGCTTGTCGATATCGATGGCCGAGAGCTGTTCGGCGAGTTCAGGCTCGGCTTCGGAGAGTTGCGCCAGCGCTTCTTCTTCGGTTTCCGGCTCCGGTAGCTCAACGGGTTCTTGTGCAGGTTCTGCGAGCGCGGCAGCTTCGGTCTCTTCTTCCTGGCGGACGGCCTCCTTGCGCTTTGCCCAGCGGCTCAGCAGGCCTTCGCCGTCGTCTCTCGGGTCAGACGCCATTGCCGTTGCCTGGCTCCATCCGCTTTCTCAACTCAAAGATCGGCTCCTGGCCGAACTTATACTCTTCAATCTTCAGATTGTCCCGTTTGCGCTTCTTGAACGGTTCCTCCCGGTAGTGCGCGTCTACGAACTCGGACACCCAGGCGTGGATTGCCTCGGGGATGAGGATCCGCTCGACCAGCTCTTCTGAGGAATCCATGTAATCCTGCGCTTCATAGGGACTGGCCGTCACCAGTTCGGCCACGATCGGAGCGCCGCTCTCTTCTTCCTCGTCTTCGCGCAGGACAACGAAGAGCGAGGGTTCCGGCGATGTCAGATTGTAGTGATAGGCCTCCGCCTCGGCCCGGTGAAGCTCGAGCTCCAGCGTTGCGGCGTGATACTGGACGACACCGGGCACCTGCCGGAGGATCCTCAGATCATCAATTTCGGGCGCACCGGGCAGAACGCCCACGAACACCCACTCGTGGTCGAGCCACGGGTGATCACTGTCACGCCGCTCAAGAAGGATCCCGAGCTTCAGGCTGTCGCTCTTTTCCATTATGTTTGTATAAGGTTCCTGGCTGCCAGGATTAATGGCCGAGAGCGGCACCAGCGTCAAACCGCCATGCGGGATCGGGACTGTAGTGCCGAGCCCGACTGAAGCTAAGACCAAGGGAACAAGCCAGTAGTGGGAAGTTGCGGAATGATGATCGGTGGCAAAGAGATTATGCTCTGTGATTGCGAGCGCAGCATGACGCTCGACGGCAAGGCAATCGCAAAGGCATTGGGTGCTCAAGATGGGCCTGAGATCTGCACGCATCTCTGCCGGACGGAAGTGGCGAAGTTCGCCGACGCCCTGAAATCGGATGATTCGCTGCTCGTCGCCTGCACCCAGGAGGCACCCCTGTTCCGCGAGCTGGCAGAGGAAGCCGGCAAGGCAGACCAGGTCAGTTTCACCAACATCCGCGAGCGTGCGGGCTGGTCCGACGACAAGTCTGCCGCCGCACCAAAAATCGCCGCTCTGCTCGCCGAGGCCATGGTGGACACCATGCCGCCCGGCGCAATGCCTGTGAACTCCGATGGCCTTTGCCTGGTTTACGGCGCCGGCCAGCAGGCACTGGACGTCGCCCGCAAGCTCAACACCCGCCTCAATGTCTCCCTGATGCTGACCGATGCCAGCGATCTGATGCCTCCAGGCGTGGTCGATGTTCCGATCTACAAAGGCAATATCGCTTCAGCCGCGGGTCATTTCGGAGCCTTCGAAGTGATCGTTAACGGCTATGCGCCCGCCATGGCTTCGTCGAAATCCGAACTTGGCTTCGTCATGGCGCGGGACGGAGCGCACTCCGCCTGCAGCCTGATTTTCGACATGTCCGGAGGCGATCCTCTGCTGCCGGCCCACGAGAAGCGGGATGGTTACTACCGGGTCGACCCCAATAACGTGGTGGCCGTGGCAGAAGCCATGTTCGACATCGCCGACATGGCCGGTGAGTTCGAAAAGCCGATCTACGTCCGTTACAACGAGGAAATCTGCGCCCATTCCCGCAGCCGCAAGACCGGCTGCTCGAAATGCGTTGATATCTGCCCTGCTTCCGCAATCTCGTCGGCCGGAGACATTGTCGAGTACGATCATGCGATCTGCGGCGGCTGCGGCGCCTGCGCGTCGGTCTGTCCTACGGGGGCTGTCAGTTACATGATGCCCAAGAGGGAGGACCTGGCAGCACGGGCACAGACCATCCTTTCAACCTATCTCGCGGCCAAGGGGAAGACGCCGGTGCTGCTGGTGCACGATGAGCGCCACGGTGCCGAGATGATCGGGGCACTCTCCAGGTATGGTCAGGGCCTGCCGGCACATGTCATCCCCTTCACGGTCAATGAAGTGACCCAGGTCGGGCACGACTGGATGGCGGCCGCCTTTGCTTCCGGTGCCTCCGGCATCGTCTTCCTGCCCGACCCGAAGAGACTTGCAGAAGCTGACGGCCTGAGAGCCCAGATTGCCCTTATGGAAGCAATGCTGGACGGCATGGGCTACGCCAGCACCGGGCGGATCGCCCTGATCGAGGATGACGACCCGGACGCGGTTGAAAGCATCCTCTGGTACATGCAGGCCGTACAAGGCCCCGCCCCGCAAGGCTTCACACCCTCAGCGGGCAAACGGGAAGCCGCCCGCACCGCACTGGCGTTGCTGAACGAGGCCGCGCCGTCCCGCCAGGAGATTATCGAACTTCCAGAAGAAGCGCCTTACGGCCGAGTTTCCGTCGAAGCGGATGGCTGCACCTTGTGTCTGTCCTGCGTCTCGGCCTGCCCAGCCGGCGCGCTTTCGGACAATCCGGACAAGCCGTCCGTCCGATTTGTCGAGGCGGCTTGCGTGCAATGCGGCCTCTGTCGCAATACCTGTCCGGAAAGTGTCATCACGCTGGAACCGCGCTACAACTTCGCTGCCGCGGCTCTGACACCGCAGATCCTTCACGAGGAAGAGCCGTTCGAGTGCATCCGCTGCGGCAAACCCTTCGGCACAAAGAGCACGATCGAACGGATTGTAGCGCAGCTTGCCGGCAAGCATGAGATGTTCGGCGATGCGGATTCCCAGAGCCTGATCAAGATGTGCGACAACTGTCGCATCGCCCATCAGGCTGAATCCGCGAATGACCCGTTCAGTCTCGCAGGCGGGCAACCCCGCGTGGTCCGCACGGAAGACTATCTTGAGGAAGAAGCTGCCGTACGCGGTGGTGCCAAACCAACTGCACTCACGGCCGACGACTTCATGATCAATGATGACTGATGCTCCATGAGTTCGTCTGACCCACTCCTGCAGCCCTTCGAGGCCGGCAAACTCCGCCTCAAGAACAGAATCGTGAGCACGCCCCATGCCCCGGCCTACGCCGAGGACGGCATGCCGAAAGAGCGCTATCAGCTGTATCACGAGGAAAAGGCCAAGGGCGGTCTCGCCATGACTATGTTCGGCGGTTCGTCCTGCGTCGGGCCGGACAGTCCGTCAGTCTTCGGCCAACTCAATGTGGGAACCGACGAGATCATCCCGTGGTTTCAGGAGTTTTCCGCCCGAATCCACCGGCACGATTGCGCGATAATGTGCCAGATTTCCCATCTCGGCCGCCGCACCACCTGGAACCAGGGCGATTGGCTTCCCGTGGTTGCGCCCTCACGGGTGCGGGAACCGGCACACCGCGCCTTTCCAAAGGAGATGGATCAGGCGGATATTGACCGCATCATCGGCTACTACGTGGACGCCGCGCTGCGCTGCCGGGAGGGCGGCCTTGATGGGGTGGAAATCCTTTCAAACGGCCATCTGCCCGGCCAGTTCCTGAACCCCAACACCAATCTCAGGACAGACAAGTATGGCGGGTCGCTGGAAAACCGTTGCCGCTTCATGCTGGAGATGCTGAGCGCTGTCCGCGAGGCTGCGGGACCGGATTTCACAGTAAGCCTGCGGGCCGAGATGGACTCCCATTCCCCCGACGGTATCGGGACCGATGAGGCACTTCAGGCCTTCCGCATAATCGAGCGTGAAGGTCTCATCGACCTGCTCAACCTTAACGTCGGACGGAACGATACAGACCTCCTGCTGGCCATGACCCAGGTACCTTCCATGTGGCAGAAGCTGGCGCCTTGGCTTCAGCTGGCGGGGCATTTCAAGCAGGAGCTCGGTTTGCCCGTCATCCATGCTTGCCGCATCAGCGATCTTGCCACCGCCCGCTACGCGGTCGAGGAAGGGCTGGTCGACCTCGTGGGTATGACCCGGGCGCACATCGCCGACCCACACATTGTCAACAAACTGACAGCCGGTGAGGAAGACCGCATCCGCACCTGTGTCGGAGCCGGATACTGCATCGACCGGATCTATTTTGAAGGCGAGGCCTTCTGCATCCAGAACGTTGCGACCGGCCGTGAGAAAGTTCTCTCCCATACGATATCGAAATCAGGCGGCCAGCCCAAACAAATCGTAATCGTGGGTGGCGGTCCAGCGGGTCTGGAAGCGGCACGCGTCTGCGCCGAGCGCGGCCACAATGTTGTTCTGTTCGAAGCAAGCGGTGAGCTGGGCGGACAGGTGTTGCTCGCCGCCAAGGCGGCCTGGCGCGGCGATCTCATCGGCGTCATCGATTGGCTCAAGGCCGAGCTTGATCATCTCCGCGTAACGATCCGCTACCACACACTCGCCGGCGGCGTGGAAGTCGAGGCCGAAGCCCCTGACGTCGTGATCATCGCGACCGGGGGATTGCCGGACACCGAAGTCGCGCCCGGGGGAGAGCATTGCCTGAGCGTCTGGGACGTGCTCTCCGGCGAGCCGGTCAGCGGCGACGTCATTGTTTACGACGACAGCGGACAGCACCAGGCCCCCTCCTGCGCCGACCATATCGCGGGACGGGAAGGTGTGTCGGTGGAGTTCCTCACCCCCGACCGGCATGCGGCCGCCGAGATGGGCAATACAAACGCGCCCTTCTACATGCGCCATTTCTACCAGAAGGGCGTTGCCGTCACGCCGGACCACCGTCTCGCCAGCATCGAACCGGCCGGTAACAGGTTGAAGGCCACCTTCACCAACGAGTTCGGCGGACCGGACATCGAGCGGACCGCCGATCACATCATCGTCGAGCACGGCACCCTGCCGAACGATGAGCTCTTTCACGAACTGAAGGGGACATCTTCCAACGGAGGCGTCACAGACTTCCAGGCACTCCTGGCCGACGAGCCGCAGGAGCCAGCCGGCCATGGCTACGCGCTCTACCGCATCGGCGATGCCGTCGCCTCCCGTAACATACACGCCGCCCTCTTCGACGCCCGCCGGCTCTGCAAGGACCTTTAGAGCAAGTTCCCGACGCGACACCCACGCTGTCTTGCTCTTTCACCAGCGGATCTGATTGGTTTCCCAGGTCATTGATATGGACCGTCTGCCATGACGGTTACCCTGGGGTGCGCGACACCGGTGGAATTCGGTCTTCAAATCAAATGGTTACACAAAGTAAGAACGTCAACTAGTTACTATTTGAATATAGTTTGACCAAATTGCAAAAATGTGCAAGGGTCGAGGCTATCGGGATCAGGGCATCTGGGTCCAAACCGGGCGCCTCGCTCAGGATACAGCACCACTCCTTGTGTGCCTGGGCAACTGGTTCGGAAGGGTAAGAAGGAGACCGTGCCGTACGGTCTCCGAGATGACGCAACAGAAGGAGACCTTCGATGTTGATTCATCCGACCCTATGCAGAGCGTATCCGGCATTGGCCGCTGTCCACCTTATGGCGGCCTTTGGTGCCGGACATTAGCTGCACACCCGGCGAGCGTTCCTGGTTCCAACCTCTAGGACGCTCGTCGGCCCTTCTTCGTCCGATCGTATGTATCGGCAGCCAGAGTTTGTCAAGCTTTATCGGGAAAGGTGCCCCTTCCCGCAACGTCGCGGCGCGTGTCGAGAAAGCATGTAGAATGGACCATCCAAATCGGAATATTCAAGAAATCGCAGACGGTATACGCACGGTACTTCGAGAGTTAAACCGCGTGGAACACAAAAAATGGTCATACGCAAGCATTGAGCGGATGTCAGGTGTAAAACTATCTTCAATAAAAAGTTTTATGGCAGGAAAACGAGAAACTTATAACAAATCCAATAGAACAATTGAATTATTAAACGATTTACTATTTCAAAGATCAGATCATATAAGGATGCATTATCTTGATTTGTGGACAGAGTATCACGATATTATCGATGGCCCAGGTATAACATTTAGTAAAACACTTGAAGTTCAAGAAGAACCTCAGCTTGCCTTACATGCATATCGTATACTTTATCGTATGCTAAATGTTAGCCAATCTCATTTGGCTGAAAGCATGAAATCAATCGAAGGAGATTATACCTTTTACAGAATGGCCTCTGAGCCGGATTTGGTGGTTTGCACACATGTACAAATCCGACGCAAACAAACCTTAGGGAGCAGCACGAGTGATAAACTTGCTGTGTGGGAGTATATTCATCACAAAGTAGACCTTGTTAAGGAAGAGTTGAGCGGTGATGGCATTGTCGTTCCCCTCACAAAAACAATCTACTGCATTGGTGATGTGCAAAACGGACAAGAGATTGAACTGCTCGCACTGAACAATCCTGAAGGCGGCGCTGACATGACCCTGGAGGGTTTTTTTCTGGGTTCAGCCTACGACCGCAGGCCGATTATGGCTCGCACTGTCGGAATCAGAGGAAGCGTTCAAGATTCCGGCGTATTCAGCATCAAGAATGTGCCGCGGAAGTTTCGCGCATTGGTGAAATCCAAAACGGATAACAAGCTAGACGAGTTTGTGGCTCCATCCCTGCACGACGATGCGACAGACATGCCCGTTAGAAGCAGATCATTCCGAGAGGATAACTTACGAGAGCCGGTTTTAGTAGCTCATGCCTATCGATTAGTATATAGAATGTTGCGCGTGAATCAAAGGTTCTTGATTGATGCAATGAAAGTAACTCAAGGCGTTTACACGTTTTACAGAATGTCTACTATTGCTGGTGAAGTTGTATGCTCTCACGTGCGTATTCAGAAAAAAATACCCAGACGAGGCATTAGGGACAACAACACACCTGTTTGGGAATATATACACAAAAAAGTAGACAAGCAAAAAGAAAAAATGAATGGTGATGGTATTGTTGTACCAATTCTCAATACCATATATTGCATTGGAGATATTCCAGCCGGTCAGGGAATAGAGCTGATCTCACTCAAGAAACCATTGTCAGACAGGTTTGAGTTTTTGCTTGGGTTTACGATCACATCGGCATATGAGGGTGAACCCATCATGGCACGGATCGTTGCGCGAAAGGGAAAGGTTCAACAACCTGGCATCTACCAGCTCAATGAAATTGTAGACGACGATCAGGGACTGATAAAATCCGCAATACTGAACTGTCTACAAGATAACCGTGCGCATACGTTCGACGGATTTAGGGTCGATACATACGATCGGACGAAGAAGGGCCGACGAGCGTCCTAGAGGTTGGAATCAGGAACGCTCGCCGGGTGTGCAGCTAATGTCCGGCACCAAAGGCCGCCATAAGGTGGACAGCGGCTAATGCCGGATACGCTCTGCATAGGGTCGGATGAATCAACATCGAAGGTCTCCTTCTGTTGCGTCATCTCGGAGACCGTACGGCACGGTCTCCTTCTTAC
>JBCCEL010000068.1:0-20631 GCA_039030315.1 Pseudomonadota bacterium
AATACGCCGTCAGCCATCTGCCCGGGGCGATCCGGATCACTCCCGGCATGAACGCGAGGTCTTTTCTGAAGCGGTTCGGAACGCAGGCCTCCGGCAAGCGCGTGATCTTCTACTGTTCCGTTGGCGTGCGCTCTTCTCAGATGGCCGAGAGGGTTCAGGTCGCTCTGAAAGCCGGCGGCGCGACCAGCGTTGCCAATCTGTCCGGAGGCATCTTCCGCTGGAACAACGAGAAGCGCCGCCTCTCCAATGCGTCTGGCCAAACAGACTGGGTACATCCGTACAACACACGTTGGGGCCGTCTGGTCGTGCGTCAGGACAAAATCCGCAACCGAGCGGGTAGAAACTAGAGCACAAACTGAGTGGCCAACAAGCGGCTTGGTGCAATCTTGCAATCTGAGATCGGTCGAATCTGCCCGGTCGAACTGCTAACGGTTCTGCTTGTCAGTCCGGCAGGTGGAACTCGGCGATGGCCCATGATGCGGAACCCACGATCTTTGTGAGCTACCGGCGCAGCGACAGCAGCGGCTCGTCCCGCGTGCTCGTGCAGGAGCTCGCGGCCCGGTTCGGGGCAGAGCGGGTGTTTCAGGATATCAGCGACATTGCGCCGGGCGATGATTTTCCCGAGGCGATCCTGAAGAATCTCAAGAACTCCACTGTGGTGGTTGCAGTGATCGGGCCGGGATGGCGTGGGGCACGTCGTTTTGGCCGCAGCAGGATCATGCATTCCGGAGATTGGGTGCGCCGTGAGCTTGAAGCGGCTGCCGGACTTCCGGCCACGATCCTGCCAGTACTGGTCAATGGAGCAGCGCCACCGAAGGAGAGCGAGCTGCCGTCATCCCTCAGCTACCTTGCAACGCTGAACGCCCAATCCCTTCGGCCGGACCGGTGGGATGATGACGTTGAGGCTTTCCACCAATCCGTTGAGCAGGCGCATGCGAAAGCCGGCGCGGATGGAAATGCGTTGATCGAGAGCCGAAGCAGAAAGGCTCTGGCCGTTCAGCGACGCAGGCAGATCTTCTCTGGTGCCGGAGCGGCCATCTCGGTCGCATGCCTCGCAGGGTTGGCGTTCTGGTTCTGGCCGCAACCGCAGCCTCTGGGCGCTGTTTCGGTTCTGCGAACGCCAGCCGGCAGTCAGGCCCTCGACATAGGTTTCTGGAACCTCAAGCGCTTGGCGGGCTCGCGGCTGGAAAGCAGGGAAGATCCCCGCCTGGACCGGGTTGTGAACGAGTTGGTGGCGCTTAATCTTGATATCTACAATCTTGCCGAGGTGGACGAGAAGGCTGTGGAGCTCCTGGTGTCGAGAATGGCTCGGCGTGGAATACAGGTCGGAGCACTGCACCAGAACGCGATCGGCAACATGGATCTTGCCGTTCTGTTCAGACGCGACCGTGTGCAATGCAGCAAAGACGATGACGTCTATCAGGCAAATGAAATCAAACTGAAGCAAAAGGATCCGGCGACCGGTCGCCGAGCTTTTCCCAGGGCGCCGCTATTCTACATCTGCAGAGGCGGCCGACTCACATCCCCGGTCTCGGTCGCACACGTTCATTTCAAGTCGATGTTCGGCGGCCAGGGAAAGACGCAGACGCGGCGCCAGCTCGCATCCATCATCCTGGGCGAGATCATGGCCGGTCGGAAACGGGCGATCGTTGGAGGAACCTTCAATGCTTTCCCAAAAGAGGTCCTTGAGTTGTTCAGCGGCCTGGAGGAGGTGGGGAAACTCGTGCGCCTTTTTGAGCCCGGCGGCGATGCCGTGACATGGATCGGCACCGGCCGTTTCAAGAGCGCGACCCTGGACTACATCTGGGCGTCTAGGGATCTCCCCATAGCCGGCGTCGGAGACGGCGCATACGCTGTGGTCCGGCTTGACCGGGCTAAGCCGGGCTATCGGACGGAGGTCTCCGATCATCTGCCCTTGGTTTTGAGCATCAGCTACGAGGCGCAGTAGATCATGGCGGCTCCCTGATCACCTAAAGACGAGTGTATGTGTGTCCGGTTGACGGACGGCCCGCTGAAGCCGTTAGTGCGTACAGACCGAACTTGGGGCCTGGAAAGGAACAGCCCACATGCCCAGCGACGGCTTAGCGCTTTCAGGGACCCGCGTTATCGAGATGAGTCACATGATCATGGGGCCCTCCTGCGGGCTTTTCCTCGCACTCATGGGTGCGGAGGTGATCAAGATCGAACCGCCGGGGGGCGACAAGACGCGCAATCTGACAGGGATGGGTTCAGGCTTCTTTCCAACGTTCAATCGGGGAAAGAAATCCGTCGTGCTGGACCTGAATACTGAGAGCGACCGGGGACAGTTGAACGAGTTGCTGACCGACTCCGACGTCTTCGTAGAGAATTTCCGCGACGGTTCGCTGGAAGAAAAAGGTCTCGCCCCGGACCAGTTGCGCCGGAGATTTCCCCGCCTGATCATCGCGTCCTGCAAGGGGTTCCTGCACGGACCCTACGAGAACCGCACGGCGATGGATGAGGTCGTGCAGATGATGACGGGCATGGCCTACATGACCGGCCCGACCGGACAGCCCTTGCGCATCGGCTCCTCCGCTGTGGATATAATGGGCGGTCTGTTCTGCGCCTATGCCGTGCTGGGCGAATTGTTCAGACGGCAGGAGAGCGGCGTGGGCGCGACCGTGCGATCCGGCCTGTTTGAAAGCTGCCTCCTTCTCGTTGCTCAGCACATGGCGCAGTTCGACATCGAAGGCACCGAGGCGCCGCCGATGCCGGAGCGCGCATTTGCGTGGCCGGTCTACGACATATTCGAGACCCGCGACGGCAAGCAGCTATTTGTCGGAGCCGTGACAGCGGGCCATTGGAAATCGCTGTGTGAAATCCTCGATATCAGTCATCTGCTGCACGATCCGCGACTGAACACCAAAATGGATCAGATCGAAGCACGCGTGTGGACCATACCGCTGGTTGCAGATGCAATCGCAAAGAGGGATCGGGACGAGCTGACCGTCCGTTTTGAACCGGTGGGCATTCCCTTTTCACCAATACACCGCCCATCACAGATGTATGACGATCCCCATGTTAACAGGCCGGGAGGCCTGCTGACCTCTGAATTGCCTGATGGGAACTCATGCCGCCTCCCGGGGCTCCCGGTTGAGGTGAACGGCCGATCCTTCGCCCCTGCTTCAATTGACGTCCCTGGCCTGGGGGATCATACAAATGAGATCCTCGGCCGTTTTGATAAGGCGCAATCTGAATGAGCAATGTCAGCAAAGTCTACAAGCCCCATGCCATCACGCTCCGCGAGGTTGGATTGCGCGACGGGCTGCAACTGGTGAAGACCTTCCCTTCCAGCGCGGAAAAATGTGAATGGATCAGGAGGGAATACGATGCAGGGGTCAGGCACTTTGAAATCGGATCTTTCCTGCCGGCGTCCCGGTTCCCCCAATTTGCCGACATACGCGAACTGATTGATGCAGTTGGTGCAAGGGAGAATGCGTTCGCTGCCGCCCTCGCGCTGAACGAGCGCGGAGCAGAGGATGCGTTCTCCACCGGGCTTGATGAAGTCATGTGTGTGCTTTCGGCGACCGAAGAGCACAGTCTGGCCAATGCCCGGCGCTCGCGCGCGTCAGCTGTTGAACTGGTGGCCAAAATCCGCGCGATGCGCGACCAGGCGGGGCATAAGGCCATTGTCACTGCGGCTATTTCCATGTCGTTCGGATGCACGCTTGCCGGAACCGTCGAGCCGGATGAGGTGCTGCGCCTTGTCGATGCTCTGATGGATGCAGGGGCAGAAGTCATCGGTCTCGCGGACACGGTCGGATATGCAGGTCCCCGGCAGGTCGGAGAACTCACAGAGCAGACCAGAAAGCTTATCGGCGATGTCCCTCTGTGCATCCATCTCCACGACACCCGGGGCATGGGACTGGCCAATGCTTCGGCTGCTCTCGATGGTGGCGCGGACATCCTTGATGCATCGCTTGGCGGGCTGGGCGGCTGTCCGTTCGCTCCGGGCGCGACGGGCAACATCGTCTTTGAGGACGTCGTCTACCTATGCGAGACCAAGGGTTTTGCCACGGGCATTGATCCCGACGCCCTTAAAGGACCCCGAGAAGTTGCGGAGCGGAGCATGCCGGGTGAGACATTCTACGGCGCGATTGCCCGGGCGGGCACGCCTGCCAACGTGCCTTGGCGGCTTTCCGCCTGAAGCCGAAACACTAGGGCAAGTTGCACTCATACTGAATCGACATTCATCCGATCCATAACATTGCACATGCAATGTGCAGGAAGGCGAGGAAGTTTGTTGCCTTTCTGTCGTAGCGTGTTCCATGCGTCGGAAGTATTTGAGTTTGTTGAAACATCTTTCGATCTGATTGCGTGCTTTGTAGATCTGGAAGTCGTATGGGATGATACGCTTTCAGGTCGGAGTGCATGGGATGACCGTATCGACTCCAAGCCCGGTAATTAGCGCGCGCAGCTTCTCGCGGTCATAAGCCTTGTCGGCCAGGACAAAGCCGGGCTTGAAGCCATCCATCAGGGCGGGTGCCTGTGGCACGTCCCCGGCTGCCCGGGCGTGAGGATGATGCGAACCAGCTGCCCCGGGCTGTCGGTGGCCATGTGGATCTTGGCGGTTAGACCTCCTTGTGAACGCCCTTGAGCCTGATCTTGGTTACCCCTTTTCCAGTGGCCGCCTGCTGATGGGCGCGGACCAGAGGGCTGTCGAGACAGCGTTGGGCGCGACTCGGCACCCGGCGGTCCGTATCCTGGGGCCGTGCGTATCAGTGGCGGCCTATCTCAGATCATTCAGGCTCCAGAACGGATTTGCCGGCGGTGTCATTGACTTGGCGTAGTGGACCTCTATTCGGATAGCGCGGTCGGTGCGACGCGGTAGACCGAGGCGGATGATCCCGCCGGGCGTGCGCCATTCGTAGATGCGCACCACGCGGCCGGAGTTGATGTCGTCGGCCGGTGTCGCCGTGAATGCACCCTCCTCAAAGGAACGTCCCGGAGGACCGAGGCGCCGTGACAGGCTTTCGCGGACGCGGGCGAGGGTGCGCTCGATGCTGTCCCGGTTGCCCGTAAGCGCAAGGTCAATCGCGATTACGGCGCGGACGACACGTCCGCCGCGTTCCTCCACTGCGAGCCGCTGACGCTGGCTGAGCCGCGGGAAGGCCGCCAGTTCATAGACCCGGAGCGCGCCAATACGGGTCGGATCGGTGACACCGCTTGCAGCGACCGACTGCTGGACGCTGCCGAAAGGAAGGCCGGGACGCAGCGCTGCCAGATTGATTCCGTCCGGCCCGGTCAGCAGGACGTTGCCAGTCTCCAGACCCGGCTCGTCGTAAAGAAAGCGCCCGGTGCTTTCGCGGCGCGCCGGCTTGTGAAGTTCAACCGTGTAGAAGGCCGCTATGCGGTAGGCTTGGCCGTTTGCGCCGGGCTGCGGCGCCCGCGTGTGTACTTCGCCCTCAAGCCCGAAGGTGTGGATGTCGTGACGGTAGCGGTACCGGCCGATGACATCGTGGACCACGTTGTCCGTGCCGCCGTTCGTGCGGGCGTTCTGATATCCGGTAGACATGTTGAGATCGACGGAATGGTTGTCCTTGTAGAGGTTGAACCCGATGCCCGCGCCGGTTTCGCTCAGGGCGGAGAGCCCGGACCGGTCGCGGAAGTAGACTTCCGGAGACAATGTGCCGGTCCAGCCGGCCAGCTCAATCTGGCTGTCCGCCCCGAGGGTGAAGCCGGCCGAGGTGCTGTCGCGGCCTGCAAAGTTCGTGAACACCTGGGCGTTTACGCCGGCACGGATCGAAGTGCGTTCGTTCAGAGGCGCCTGGACATTGAGCCGGGAGGACCAGGTTTCCGTGTTGGTCGCGCGCGTCTGGTTGCGGGCGCGCGAGTAGAAGCTGTCCCAGGACCCGCTGGCACCCGATATGAGGCTCGCGAACAGCGGACCGGTCAGTGTCGCGCCGGCGGTGTAAGTCGTGAGCGTATTGGCGCTTTCCAGCCGGTCCCTGAAGCGCTGGGCGCGCAGGGCGAGGTACAGACCGTTGTCGAAGCGCCAGCCGCCCCGGGCGTCGAGGGTCTCGCGGTCTGCAGACACGACCCGGCCATGAGGTTGGAAGTTTCGGCCGTAGCGTTCGTACAAGAATGAATAGTTCAGCGGCATTTCCTGACTGTAACCGGTCAGCGACGCGTAGATCCCGAGAGCGTCCCGGTCCCGCCGCAGGGTTCCCGGTCCGGTGTGGTCTCCGGTGAAATAGGCGGCCTCCCCCTCGATCGTCACGTACTGGCCGCCGCCGTATAAGTTCTTCTCGCCTGCCACGCTCAGCACGTTCTGCTCGTGGGCGGCCGTTGCGCCGGCGCGGGCGCGGGTATTGTGCACGAAGCTCAAGAGGGCGGAGCTGTTATCGGGGTTGGCCAGCAGGACCGAGGCTCCGGCATAGAGGTCGGCGTCCGTGTTCTGGAGGAAATCGGTATAGAGGCCGGATGGGCGCCCAAAGAACGCGAGGACCGAGACGGACGTGCCGTCGGCGTTTATCTGCGGCTGCAGGTCGATCTGGGCGCCGCGAAGGGAGCGGCTGATGGTGCGCGGGCTAACATCGGCAAAGAAGTCACCGCCGGTCGCCCGGAAGGGAATGCCCGCATCTCCCTTTTCCCAGGTGGTACTGTAGCGCTCCAGCACCGCTCCACGTTCGGCACCCAGCCGGTAACGCGAGCGATTGAACACACCCGCGCCGTCGATCTTGATCGATTCATACGGGGAAATCTGCCGGCGGGCCTGAACGTCGAGTTCGGTGAACCAGTGACCGCCGCTGAAGGGGAATGCCGACTGCGCGCGGGCGCCATTGATGTCGTAGTACTCCACCTGCGTGGTGGAACTGGCATAGATGTCCCACGGTGCAAGCGGGTCGCTCTTTGCAGGGCCGTTCACCTCCTCTGCCAGGACTGGAACCGGGGCGGCAAGGCAGGCGGCGGCAAGGGTCAGGAGGCGCTTCATGGCTGCCTCTTCACGCGCTTGACCCGGAGGGCGACATCGAAGATGTACTCACCGGACGTGTTGATCACGGTGAAGCCTGCCGCGGGGTCCTGGAACTCGATGCGCAGACGGACCCTGGCGGCGGCGACGCTCTTGACCTTGTAGTAGCCGCGGCCTTCCCCCTTCACGCGCTGCAAGAGCACATCGACGCCCTGGACTCCGGTCACTCTCAGTCTTGCGTCCCGGGGAACATCTTCCCGGATGGTGTCGAGCAGCCTCTGGCGGTCGTTGAAGTTGCCAGCGAGGTAGGTGTTCAGTTTCTGAGTGTTCCAGGCGCGCACAACGTCCTTGATGAAGCGTTCGGACAAACGGCGCGGCAAGGGGATGGGCCGCGCAACCTGGGTGAAACCGTCGGGCTTTGCCTCCGGTTTCTTTTTGTCCACGGGAACACGGATGCGGTTGAACTTGCGGTATTGGCTGGCTTCCGCCTGCTCCGACATGTTCATCGAAGGGGTGCCGGCCACGAGGACCAGGGCCGCGGTGGCGAGCCCGATCAGTTTGTTTCTTGTGAATGCGGGCATGGCTCAGAGCACCGTTATCGAGACATTGGAAATCGTTGCGACGCCGCCCGCAACGGACGACACCGTCATGGTCACCGTTACATTGCGCCCGACCAGCGAGTTGCTGAACGTGATCGAGACCGTGCTGCCGACCGTGCCGTCAAACGCGGTGCCGCTGGGTGTGAGGTTGCCGGAGGTGCTGTGCACGGCGAACGGCGAAGCGGGGGCCACATTGATCGGCTGAAGGCGGAAGCCGCCGCCGAAGGGGAACACGATCAGCACCTCCGTGCCGGCAGGCGGTACGGAGATCACCGAGGGTGCCGCAAGGCAGCTCGTCAGGAGATTGGTGATTCCCACGGCAGCAGGGCCGAGGGCGGCGGAGCCGGTTGTCCCTGACGGGCTGCACGGGGTCGCGCCGGTTGGAACCGTCGGACCGCCGGGCGTCGTGCCGCCGGCAACGGGAGTGCCGCCATTGAACAGCCGCTCCAGATCCTCCGGCCGAAAGACATCTGGAAAGCCTGGGTCCGCACGGGAGATCCGGAGTCTGACGTCCCAGTCGACGACCTTGTAGTCGCCGATCAGGCCGTCATCGCCGGGAGGAGCGACGATCTCCCGAGGTTTGTCGTTCTTCGGGTTCCTTTTCTTTTTCTTCTTTTCTTTTTTCTTTTCCTCCTCATCCGGATCGAGCAGCGGGTCTTCGGGCCCCTCGCCTCCGTCACCGCAGTCGGCTTGGGCGAGTTCCTGTTCAAGGTTCTCGATGCGGTCCTCGTGCTGCTTCTTCATGCGGTCGAGGAAGGCATCGACGTTTCCGGCTGCACACGAAGTGTCGCTCAGCTGCGGCGCAACTATCACCGGCAGGGCGAGGAGGATGCACAGGAGGTATGGGAGTGAATTCCGGGCTATTCGGTACATAGGTGAATGTCCGATATGTCCAGAAGGGGAGGGCCGCCATCGCCGCCGCCGGCGATTTCGCTGCCGAAATTGCGCAGCAAGTTATGCGGATCGCTGCCCGGGACGCCCGGCGGTGCTCCCGCGGCGCCAGCGGGGGCGACGATCTCCGCTTTCTTGCCTTCGTTCTTGTTGAACTCGGCCCAGAAGTCCTCGTCCTGCTTGTTTGTCTTGTCGATTTCGGCGGCAAGCTTTTCAGGGTCTTTCGGGGCCGGCGGTTCGCCTTTTTCCCACTGCTTGCCGATGTTCCTGTTGAGGCCGCCAGGGTCGTTGATGACATCGGCCTCGACAGATTTCTTGATGTGTTTGTACTGCGGGAAGTCGTCGAATGCCTTCGGGTCGAGAAACTTCCAGAACTCGCCGGGAGAGCCCTTGGGGGTGACCCAGTCGATGTAGCCGCGTGCGTAGAGATCGGTCGGGTTGAACAGCTGCTCCAGCTGCGCCTTCCAGATGCGCTGGTCAGTTGCCGCTCCGCCGCTGATGCCTTCCAGAAGGGGCTTGCTGCGGGACGATCTGGCCACTTCGTCATAGTGTTTGAGGAAGCCGGTATCGAGAATCTGGGCCTGAAACCTGCCGCCTCCGATATCCTTGAAGGCGATATTGTCGAGCTTGAAATCTCCCCAGAAAACGCGCTTCCGCCTGAGCGTGTCCATCAGCTCCATTACGGCGCGCGCATAAGCCGGCTTCAGGCGTCCTGCTTCATTAAGGCCTGATTTTTTGACTGTGGAACCGAGCTTCCAGGGCGAGCCCGGGGCAAGCTCATCCAGGGTGTCGCGCTCCATCGCATAGCGCAGGTGTCCGGTTTCCGGGTCTCTGAAACGGTGCACCTTGTTGATCTTGACGTGGGGAATGCCGTTGCGTTTCGCGAGGGCTTCGCCGACGATCTCCTCGCCGAAATCCTTGCCGCTGTAGGAGATCTTCAGCGCCTTGCCGTTCTTCGTGAATACAACGACCGCCGTGCCACCCTTGCTGGCGCCCTGCAGGGGAATCTCGGTCACGCCGCCGGCGCCGTCATCGACCTTCAGCGTGCCCCCACTTTTGGCAATTTTCTCGTAGCGCTTCTGAACCGCTTCCCGCGCAAAGTCCGCCGTGGCGCTGCCGCCCTCAATCGAGGGGGCAAGCCCGAGTTCGTCGCGCATTTCAGCGGCCTTCGCAGGCGTTATTGTGCCATCGGCTTCAAGCTCGTCCACCTGCCGGCCGAGAGTCTCCCGGCGCCGTGCCACGTCCTCGAGGTTTTGCTGCGCCACACGTTGCGCTTCGTCCAGGTCGAACAGTTCGGCCAGCTTCTTCTTGGCCGCAAGATCGCCATTGTGCGCGAGCGCGATCAGTTCTTCTTCGGTCAATCCCTTGAGCTCGTCGGCCTGCCGCGACTGCTTCCAGGACCCAAGGTCCCTCTGGACCGTCTTGCTCTGGTTGAGGATAGCCTGGGCATCCTGGGTGGAGAGGTTCTCCCGCGCATGCCTCGTCAGCGTCTTGAGGTTGTCATCGCTCAGACGCTCGTTCATGTGCCGGCGGATGCGCTCGATCTTCTTCTTGCCGAACTTCGCTTCCAGCTTGTCCAGCTCCTTGCCGAGCTGCAGCCGCTTGGAATTGGTGGTTTTGAGAAACTTGGCAGCAGCACCGCCCGTCTTGCTGAGAGCCGCGCCGCCGATGGTTTCCAGCAGAAAGGCCTCGATCGAGATGAAGGTCTCGAACTCCGCGACAGCCGCCTTGGCCGACTGGTTTGCGTCCTGCAGGATGTTGTAGGCTGCCAGGTTGTCGAGGGCCTTGGTCTTGCCGATCTTGGCGGCGCGGTTGAACTTCTCGTAAACCTCCTGCTCCGACGCGCGGCCAATGAAGCGGAACGTCTTGCTGGCCGTGTCCTTGGCCACCTCGCCGGCTTTCCGGCCGAACTTCATCGAGAACTGAAAGATCTTCCTGCCGGCGTTCCAGATCTCCTGCGGTCCGAAATAGTAGTTGGAGGGGGTCAGGGCCTCCTCGACCAGGCGCTCTTCGAACTTGTGGATCTTCTGGGTGTTGAGCGGAACGTGAAGCAGGTTGTAGAGCGCAACCGCGTTGTCGCGCACTTTCCGGCCGATGCCCCCGGCGATGCCCTTGCCGCTTGAGATGTACGCAAGCTGTTTGAGCTGCTTGCGGACACGTTCTTCTTCGCGGTCTCTCAGCGCGAGGGCGTACTTGTGGCCGTCCAGCCGCCAGTCGGGATTGCGCGGGAGGTTACGCTGGAGCAGGTCAAGGATGCGCGGCATCTTGATCACGGGCGCCTTGACGAACGGAAGTTCCATGCCCGGCAAACCGGGAATGCCCGGCACCCAGCTCCGGCCCGGACCCGGCCCGATGCAATGGGGCAGATCCCCTTTGGTCCAGAGGCTGTAGAGCTTCAGTTTGTCCTTGCGGGCGTCCTCCACGGCGGCGTTGAGTTTGTCGCCTGCCTTGCGGAAGGCAGCTTCGAAGTCCTTGACGGCCGCGGAATATCGCTTCCGGGTGTCGGGCGTGAAGATCTTGCGGTCCCAGTCCTTGAGGAGCTTGCGGTATGCCTCCTGCGTGTTCTTTAGGCGCTGAACATCCCCTTCGCCCAAGATCAGCTTGTCGGCCGGAATGCCCGGTGCGATTTCCGGCGACCCGCCGGCGCAGGCCACGTAGATCAGGCCGGTGCGTCTTGCCCTGTCGAGCAGCTTCTGGGCCTTGGCTTGCAGGTCCTTGATCTGCCGGGGAATCTTGCTGACGATCGCTTCGGCATTGTCCGAGACCGCCTGGACGCGCTGGATCAGCTGTTTCTTGGCAGCGGTGTATTTTTCGTGCTTCTTGTACAGACCCTGCATGAGCTCTCTGGGCGGATCGCACGAGCGTTCGAGGATCTCCTTGGCGTCCTTGATCTGGTCGCGCAGGTTGGCGCAGTGCTGCTGTTTCTGCTCTTTCTCGCGCCGCTCCTCGGCTTTCTTGCCGCCCGCCGCCGGGGGAGGGGTTTCGAGAGGGTTTTCGTTTCCGCTTCTGCCGGGATCGTTAGCTGCGATCTGCGGGTTTTGCGGCTGCGACTGGCCTCCACCATTTGCGCCGGGCAAGTTGGTGCCGGGCTCCGGCTGTCCGCCACCGTTGGCAACTTGCTGGTCGCTGACATTCTGCTGCCCGGCTGGAGCCCGGGGGTTCTGCGCCAGCGGTTCGGTGTTCGGGCCGCCCGGACGTGGTGCGACTTCCTCGCCTGGTTGCGCATTCAGGTTCTGGACATCACCGCCTGCCGGGTTGCCGGCTGCGCCGCCCGGCCCGACGGCGATCGTGTCCGATTCTATCTTCTTCTTGGCTTCGGCTTCTGCGTCTTGGAACCAGCTTGCCACGTGGGTGGGCGCGACGGTCGCGGTTCCTTCATCACCCGTTGCCGAAAACAGGTCCTGAACCCTCGTGCACGCCCCGAGCTGGTTCCGCCGGAAGCCGTCCGGGCAAGGGCCGGTGTTCGCCTTATCGCGCTGAACGGGATCCACCTTCCGGCGCGGGCCGCAGCCGCGGATAGCGATGCTCTTGATGCTGCTCGGCGGATAGGTGCCCCGCGGCTCTCCGGCTGCGAGTTCGAGTTTCAGCTGGTAGTCGCCATCTCCGTACGTGTTCGGGTCGATGGTGATCGCCGAGCCGTTGCCTGTCTGGAGAACGTCTTCTCCGTGACTGAAGGACCAGGAAACCTTGTGTGTCTTGCGCTCCGGATCCAGCGCATTGTAGCTGACCTGGCCACCCTCCAGGAAAACACCGGTTTTGGCGAAGGCATGAAACGTCGCTGGCTGGCAGATCTTTTGCCCGGAACGGTTTTCGGTTCCTTCGATGCGCTCGGCATTGGTCTGGATCTGGCTGTAGGCCTGGTTGCCCGTGCCTCCGAGGTGACGCTTTATCAGCAGCGAGCCGATCGCCTGGGTGCCTGGGCGAGGGCGCTCCGGCGCCGTACAGTTTATCGTGAGGGTGAAGGTAGCCGGTGAAGGGCGAAACCGGAGACCGTTATTGCTCGGCAGGTCGCCCGACTGGAATGCCGCTTCCACCACATAATTGCCGTCCGCCAGGTCCCGGCCCCGGACCGGGAAAGTTCGTTCGCTGATGCCGGTCCGGACGACCTGACCGTCAGATTTTTTCAGCGTCCATTGCGCGGCATAGTCGACCTGTTTTGCACCGCTGCTGCTCATCAGCGAGAGGTCGGTTTCGAATTGCACCTCGCCATACATGGCCCGTGCAGACAGAAGATGCGGGGTATCGCAGGTGTGGTTGACACTCTGGCCATTGACCACGCTGCGTGTCCCTGCCCGGGAAATGGTCATCCCGGTCCCGGCCCAGCCCGCCGGAGGCACGATCTGCATGTTGAAGTAGGCTGAGCGCCTGTCATTCTGCACTGATCGGACCACAACCACCCGCTTTGTCACGTCGAAGCCGGCGGCGCTGCGTGGCGTGGCAGGCCGCTCAACCTCGATAAGCAGATCGAACACGCCTTCCGGGAGCCTGACGGACGTGGCGCCGGCGGTGCGTGGGAGGACCACTTCGCCGGTGCCCTTGCGGGTGGCCGTGACGTAGATGCGTCCGGGGCGTACGGCGTGCGGCCCTGTCCGGCCGGATCCTCTGCCGGAAAGCACTCGGCCCTTCGAATCGAACCCGAGGATCTGTGCGTATCCGCTGTAGTAGTCCTGAACCAGAATACCGATCGGCCCGGTCGTGAACATATCGGAATTGCGATAGCGCTGGCCGCTAAGCTTTACGGTCGCGAAAGCCCAATAGCGCCCGCCTGCCCATTTCTTCACGAGGCAACCGGCATAGTGTGTGTAGGCGGCTTCCAGAACGTTCGCGGGGCTCAGCCCCAAGCTGCCGCCCGGTACCGAAAAGCCTTCCGGAAGGGGACCGTCCGTCGGGACGCCGCAACGCTCATAGTCCGCATCGGTATAGATGGGCTCAAAGAAAGAGCGGGTGAAAACCGCAGGACCTGAAGGCCCGTTCCCTCCTGCGGAAGGTCGCGAAGAACTGGGCTGCTGATCTGTCGTCGCAGGCGAGGCTGCCGGTTGGTCCGCGTTCTGCTTGCCGTTCGTTTCGGCGCCAAGGGCAGGGGAAACTGCCAGCCCGCCAGCCAGAACGAGCACATGGCAGAGCGATAGCGGCAAGCGTGCGGAGATATTACTGCCGCGCGCACCTTGCCCAAGTGCATTCCGTGCGGAGCGGTACTGTGCCCCGAAAGTACTGAACATACCCCAGCCATCCCTGTCTCGTGCCGCCCTCTTCTCGTGGATGGCGGCTCGCGTCAGGAAGGCTAGCCAATAGGCCCAAAAGGGTAACCCGGTGATTCTACCGGGTTTGGTGCCGAGAAGCTCCCGGTGTGGCTTCAATGCCACATCCCGTGGCGCTACTGGTTTGTCTCTACCCCGGCATTGATGGCGAACTTGGTGATGTCGGCAATGCGGCGAAGCCCGGTTTTTTCTGCGATGTTGCGGCGATGATAGTCAACGGTACGTTCGCTGATCGACAGATGGTCAGCGATCTCTGCGGCCGTCCAGCCGCTGGCGACGAGTGAGACGACCTCCCGTTCCCGCTTGGACAGTTTCTGCATCAACTGCTGTTCCGAACCGCTGTCGGCGCCGCCGGACGATAGCGACGGGCTGATATACCGCCCGCCGCCCGCAACCGTCCTGATGCCCTCAATCAGGATCTCGTAGCCATCATGCTTGACAGCATACCCGTTGATGCCTGCCTGAAGCGCCCGGTCAAGAATGGCGCTGCTCAGGTGCATGGTGAGGCAGATTATCGGCGTTTCATCGCCGCGGGCGCGGAGTTGGGCAGACGTCTCGATGCCGTCGATACCCGGCAAAGCGACATCCATGACGATTACATCCGGACGAATTGTCTGGAGCAGGTCGAGCGCCTCCTCGCCATTGCCGGCGTCCCCGATCACTTCAATCTCACCGGACGCAGAAAATACATCCCGCAGAAGGTTTCGGACGATGGTGTGGTCATCTACCAGGACGAGCTTGATCATGACGGTTTGAACTCCACCTCGACCGCCGTGCCGCGCCCCGGTGTGCTGGAGAGATTGAACTCCGCGCCGATCAGGCCGGCGCGTTCGCGCATGGTTCGAAGACCTAGTCCGGACTCCGAAGCTCCGGGATCGAAGCCGGAGCCGTTGTCCGAAACGGTGAGCCTGCCGACCCGCTCGTTCAGTGTAATCCTGACGCTGATTTCTTCTGCTTCTGCGTGCCGGACCGCGTTGTGCAGCGCCTCCTGCAATATGCGCATGAGCTGGATCTGCTTGGGACCGGGCAGCTTCACGTTGTCGGGCACTTTCAGGGAGATCCTGAGATCCCCGATCTGGCTCCACCGATCGACGGCCTGGCGAACCGCGTCGCTGAAGTTGAGTGGATCGAGGGTGGCTGGCCGCAAACCCTCAACCAGAGCGGAAATTTCCATACCGGTCTCACGCAGATCTTCGATCGGTGAATGCAGGTCTTCCCTCTCTGGCGCCTTTGGCCGGTACAGCAGAGATTCCAGTTGCAGGCGGATTGCGGCGACCCGGTGACTGAGTTCATCGTGCAGATCCTTGGCCAGCCGTTCCCGCTCGGTGTCCTGTGCCACCAGGAGCTCACCTGTAACCCTTTGCAGCGCCGCCCGGTCCCAGGTCGCGTGTTCGGCCTGGGCCATCAACAGGCAGAGCGCCATGATGCAGATTCCGATTGCGACCGGATCGAAGGCCGGATGTATCTGCTTGCCAAGGCCGGCATACACCACAATGCTGACGAACACCGCGGCGATTGCGATGTAGGTCCATTTGGATACCCTCTTGCGCATCCTGAATGCGCGGAAGGCCTGCCACAGCGAGATCGAAGCAACACCACATATCAGGGGCGCAATGAGTGTCCATGAAAGGCCGATGAACACATCGTAGGGCATGTCACCGACGACAATGGGAACCCAGACGAGGTAGATGGCCGTCAGCAATATCCATTGCAGCCGGGTGACTTGTGTTCCGACGCTTGACGCCAGGTGGAGCGCGCCGAACACCGGAAAGGGGGCGAGCTCCGCAAGCGCTGCGATCCCCGGCTTTGCCAAGCCGCTCTCGAAGCTCGGCAGGGTGCTCGGCAGAATGGCAATGAGGAGAGATCCGAAGAACCAGGGGAGCCAGCGACTTCGCCGGTCGGACTGTCCGTTTCGCGCGTTGCCGGCAAAACTCAGACAGGCACCTACAAACATCAATGTCAGCAGCAGGCAGTCCCTGAACCAGATGGGGATATCGCTCCTTCTGGCAAGAACGGTCAGCGTTTCAAGCTCTCCCAGGAGCAGCGGTCCGCGGCTGGGACCGGGGGCGAACTGCCCCGACTGGACGCGTAGTGCCAGCACTGCGGTTTCTCCGGATGAAATGTCTGCCGGAACCGGATAGACCCGGCTCAATTGGGCAGGCCCCACGCCCTCGTATCGGAGAGCAGACCGGTAGATCGTTCCCGTCGAGCCTATCAGCTGGCCATCCAGATATGCCTCGTCTGCTTCAGCAATGCGGCCGAGAAAGATGGCCGGCCGGGCAAACCTGGAAATCTCGCTGCTGGGAATGCGGACGCGGAACCAGACGATGCCGTTCTCGCCTGTCAGGATCTCGCCTACACCGCCGGGAAGCGCAACGGTTGGCCAGGCACTATCGTCATAGTCCGGTGCGCGCTTTTCCGGATCGTCGCCGGGCGACGTCCGCCACTGGAGGCCTGAAAGTGAGACGGGTTCCGGACTGCTTGCCGCGGCGCTCAATTCAGAGCCCAGAAGCGCTGAAACGGTCAGAATTGCCGGGAGGAAGACCTGGCGAACAACATGTATCAGAAGCCTCGCACATGCCAGCGATCGTGTTTCTGAAACAGAGTTCATGCCTGCAGCCTGCTGCGTTCACTGCCGCCCGCCGGTGCCCGTGGTCAGCATAGGGACTATATAGCAGCCGCAATCTGACGAACCCGGTACATTTACGGGCAATACAGCCGGAGAGGCGCCCGTGGAGCCGGCAGCGAAATCGGGATCGTTCAACGCTGGATGTTGCACCACCCACATGCTTTAACACCAGCGGGGCAGGGGCTGGGAAGCATGTTTGCGGTCAGAGTTTATTACTGGTGCACGGCAATACTGCTGCTCGCCCTGTTGACGGGATCTTCCAAGAGCGCGTGGTCCGATGAGGCGGGACACTCCGCCTGGACCGCCAGGTACACATTCGCCTACACCAGAGAAGATACAGCGGCCTTCCCCGATTTCGTGCCGGGTACGGCGGAGAGCACCTCCAACTCCGTCGAATTTGAGAACGCATCGCGTTCCGGCCTGATCATACTCCTGTCCGCGACCCATATGGATTATGTGGTTGTCGATGATGTCACGCCGGCGGGGTTCTCCAAGCCCGGAGAACTTGGCTGGCAAAGTGTCGAGTTCCAGGCCAGCGTCACAGCAGATATCCTGGGCATCCAGACAAAGCCCTCGGTGGTCATCGGCGTTGCGGACTACCATCTTAGCAGGCCCGATCCTCTTGTTGCTGCCACGGCCCTTGCAGACTCCAAGGGCTGGAATATTGAACTCCACCAAAGCCTCTCGAAGCTGATACCTCTGACGGACTGGCTCTTCCTTAATCCTACCGTCGCCCTGGAGTTCAGCTATCTGACGGTTGATCCATTTACAGAACGCGGAGCAGGCGCCGCCAATGTCAGCTTCGGCCGGTTGGATGATCATCGGTTCCGTCTGGACAGCGGAGCTCAAATCGGTGCCGTGTTTCCGGCCGGATCGTTCGGAACGGTCAGCGTGCTCGCGGAAGCACTCTGGCAGCATAATGTGCTGACGGGCCCATACAAGGCGCAGGCGAGTTCTGCGTTGCTGGGCAATCTCGGGAACGTCGCCCTTGCCCGCGGTCCTGAAGCAAACGGCGCAAGCCTGTCCGGGACCATTACCTGGAATACACCCAATTTTGGCGAACTGACCGCCGGTTACAGCGGCCAGTTCTTCAAGAGTACAACGACGCACACGGTTGGGATAACCGCAGGCTTCCGTTTCTGAAGCGCGGCCTGCCTAGTAGACAACCACGCTGCGAATGCTTTCGCCGGCATGCATCAGGTCGAAGGCCTTGTTGATGTCTTCCAGGTCGAGCTTGTGGGTGATCATCGGGTCGATCTGGATCTTTCCGTCCATGTACCAGTCGACAATCTTGGGAACGTCCGTGCGCCCACGTGCGCCACCGAACGCGGTGCCACGCCAGGACCGCCCGGTGACCAGTTGGAACGGCCGGGTGGCGATTTCCTGTCCGGCGCCGGCAACGCCGATGATGATGCTTTCGCCCCAGCCCTTGTGGGCGCACTCCAGCGCCATGCGCATAACATTCACGTTGCCGATGCACTCGAAGGAATAATCCGCGCCGCCGCCGGTCATTTCCACCAGGTGAGCAACGAGATCGCCGTCCACTTTTTCCGGGTTGACGAAATGGGTCATGCCGAACTTCTTGCCCCACTCCTCGCGGTCAGAGTTCAGATCGACACCAACGATCATGTCGGCACCGGCAAGGCGGCAGCCCTGAATGACGTTGAGACCAATACCGCCGAGACCGAAGACGACGCAATTTGCGCCTTCCTCGACTTTGGCCGTGTTGATGACCGCACCAATGCCCGTGGTTACGCCGCAACCGATGTAGCAGATGTTCTCGAACGGGGCGTCCTTGTTGACCTTGGCCAGAGCGATTTCCGGCAGCACCGTATGATTGGAGAAAGTAGAACAGCCCATGTAGTGCAGGACCTTCTCTCCCTTGTAGGAAAAGCGGCTGGTTCCGTCTGGCATGACGCCGGCCCCTTGCGTGGTGCGGATGGCCTGGCAGAGATTGGTCTTCGGATGCAGGCAGTATTCGCACTCGCGGCATTCGGGTGTGTAGAGCGGGATCACGTGATCGCCGGGCTTGAGGGAGGTGACGCCCGGACCGACTTCCTGAACGATGCCGGCGCCCTCGTGTCCCAGAATCGCCGGAAAGGCGCCCTCAGGATCGGCTCCAGAGAGGGTGAATTCGTCAGTGTGGCAGATGCCGGTCGCCTTGATCTCAACGAGGACTTCTCCTTCTCTGGGACCTTCCAGGTCCACCTCGACGATCTCCAACGGTTTGCCGGCTTCAAAGGCCACGGCTGCACGTGTTTTCATGGTCTCTCCTCCCAATAACTCTCTGTATTGATTTGAAATTCGTCCGATCAGGCGCTCAATCCCTTGGCGTTGAGTCATGGCTCTGCGAACACTCGCCTGTCAAGACAAGAGTCATGGCTTGCACTTTCGGTCGCCCCGGCCTTATTCCCGCCCGGAACGGCCGGGCCGACGTTGACAAGCAACCGGTGGCCCGGCACGCTGCGCAAGAGCGGTTTCGTTTGCCCTGTCTCAAGGACAGGCGGTTCAATCAGCACCAGACGAGTTTGAGGAGGACACCATGGGTATCACCGTTTCCGTCATGTATCCCAACGACCCCGGCACGAAGTTCGACATGGACTACTACATGAACACGCACGGGCCTCTCGTCCACAAGAATTGGGATGACAAGGGCCTCAACAGCCTGAAGGTCATCAAGGGTATCGCCACGCCGGATCCGAAGACGCCGCCGCCCTACCGGGTCGTCGCCCTTCTTGACTTCGACAGCATCGAGGCGTTCCAGGGTGCCGTGGCAGCCGGCGGTGCCGAAGTCATGGGAGATATCCCGAACTTTACCGATGTTACGCCCGTGGTGCAGATCAGTGAAAACATCGCGTGACTGAAGCGGCACCGGGCTGGGCCGTTCCATGCTGAGGATCAAGGTTCTGGGATCGGGCGCCGGCGGCGGTGTGCCCCAGTGGAACTGCAACTGCGAGGTCTGCCGGCTCGCCCGGGCCGGTACGGGGGAGGTGCTGCCGCGGACCCAGTCTTCGATCGCCGTCAGCACGGATGGCAGCCGCTGGAACATCTTCAACTGTTCACCCGACATCCGTCAGCAGATCGGCGACGCAGGGGAGCTCTGGCCAGACCTGAACGAGCACCGGCATACCCCCATCGAGAGCGTGGTGCTCACCAATGCGGACGTCGATCATCTCTCGGGCCTCCTGATCCTGCGCGAGAAGCAGGCCTTCGACGTCTTTGCAACGGCGGTCGTTCTGGAAGTGATCGGCGAAAATCCGATCTTCAATGTTCTGGACCCGCAGTTCGTCACGAAGAAGAGCCTCGCACTGCACACTGCGAACGAGGTCGGTCAGGGACTGTTCGTTGAGCCTTTTCTTGTGCCGGGGAAGGTGGCCTTGTTCAACGAGGGCCGGGTTCTGGAACAGTCTGCCGATCTTGGCATCGGCCAGGAAACCGAGGACACGATCGGCCTCCGCATCTACACCGAGGGACAGGGCGAAGAGTTCTTCTACATTCCCGGCTGTGCCGCCATGACGGAGGCTCTGGCAGACAGGGTGCGGGGAGCGAGGTTGGTGCTCTTTGACGGTACGGTCTGGTTCAACGATGAAATGGTGGCAGGGAAGCTCGGCGCCAAGACCGGCCAGCGCATGGGCCACATGAGCATGAGCGGGGATGCTGGATCCATGGAAGCGTTCGCACCTCTAGGGGTTGAGCGTAAGGTCTTCATCCACATCAACAACTCCAACCGGGTGCTGATCGAAGAATCCGCCGAGCGGCGCGAGGTGACCGCCGCCGGCTGGGAAGTCGCCTATGACGGCATGACTATCGAACTTTAGAGCGGAATCCGATCAGCATGGATCGTATCCTGCGGCGCCGAAGTAGTTTGCGCATTTGACAGGCGTGAAAGCGTCGATGCTCGCTCCTTTTGTCTGCCACAAGTCCTCGACGCTCCAGGGTGGCCTGAGCACAGCAGCCCTGGCTTGGCTGACTTGGTGACACTTGGGCAGTCCGTTGATGAAATACGCCTACACAGCGCACTTAAAATTATCGATAATCTCAAGAACTATCCAGATGTCAAACAGACCCTTGATGAAAGTTCAATATCGCTAATTTCTGCATTCGATGATACTGAGGCAAAAACGCTCTTCTGGCCAGATTCCAGCGTACAGAGTTTTCGGATAATTTTTCAATACTAAAAATAAATCATTTTTAATTATAGACTATTCAGTAAATTTCTTTTTCAACAGAATTCTAAATCATACAAACATCACTGTTTTTTGAAAAATTCACGGATGTTTAATTGACATAGTACACTTTCTATCTCTGTAACATGACAGTCAA
>JBCCEL010000069.1:0-20630 GCA_039030315.1 Pseudomonadota bacterium
GTTTGATGCTGATTTTCACGTTTGAGGAATCTTGGAGGAGTCTATAGCGTCGGGCGGCGCTCAAAATTTGTCTAACGCTTCAATCTGCGGCTCACAAACGGGGTGAATAACGATGGCAATAGAAATTCATCCGCGCATCGGTGTTGCGCGGCTCGGCAATAGTCTGGGGGAATTCTACCTTGCACCGGAGACCATTGGCGGATTGCCGGTCGCCTGTGATGAATGGGGCAATGAAGAGGAAGGGGCCGGTCCGGTCCGGGTGTTCAAAGACGAGATTGGAGCGATCAAGCGCCAGGCGGCAAAGTTCCGTCTGTTCAGCACGAACAAGAATGGCGAATGCGAAGAGATCTCGCTCGAAACTCCAGGTATCGCCAAGATCGAGTGGGTGGCCCACATCGCCAACAAGAAGCCGGTCTGGTACACGTTTTCCGAATTGCTGGGCGATCTGGAGTTTGGGCCGGACAACAGCTACGAGGCCACGCATGTTCCGCTCAACAACCCGGCCGTGACCGACAGCGATGACCGTCAGAAACTGATCATCGATCCCGGCCCCCGCTCGGTCTCGGAGCCCAATTCAAGCGTTGCGTTCTCGCGCTACAACATCCCGTCCGACTATGCCCATGGCTCGTTCCCGCCGGTGAGTGCTGGCGGCCAGCAGATCGACGTGCTGGGCGAGCTCAAGATGGATGCGAAAGGCAACCTCGTGGCGCTTGGCGGCTTCGGGCGTGTGACGGGGAGCGCGCAGATCGACAGTTTCCGGGGGGCGGCAGGCTACTGGGACGACATCTCGGATGGCTATGTCTTCGCAAGGGTTACGACCGAGGACGGCGAGGTGATCGAAACGGACTCTGCCTGGCTCCTGGTCGGCAGTCCGAAATTCGTGCCGGAGATCACGAACATCGTCACGTTGGCCGATACCATGGAAGATGTGGCCATTCGCAAGATGGGCTCACGGCCCGACATTTACAGCGGCGACGACACTGCCGACGCCTTCCCCTCTGACAACGGCTACTGTCCTCTCAATGGGTTCAACCCGGAATACACGGTGAACTTCGACCGCGATGTCAGGCCCATCATCGATCGGCCGGCACTTTACAAATATGTTGCGAATGTCCCGACCATGGATGAGTTCTCGCGGCCCGGTTTCGATGTGCGCGATGCGTCCGAAGGGAATCTGGAAAACCGGATGCGGTACTTCAACTACTTCCGCGTGCCGCTTCTGCCGAAGGACTATGCCGAGGTCTACCCGCAGATGAGCAAGGGGCCGGCGCAGCTCTATGCGGACGACGGTATCCCGCTGATGCCACTCAATTCCGGGGACAACTCGGTGACCAATATCGGGCCGATCTACAAGTTCCTGACACTCTCACCGACCCTGTATTTCTACCTCTTCCAGTGGGCGGTGGGGAACTTCACCACCGAGCCGCCGAAGCCGCTCTCCCTGCCGCAGCATCTCGACCAGGTTGATGTCGGCAACTGCGTTGGTGGCCCGTTTTCTCCTGGGATCGAAGTGACCTGGAGCACGCGCAGTGAAAAGATCTACGAGACCCCCTTGCAGTTGAAGCTCGCCCATACGGACATTGACGGTTATGCCGGCATGAGCGCGTTCTACCGGTCCAACGGCCTGACGCCGGAGCGCAATGAATGTCTTGGCGGCGGCTGTGAGCCCGGCGATCTGACCAAGCGGATGGCGATTCCGTGGATGGCGGATTTCCATGAGTGTACGGTACAGACGCCGAACATCACGGACATCAATGTGAATCAGCTGACCGACGGCTCCGGCATCGAGGTGCCGCCGGCCTTCTACGTCTACTGGTGGCCGCCGCAAAGTCCGTTCAATGTGATGACCGGGACGCCGCTGGCGCAGGACCAGGTGCTGGATGCCTATGTCAGCGATATCGACGGTCAGCCGATCATCCCCGCCGGACAGAATGTAGAGTATCAGCGCGGTATCGATTCCGCCCAGCAGATGATCCAGTCGTGGGCGTCTCTCGGCTTCATCATCAATCGCGGCACCGAGCACGTGCCCTACATGGTCGAGACCGAGCGCAACTTTGGCCAGTTGGCGCAGGCCAAGCTCAATGCCGAGGCGGCCAAGAGCTGAGCTGTGCCGGCTGACTACGATGTTGCGATCATTGGCGGCGGGCCTGCCGGGACCGCCGCCGCGCTGACGCTGTTGAAGCGGGATGATCTGAAGGTCCTGGTGCTCGAGCGGGGCGAGTATGCCGCTCCCAAAGTCGGGGAGTCTCTGTCCCCTGGCGTGCGTAGTCTGTTCCAGTATCTGGGCGTCTGGACTCGCTTCGAGTCAGAACAACGGCTCCAGCTTTTGGGATCGGAGGCGGCTTGGGGCAGCGATGAACTCGGTGCGATGGATTTCATCCTCACGGTGCACGGTGCCGGCTGGGCACTGGACCGTGCGAAGTTCGACCGCATGCTCGCTTCCGAGGTCAGCATGCGCGGGGGTGAGATGCGGACGGGGTGCAGCGCCGGTGCCTGCGAACATGATGGCGAAGTCTGGCGCATCGGGGTTGGAGGGGATTCCACCACGGCCAGGTTCCTGATAGACGCCGCCGGTCGCACGTCGGCGTTTTCTCTGGCCCACGGCGCGTGCCGGCAGCGCAACGATTCCCTGACCGCCGCCGCCGCCCGCTTGCCACGCGGCATGGGCGGTCCGCACATGACGAGGGTCGAGGCTGTCGAGGAGGGATGGTGGTATGCCGCGCCGCTGCCGGACGGCGAAGTGGTGGTCGGCCTGTTTACCGATGCGGAGCGGCTGCATGCTTCACGCTGTTCCGACCCGGAGGTCTGGTGGCGGGAACTGCTGCGCACGAAACACATTCTGCCGCTGATTGACCGTGAAGCAGATCCTCGGGAGCTCGAAATGCTTCCGGCGTTTTCAGCACTTTTGACAGGCGCAAACGCCGAAATGCCAATGGTTGCCGCCGGCGATGCTGCAGCCGCACGGGATCCGCTCTCGTCATCCGGCATCCCGAATGCGATCGGCAGCGGCATTCAGGCCGCAAGGGTGGCGGCCGACTGGCTGTTCGGCAGCGGCGAGCTCAAGTCTGCCTATCTGAACTCGATGGCCATGGACCACGCCGCCTATCTCAAAACTCATTGGAAAACCTACCGCGCCGAAACACGCTGGCCGGACGCACCGTTCTGGCGCTTTCGCACAGCACAGATCCAGCGCACTCCAGATGTTCCGGTGCACGCACGAGTTGCCACGCATTCATCGCTTTTCGTGCCCAAGCGTGTGGCCCGGAGGATCGTATCTCTCGCGGAGCAACCCATTCAGCAGGCAGATCTCGTAAGTCGCGCAAGCCAGGAGTTCCCGGAGGTGCCCGATGAACGCCTGATCCTTGCCGTGGAAGACCTGACCCGTCCCGCGCCTGGCTGAGCTAAAGCGCTTCGGTCAGGACAAACACCATGTCGGCGCCTTCATCCCTCAGAGGAATGAGTGCCTGGTACTCGGGACTGTTGTACCAGCCTTGCGCAGTTTGAACGTCCGGGAACTCGATCAGGACGAAACGGCTGAAATCGGCCTGGCCGGTGAGGGTTTCGACAACCGCTGCGCGGAGGTTGAAGACCCCGCCATGGGCCACGACTGTGGGCCCGGCCGCAGCGGAGTATTCCTGCAGTTTTTCCGCGTTCTTGACGGTGACCTCGACAACGACATAGGCGGGCATGGGCAGTTCTCCTGATCAGCTCGGGCTTCGTGACGGCCGTTTAGACCACGTGCTGGCTGGTTCGTCCATGCGGGCCGCAGAGCCGGCTGCTTCCAGCTGGTTTATCCGCGCTTCAAGCACTTTCAGCTTGTGAGCTGCCTCATGGTGCGGATCGTAGTGGAGAGCATCGTCGGCGGCTTCAATCCAACGGCGGACAACGGTCCAGAGGGTATGGCCCTGACGTGGTATCGGTGTCGGGTTGGTCATTTGCGATTTCCTTCTTGTTCGGGTTGCTGGCCGATAACGTCCCGAATCATCTCGGCGAGGAGATCGGGATGCTCGGAGGTCGTGAGGTGACCGCCCGGCAGTATCCGCACGTCGAGTCCGTGAGCGCCGAGGCGTTCACGTGCGGCAACGGGCTGGCGCCCCTCGAACGGATCCTCCGCACTCCCGGCAATGTGGAACGATATGGTGCCCGCGGCACTCTGGAACAGGCGTTCAAGATCCCAGCGCTCCGCGTTGCGTTTGTGCTCATCGACAAAGCCGGCGGACCTGCTGAGCGCACTGACACCATTGCGCCGACCGATCGCCGAACGTAGTTCCCGGAGTTCAGCATCCGTCACACTATGGGTGGCCGACCACAACGGCTTCATGAGTTCCCGGAACGCCAGCCGGGATCTTTGAGCCAGCGAGGTGATGAGCCCGCCAAAGACCGATTTGAGCACAGGGGTCGTGTACCAGGGGTGGGAATGGGCGTCGGCGAACAGGCCGCCATTGATGAGCAGAACGCCGGTGATCTTCGTCGTTGGTTCCCGGCCCTGCCGGAGCAGATCCCGTTGTCGCGCCAGAAGTTCCAGAGCGACGATGGACGAGTAGTCGAAGCCGACAATGAACGTGGAGCGGACGGATTCACTCGCCCAGAACGCTTCGACCAGATCGGCCCGCTCCCCCGTGCCGTAGGGATAATCCAGAGGTTTGTCGCTCTCGCCGTGGCCGACGTATTCCACGAACAGGCGCGGACCAATGTCGGTCCCGGAAAGATGCCGGTTCATACGCGACCAGCCGTAGGAGCCGTCCGGCCAGCCAGGCAGGAACGAGACCCATTGTGCGTTGGCCGATGTTCCGTCGACATCTTCGATGCGCCTGAAGACATGGTGGACGTCCGGTGAAATGTCCCTGGAGTCCGGGGGTATGATGCTGCGGGATTTCGGATCGTAGCCGACCCGTGCTCCGCCGGCGAACCACTCGTCGGCACTGATGAGGCCATCAGACCCGGTACGAACGAGCGCGCGCTCTGCAGGGAGCCGAAGGGAAGCGTCTGGTGTGGCGGTATGCACGGTCATTGCCTGGTTTCCTTTTTGCAGGATGAATGTGAATGCACTGGTCGGGTCACGCCGCGAGCGGCCTGGTTGCAAATGTGTGCTCGGTTTCCCGGCGCAGGGCCCGGACCTTCAAGAGCACCGTCAGGTGCATGATGATGAAGGCGGGTACGATGAAGCTTGGGAACAGATTGAGTGGCCACACATCCATGGGAGCGCTGGTCAGTCCGCCCGGCGTGAAAGCCGGGAACGCACCGGCAGTCAGCCCGGCCGCGGTAACGGCCACGGCGAAGTCCAAAAGGCCCAGCAGGTGGTAGCGCACGAGGCCTTTGGATGTGGCGAAGTCCGGCTCGCGCCGCAGGCGCATGACCATGAGTGGTGCTGCGAGGCCGATCAGGATGTCGCCGGTGCCGGCTGGCCAGGCGAATGTGCCCGGCAGGACGCTGAAGCTGTAGAGCACCAGGAAAACGAAACCGATGATGCGCCAGTGCTGGAGCATGGTCAGGGTCTCGATGTCCTGACCGAGGACGAATTCCCTGAACCTCGCGGAGATCAGATAGGCCGCGAGGAAAAGGACAACGGGTGCTACGGCTGTCAGGGCGATTGGCGGGAAGAAGCTGCCGGTGACGTTGGCAAGGAGTTCCGCGCTCCCGATATAGGCAGCTCCGGCGAACCAGAGGACGGACAGGACGACAAGCGCTGTGATCTTTCCGCGCGTCCAGACGGTGTGGGTATCTTGAGTGATCATGTGTTTCTCCATTTGAGTGTATATGCACGTATAGTTTCAAATTTTTAGTCGGCCCGGGTCGCCTGAACGAGGGAATTGAGATCGGAGATCAGTGTGGTCAGCTTTTCTGCTCCGGTCTCATGAACGATTCTGCTCTGAACCTCCCGCCAGAGGGGCGTCGCATCGCTCAGGACTGCGCGTCCGCTGCCGGTCAGAGAGACAAGCCGGACCCGTTCATCTTGTTCGCGCTCTATGGCGAGCCAACCCTTCTTGACGAGCGGTTGAAGGTTTCGGGTGAGGGTGGTGCGGTCCATCACCAAGCTCTCCGCCAGCCTGGTCAGTGGCAATTGCCCCCGGGCTTCTAGAACGGCCAGGATTGTGAACTGCGTTGCCTTCACCCCGCTTGGTTTCAGGGCTGCATCGTAAAGCTGCGACAGAACTCGCGTCGCCTGGCGCAGATTGGCGTGGGCGCAGAGGCCGTGACTCGGATGTTGCAGCTCGGAAGGAATGCTTGTTTCGTCTTTCATGAAACGTGTATATGCACCAAAATACCTGCCGTCAAGAGGCGACTGGGAAAATCGACCCTAGAGGTGATATGTGATGTCGCCGTTCAGCACGGTTGATTCAACGCGGATTTTGCGGATTTCCTCTTCCGGACAGGAGAAGTAGTCCCTGTCGAGGATGGCTATGTCGGCGAGCTTGCCAACTTCCAGAGAGCCTTTGATCGCCTCTTCGCGACCGGAATACGCGCCAAGTGTCGTATAGGCTCTGAGCGCTTCGGTGCGGCTGACTTTCTCGCACTCGTCCAGATCGGCGCCGGTTCCCGAACGACGGGTCACCATGGACCAGAGCGCCGTGAAGGGATTGGCCTGACAGACCATTGCATCGGAATGGCCGGGGGCGGGCACGCCGTTATCGATCAGGCTGCGATGCGGCCACATGTGCCGCATGGCCTCTTGTCCGCGGTTCGCCACGTAGGCGCTGCCGAGATCATGCATGAAGCCCGTGGCCGAACTGTCGATCACTTCCAGGCGCTTCAGCCGTTCCAGGATGGGCGGAGTGACGTAGCAGCAGTGTTCGACCCGCATGCGGTGATCGTCCCGCGGCTCGGCTTCAAGACACGCCTCGATGGCATCCAGAGCAAAGTCGATGCCGCGGTCGCCGACGCCTTCGATCATGACCTGGAGACCAGCCCGATGCGCTGCAACGGCACGGCTTGCAAGATCATCGCGGTCATACAGCAGCATTCCTGTATTCGGCTCAGGCTCGCCCGGCACCGGTTCACCGATATATGGCTCGTAGTAGGCGGCGGTACGGCCCGAGGTGGAACAGTCAGGGCACCATTCGACGCCGATTATCCTGAGCCAGTCATCGCCGAAGCCGGACCTGATCCCGGCCTGGATGTAGCTTTCGATCAGCCCGGCCTCCCGGCCCGACACGATGACGCCGACCCGCATGCCGAGGCGCTCGGTCGCCTTGAGCTGCTGATAGGCTTCGATAGACCTCCGGCCGCAGAGTGAGTTGTACACGCTGGTGATGCCCAGCGCCCGCCACTCAGCGAAAACCTTTTCCAGCCCGTCGGCCAGACTCTCGGGCGTGTCATTCCGATGGACAAAGGCAGTGAAGATCTCGGCCGCCGTCTCCCGGCAAAGACCTGTGAGCGCATCTGTCTGTGGGTCCCGGTCAAAGCTGCCGAAGGCCGGATCTGCCGGGTCGGTGCCGAGGCCGACTTCGGCGAAGGCCCTACTGTTGGCAAGGCAGAGATGGCCGTCCGTCCGCTGGATGTAGAGCGGGCGGCCATCTGCTGCGGCGTCGAGGGAGGCCAGGTCCGGGTATCCTCCGGACCTGATGTCGTCGTAACGGTAGCAGGCGATCCAGTCATCCGGGCCGCGCGCGGACGCGAGATCCGAGATGCGCTGCAGGAGGGCTTCGGTCGATCCGATCTTGTCCGGGCTGACCTCCTCCCATGTGGCCAGCCGGGCCGCATAGGTATCTGGGTGGGCATGGCTGTCGACGATGCCGGGGATCGCCGTGCGTCCTTCAAGATCGATCGTAACCGTGTCCGGACCCGCAAGCTCGTTGATCTCCTTGCTGGAGCCAATCGCGGCGATGGAGCCGTTCCGGGCGGCAAGCGCATGGACGAACCGGTTTGTATCGTCCATGGTGGCGATGTTGCCGCCGTGCAGAATCAGGTCGGGGGCAAGCCGGGATGCCATCTATCTCAGCCCGAGCACAACACGTCGGGAGTTAGCCAAACACCCGGTCCAGGTCTGCACATAAATCTTCCCCATCCTCCAGGCCGACCGACATCCTGAAGATACCATCTCCTGCATAGGCCCGGTAGCTTTCCAGCTGGGCGCCCTCCAGCCGGAACGAGGTTTCCATCAGCCCGGGCGTATCCATCCAGAAAATCAGGCTGCGGTGGTGGCCGAGGGAGACGGCGTAGTGGATGACCTGGAGCTCCTTGGCCATGCGGTCGGCAACCTCGGCACCGTCGTCCATCTGGAAGCTCAGCATGCCGGAGAAGTTCTTCATCTGCCGCTTTGCAAGATCGTGCTGTGGATGAGATTCAAGCCCGGGATACATGACGCGTTTCACCCTGGGGTGGGCCTCCAGAAACTTCGCGACCGTCATCGCCCCTTCCTGATGGGCACGCATGCGGATCGGCAGGGTCGCGGCGCCGCGCATGATGAGCCAGGCGTTGAAGGGGGACAGGATCCCGCCGTGGTGGATGCCGGCCTCGAGCCGAAGCGCGCCTATGTCTTCCCTTGAGCCGCAGACCGCACCGCCGACCGCATCGCCATGGCCGCCAATGTACTTGGTGAGTGAGTGCATGACGTAGTCGATGCCGAGTTCGATCGGACGCGTCGCGACCGGCGTTGCAAAAGTCGAGTCAACGGCAACCTTGATTCCGCCTCTGGCCTTGGCGATGTCGGCGACGGCCTTGAGATCGGTCAGGCGCATGATCGGGTTGGCTGGCGATTCGAGCCAGATGAGCTTGGTGTTGTCCTTGATGGCGTTGGCGACATTTTGCGGATTCGACGTATCGACCAGGGAGACCTCCACGCCGAAGCGCGGAAGTGTGTCGCGGCCAATCTCCGCGACGCCGGCATAGTTGGTGTCGGACATGATGCAGTGATCGCCGGCGCCCAGCAGTGAGAAAAGCACGCCGGAGGCGGCGGCCATTCCGGAGCCGAAGCACAGTGCGGCTTCCGACCCTTCCAGCGCACAAAGCTTCTGTTCAAGCTGGCTCACCGTAGGGTTTGACCAGCGGGCGTAAAGAAAACCTGAATTTTCATCCAGATCGTGAGCGGAAAAGCCCGCGGCTTCCTCTGTGACATAGGTAGATGACATCACCAGGTTGGGCGCCGAGGCGCCTGTCGTTGGGTCAGGAAACTCTCCTGCATGAATGGCGGTAGTCTGCGGTCCGCCGCGAATCTCCGTGTTCTTGTTGCTCACTTGCCTGCCCTTGTCGCTCAATTGAAAACCGGGCGTTTTTTTTCACGACGCGTACGTTAGGGTCAACAGAAGTTTAACCGGCGTTCACGGCGGAGTCGGTCTGTAAACCAGCGTGAATCTTTAGTGGTTGAACATCCGCCCCAGCGCGTGCAAAAATTACGACGAAGGTCGAACGATGAGGGCGACCTCACCGAGCAAATGTTTTGAGTGCGCACTCGGAGCACTTCATGAAAATCCTGGGAGGGATATCACTGTCATGAGAATGAATAGACCTGGAGACCTGGGTTACAGCGACCTGAGCCCGATGGACCGCGAAGTGGTCAAGTCGGCGCTGCGGCGCGGCGCGACCCGCCGTGAAGTCATGGCTTACCTGATGGCTTCCGGCGCCACCATCGCAGCTGCGGGCAGCATTGTGACCGGTGCTTCCGAAGCAATCGCCATGACCCCGAAGAAGGGCGGCCAGGTTCGTTTCGCATGGGATCTGCACGGACCGTCCGATACGCTCGACCCGATTCTCTTCACCTCGTCTCTTGACTATGGCCGTGGCCGTCTGAACTACAACAACCTGACGCGCTTCAAGGAAGACCTGACGGTCGGTCCGGAGCTGGCGACGGAATGGGAAGCCAATGCGGACGTCACCGAGTGGACCTTCAAGCTACGCAAGGGCGTAAAGTTCCACGATGGTTCCGACTTCACCGCAGACGACGTCGTCTATTCGATGAGCCGTCACCTCGGCAAGGACTCCAAGTCCAAGGCGAAGGTGCTGGTTGCCGACGTTACTGAATGGAAGAAGATGGACAGCCACACCGTCAAGGCCATCATGGGTGCGCCGAACGCGGAACTGCCGATCATTCTCGGCACCTTCCACTTCAAGATCGTCAAGAACGGCACGACGGATTTCGCAAATCCGACGGGTACCGGTCCTTACATCCTGAAGGAGTTCAAGCCTGGTGTGCGTTCGGTTCACGATCGCAACGACGACTACTGGAACACCGATCACGAAGGTCCGTACATCGAGCAGTTCGAAGCTTTCGGCATCACTGACAACGTCGCCCGCGTGAACGCGCTGATCTCCGGCGACATCCAGATGATGGCGCAGCTCGACCCGAAGGCTATCAGCCAGGTTGAGAACGCTCCGAATGCTGAAGTGTTCGCGGTGCCGTCGGGCGCCTACCCGACCATATCGTGCATGCTTGACAAGGAGCCGGGCAATAATCCGGACTTCGTGCGCGGCCTCAAGCACCTGCAGCGGCGCGAGCGCATCCTGAAGGTGATCCAGAAGGGTATCGGCTCCGTCGGTAACGACCAGCCAGTCGGCCCGGCATATGGCGCAGACTGGTGCCAGGCTGCCAACGATCCGGTCGCCCATCCTTATGATCCGGACAAAGCCAAGCACTATCTGAAGAAGTCCGGTGTCTCCGGTGCCGAACTGCATGTTGCCGAAGTGGCTCCGGGCATGACCGACATGTGCCTCATGCTGCAGCGTGAATGCACGAAGGTCGGCTTCAACCTGCAGATCAAGAAGGTCCCGAATGACGGATACTGGGGCGCGGTCTGGATGAAGAAGCCCATGAACGTGTCGTCCTGGAACATGCGTCCGTCGGCGAACATCATGATGACGCTGGCCTACAAGGGCGATGCTCCCTGGAACGAAACCCAGTGGAAGAACGACCGGTTCGACCAGCTGCTGGCCATGGCACGCGCTGAACTCGACGCCAGCAAGCGAGCCGAGATGAACTGCGAAGCACAGAAGCTTTGTGCAGAAGGTTCAGGTTCGCTGATCCCGACGCACCGTGCTTACATCGACGCCAAGGCGAAGAACATCAAGGGCTTCCCGAAGGTGCCGATCGCCGCATTCGGCGGAATGGAATGGCCGGAGTTCATCTGGGACGACGCCTAAGTCCTGATGATGGCTTTTTGAAACGCGAAGCCCGCCCCATCGGGGCGGGCTTTTTTGTACCGGCTTGCGCTTTTGAGCAGGGGAAATCCGGAAAGATCCGTTTTTTTGTTGAGATGGCTGTGAGGGCATGTTCCAATATCTCAACAACAAAGCGGACACCGCAATCAAAACGTCAGGCTGGGAGGGACCACGCTCATGATGTCTCAGATGGTAATCCGCCGGATCGGTATCGGCATCATCCTGCTATGGGTTGTGTCGGTTCTGATTTTTGCGCTTACCCAGGTGCTGCCTGGTGATGCCGCGCAAATCCGGCTTGGTCAGCAGGCGACGCCCGAGTCGCTCGCCGCGCTGCGCAAGGAACTGGGGCTTGATGTGCCCTGGTACGTTCAGTATTTCCGTTGGATAGGCAACCTGTTCTCGGGCAACCTCGGGATATCGGCTGCGGGCGGCGCGACGATTGAAAGCCTGATCGGTAACCGCATTGGCAACACGGTCTTCATGACCGTGATTGTTGCGGTGATCTCGATCCCGCTGTCTGTCTTCCTCGGCCTGATTGCCGCCATGTATCCCGGTCAGCCGATCGACCGGATCGTGACGTCCGGCACGCTGGGGCTGATCGCCGTGCCCGACTTCTTTATCGCGATCTTCCTGATCCTGTTCTTCGCCGTGTCACTTGGGTGGGTGCCGGCGGTGTCTTACCTCAGCGGGACCGAAGGTTTCTGGAAATCCCTTTATGTCCTCGCACTTCCGATCGGAACGCTGGTCATCGTGGTTTCGGCCCAGATGATCCGCATGACGCGGGCCGGCATCCTTAACGTGATGAGTTCGCCTTACATCGAAATGGCGATCCTCAAGGGCGTGCCGCGCAAGACCATCATCCTGAGGCACGCGCTACTCAATGCCATCGGACCGATCGTCAACGTGATCGCGCTGAACCTCGCCTATCTGGTTTCCGGCGTTGTCGTCATCGAGACGATCTTCGCCTATCCGGGCCTTGCCAAGCTCATGGTCGACGGGGTGCAGACCAGAGACATTCCGCTGGTCCAGGCCTGCGGCATGATCTTCTGCTGCACATATGTTGTTCTCATCCTGATCGCCGACATCGCGTCGATCGTGTCCAATCCGCGTCTGAGGCACCCCAAATGAGTGACCAAGCTGCAACGGCCGATCAGGGGCCGAATCCTGATGTCTATGATGAATTGCCGGATGCCCCGCCAAAGTCTCGGCTTCGGCTCTCGGTGACGGGTAAGGTCTGTGTGGCCATCGTCGCCTTCTGGGTGCTGATGGCGTTTATCGGACCCTGGATCGCACCCTATGGCGAGGCTCACTTCATCGAGGACGATGCGCTCGGAAATCCTATTGATGATCCAAGCTTTATGCTGCCCGACATGAGCCTGACGGTTCTGTTCGGCACGGACTATATTGGCCGCGACGTGTTATCCCGCATCATCTGGGGCGCTCGCACGACGATCGGTATCTCGTTCATCGCAACAATGCTGGCCTATTTCGTCGGCATCACCCTTGGCATCGCCGCGGCAGTGGCTGGCAAATGGGTTGACGCGGTTCTCAGCCGCCTCGTGGACGCGATCCTCGCCTTCCCGAACATCATGCTGGGGCTGATTATCATCGCGGCCTTCGGATCCTCGATCCCGCTGCTGATCTTCCTGGCTGGCCTCGTCTATGCGGCGAGCGTGTTCCGCATCGCCCGCGCCCTCGGCCAGGACATCATGGTGCAGGACTTCGTGGAAGCGGCCCGCGCCCGCGGCGAGGGCTTGTGGTGGATCATTTCGCGCGAGGTTCTACCCAATGCGGCCATGCCGCTGGCCACCGACTTCGGTCTGCGTCTGGTGTTCGTGATCCTCTTCATCTCGAGCCTGAGCTTCCTGGGCCTCGGCGTTCAGCCGCCGATTTCGGACTGGGGCTCCATGGTGCGTGAGAACCTGCAAGGCCTCGGCAACGGGCTTGGCGGAGGGGCACTCGCCTCGATTACGCCGGCGCTTGCGATCGCCTCCCTAACCATCGCGATCAACCTGATCGTGGACGATATCTCTGCCCAAGCTGGTGGCAGCCTAGCGAAGAAGATGACGTAATGGCACAAGATCCTATCTTCGAATGTAGAGACCTGAAAATCGAGGCCCGCCCCTGGGACAAGGATCCGATTCCGATCGTCAAGGGTGTCACCTTCAATGTGAATCCGGGGGAAGTGGTTGCGCTGATCGGCGAATCCGGTTCCGGCAAGACCACGATCTCCCTGGCATCGCTCGGTTATACAAAGCCTGGCCTGCACTTCTCCGGCGGTGAAGCCCTGTTGCGGGGACGCGACATGATCACCATCGATCCGGAAGAGCGCCGCCTCAGCCGCGGTGAGCATGTTGCTTATCTCGCGCAGAGCGCGGCGGCGACGTTCAACCCGGCACTCAAGATCAATGAACAGGTCACGGAGTCTGCGGTTCTGCACGGACATATGTCCCAGGAGCAGGCAGACGTTCGTGCGCGGGAACTCTATGAGGCCCTGGAGCTTCCCGATCCGGACCGGATTGGCGGGCGCTATCCGCACCAGGTGTCGGGCGGTCAGCTGCAGCGCCTGATGGCTGCCATGGCACTGGTCGAGAAGCCCAGCCTCCTCGTACTGGACGAGCCGACCACTGCGCTTGATGTGACGACGCAGATTGAAGTCCTGAAGGCCTTCAAGAAGGTTATTCACGAAGAAGGCTCTGCGGCGATTTATGTGACACATGACCTCGCCGTCGTCGCCCAGATCGCTGACCACATCGTCGTGCTCTACAGCGGCGAGATCATGGAACAGGGCCCGGTCGACCAGATCATCAACAACCCAAGCCACAGCTATACAAAGCGCTTGATGGCGGCAGTGCGTCCGACACCGCAAGCCGGCATGGGTGAAGGCCACTCGGGAGAGCACCGCCGCGACGTGCCTGCGCTTGAGGCACGCCGTGTTACTGCAGGCTATGGCCGGGGCAGCGATGGCAAACCTCTTGTCACGATCCTCAAGGATGTCAGCCTTCCCGTCGAACGCGGGCATGTGGTCGGGGTCATCGGTGAATCGGGCTGTGGGAAGTCCACATTGGCCCGGGTGATGGCAGGTTTGTTGCCCGCGTCGGAAGGCGAGGTGCTGCTGGACGGAACCCAGCTCAAGGCCGATCTGGCGAACCGCTCACGGGATGAGCTGCGTCTTGTTCAATTTGTCTTCCAGATGGCTGATACGGCCCTTAACCCGCGGCAGACGATCGGCGATATCATTGGCCGGCCCCTTACATTTTATCACAATATGACGGGCAGAGCGCGGCGGGAACGCGTCCACGAGATCCTCAAGCTGGTGGAGTTGCCTGCGGAGTTCGAGGGCCGCGTGCCTGCGGAACTTTCCGGTGGGCAAAAGCAGCGCGTAAACCTTGCACGGGCCCTGGCTGCAGATCCTGAAGTCATCATTTGCGACGAAGTGACGTCCGCGCTCGACACCATTGTGGGTGCGAACATTATTAAGCTGTTGCGCCGCTTGCGGGACCAATTGGGCGTGAGCTACGTGTTTATCAGCCACGACCTTTCCACGGTGGCCAGTTTCGCAGATGAGATCGCGGTCCTGTACAATGGCGAAGTCGTCGATTTTGGAACAGTGGACGAGGTTCTGTCTCCGCCTTTCCATCCGTATACAGAACTTTTGATCACGTCTGTGCCGGAGATGCGGGTCGGTTGGCTGGATGACACCGCCGAGATGCAGCAGGCGCTGGCGGCCAATTTCAAGGCTGGCGACTATACGGCGAGTTCACCGCGAGTCATGTCTGCACTCGACAGCGGCGGGAGCAGCAGCTCGGCTGCGGTTGGCGCCAAGGCTTCTTCGGTGTCTGAGGCAAAGCCGGCGACTGCCAAAACCTCAACATCGTCTGGCGGCAATGGCAAGTCGGCCGGCGAGGTGTCGGCACCGTTCACACCGGCTGAACAGGCTCCGGCCCGCCCGGCCGCCAAGAAGGCTGCGGCAAAGAAGGCGGCTAAGCCGAAGGCTGCCGCCAAGGCCAAGGCCAAGGCTGCAGAAAAGAGCGTGCCGGCGGCCAAGCCCCTTCCAAAGGCCAAGGCTGTGCGCGGCAGCACGACCACTGCCAAAGCCAAGCCCAAAGCGGCAGCGAAAGCCAAGGGCGCTGCGAAGAAAGCTGCAGCGGCTGCTGCGGCCGGTCCTGACGAACTGACCCGCATTAGCGGCGTCGGTCCGAAGATCGATGGCCAGCTCAAGGCCATGGGGATCACCACATTCGCGCAAATCGCGGCCTGGAAGAAGAAGGACATGGATGCCTTCAACGAACAGCTGAAGTTCAAGGGCCGGATCGAACGTGAACAGTGGGTGCCGCAGGCCAAGAGGCTTGCAAAAGAGAAGAAATAGCTGCGGCGTGTGGAGACGGAGTTGAAGCGGGCGGGGAGAAACTCCCGCCCGTTCCCGTTTGGCGGCTTGTCTGCACCTGGATCGAGACGGGATAGATCCCGCCTCAGCCGCGCTCTCTCAGCTCAGGCGGCGGCGCTTTCCAGTCGCTGTCGTCCATGTCTGGCGCGATCTGGCGGTCTTCCCGCATTAGCCGTTCGGCGAGTTCATGGGCCTTGTGACTTTCAGTGATGAGTGCGTCCTCATCATCCATATGCTTGGCCATGTTGCGCAGACTTTCCTCATCGTGCCCCCTGAACTTCAGCATGAGCCGATGGGCCTTGTACGCCCTGTAGCCGAGCGAGGTGAGGGCGTCCTTGCCCATGTCGAGCGATGACCCGAAGGTTTCCCTGTAGACATGCTCCACACCTGCATTCATCAGTTCGTAGGCGTGGCGGCGGTCATAGGCGCGGACGAATATCTTCAGATGCGGATAGTGCTTCTGCGCTGCGTCCACTACGCCCAGGGTCATATCCCGGTCATCAAGTGAGATGATTAGCAGCTTGGCGTCCTCTGCACCCGCTGCATGGAGGAGATCGGGTCGGGAGGCGTCGCCGTAAAACACGGACCAGCCGAACTTGCGCAGCAGCTCAATCTGGGACGGGTCGCTCTCCAGCACGGTGAACCCGATGCCGTTTGCCGAAAGCAGGCGGCCGACTGTCATCCCGAAGCGGCCATACCCGACGATGATAACCGGCGTTTCCCCGGATTCGATTTCGTCGAACTCTGGCTCCTCCACCTCGCCGGCAAGCTTGCGGCTGATCAGGCGGTCATAGCCGATCAGAAGAAGCGGCGTCAGCGCCATGGTCACCGCCACCACTGCTATCAGGATATTCGCCGTTTCCGTCGGCAGCACGTTGTTCTGGGTCGCAAAGGAAAACAGCACGAAAGCGAATTCGCTGCCCTGGGCCAGACTGAGCCCAAAGAAAAGGGCGCTGTCGGTTTCCATCCTGAACACCCTGCCTAGCAAGTAAAGGGTGAACAATTTGAGCGCGATCAGCCCGACAACCAGACCGGCGATGAGTGCAGGTTCGCTGAGTATTAGGGCAAAGTCGATGCTTGCCCCCACGGACATGAAGAACAAGCCGAGCAAGAGGCCCTTGAAAGGCTCAATGTCCATCTCCAGCTCGACCCGATATTCGCTGTCGGCCAGCATGACGCCTGCGACAAAGGCGCCAAGAGCTGGTGACAGTCCTACAAGGTCCATCAACAGGGTGACAGCGATTACAAGCAGAAGCGCTGCAGCCGTGAAGGCCTCCCGGATCCGGGTTTCTGCGATATAGCGAAAGGCTGGCCTCAGGACGTAGCGTCCCGCTCCAATCACGGCCAGCAGGGCCCCCAGGACAATCGGCGCGCGCTGCCAGGCTGGCAGGGTATCGATTATGTTTCGGGCGCGTTCCTGCTCGTTGATGTCGATGCCCATCCAGTATTCGGGAACCGTGAGCAGCGGGATAATCGCCAGCATGGGAATGACACTGATGTCCTGAAACAGCAAGACGGAGAACCCGCCTTGCCCGGCCTCGCTCTTCATCATGCGCCGCTCGCGCAGGGTCTGCAGGACGATGGCCGTTGAAGACAGAGACAGTATGAGACCGATGGCGAGCCCCTGACGCCAGTCCAGGGCGAAGGCCATACACGCCGCGAATATGAAGAAGGCTGTCATCGCGACTTGGAGCCCGCCCAGCCCGACAATGGATTTCCGCATCATCCACAGGAGGCTCGGCCGGAGTTCCAGACCGATGATGAAGAGCATCATGACCACGCCGAACTCGGCGAAGTGCAGAACCTTCTCACCCCCGGTCAGGCCGAGAGCGAAAGGCCCGATCAGGATGCCGGCGATGAGGTATCCGAGCACCGAGCCAAGCCCCAGACGCTTGGCGACCGGCACCGCAATGACGGCTGCCGTGAGATAGATGAAGGCGCCTATGAGAAAGTCGTGCAGGCTCATTCGCTCCGGTCCTTCAGGCCGTAGAGCTTTCCGGCGGCGTTGTTGGCGAGCCGGTAGCGCGCAAGTGCCTTGGGATCGACGCGGTTGTCCCGCAGACCCGTGAGCAGGTTCTTGTAGAGGAGTGCCTGCCGGGCAAGCTCTGCCCGCTCCAGCCGCCGGCCTTCGAAGACGACGAAGGGCGGCAGATAGGTCATCCGGCAGAGTGAGGCCGATTGCGCAACGGGTGCCAGGAATTCCGGGATGGTGTAGCGGTTCTTGCCTGTCTCGCCATAGGCATCAGCGCTTCCTCCGGTGCTGAGGGCGTTCATCCAGAACTTGCCCTCCAGCGCCCGTCCATCCCTGCCGTAAGCCCAGCCGTGTTCGAGCACCAGATCTGTCCACTCCTTGATGATCGCAGGGGTGGAATACCAGTAAAACGGGTGCTGGAAGATGACGATGTCAGAACTGTTCAGCCGTTTCTGTTCCCGGCCGACATCAATGTTGAAATCCGGATAGGTCTCGTAAAGATCGCAGACTGCAATGCCCGGCTCCCGGCGCACACCCGCCAGCAGCTTCCGCGTCACCACGGAAGCTTCCATGACGGGATGCGCCGCCAGCACGAGAACCTTCATCAGCCCGTAACCTGATCAGTTGCCTGCGCCAGTTTAACGGGACAGCGATTCGGTCGGAATGACTGTTTGGGTGCCAAACAAGAAAACCGGCCCGCATCGGGGCAATGCCCCGATCCGGACCGGTTCGTTCTTGTTCTGGCTCTTTTGGTCTAGCCCGGGCGGTATTGCTGCACGCGGGTGGCGCGCAAGCCCGGCAGACCATGGCGGTCGATCGACCGCTGCCAGCTGAGATACTCTTCTGTGGTCAACTTGTATCGGCCGCAGGCCTCTTCGAGGCTGAGCAGCCCGCCGCGCACCGCCGCAACAACCTCCGCCTTGCGCCGGATGACCCAGCGCCTGGTGCTCGTGGGAGGAAGATCTGCAACAGTAAGTGGCGTGCCATCAGGACCGATGACATAGTTGACCCGTGTACGAACGTGACTCATTTCAGTACTCAAAACTCAGGTACGCATACAAACTAACGAACTTCTTGAAGGTAGCCCGCCGCAGTTAAGAGAGGTCTAAGGAGAGACGAAGATTTGGCAAACGACGTGCCACAACCTGTTCCAAATCTGGACAGGGGATGGACGTGTGTGGCCAATTTTATGAACAATCGTTAGGAAGCAGCCAGCCAGCCGATTGCACTCTCATCTCCACCGCCCTATATGACCGCCGCTATGCATGAAACATCCACAAAGAGCGCTTCGGCGCAGGAGCCTCCTCTGAATTCCCTCGACCTGTCGGGCCGCCCGCAGGACACTCGCGTGGTTGTCGCCATGTCCGGAGGGGTCGACTCATCGGTGGTTGCAGCCCTGTTGAAGGAAGAAGGCTATGAGGTCATCGGCGTCACCTTGCAGCTCTATGACCACGGGGAGGCAGTCGCCAAGGCCCGCTCGTGCTGCGCCGGTCAGGACATTCATGACGCACGCAGGGTGGCTGCCAGCCTCGATATCCCGCATTATGTGCTCGACTACGAAAGCCGCTTCCGACAGTCGGTGATCGACGAGTTCGCCGACAGCTACCTGCGGGGTGAAACGCCGATCCCCTGCGTGCGCTGCAATCAGGGGGTCAAGTTCCACGACCTCTTGTCCATGGCCCGGGAACTGGGGGCGGATGCGCTCGCTACCGGACACTATATTGAGAGCAGGCCGGCAGGAGGCGGCATGACCGCGCGCACTATGCACATTCCGGCGGACATGGGCCGCGACCAGAGCTACTTCCTCTTCGCGACCACTCAAGAGCAGCTTGACTACCTGCGGTTTCCGCTAGGCAGAATGACGAAGGCCGAGGTCCGCGATATTGCCGGGCGCCACGGGCTGATTGTGGCGGACAAGCCCGACAGCCAGGACATTTGTTTTGTGCCGAACGGCGACTATGCGTCGATTATCGCCAGGCTCAGGCCGGAGGCCTACGATCCTGGGGATATCGTACATCTGGACGGCCGCGTTCTGGCGCGGCACGATGGGATCATCAACTTCACGGTGGGGCAGCGCCGGGGTCTGGGCGTCGCCACCGGTGATCCCCTCTATGTGATCTCCGTGGACGCAGCCAGCAAGCAGGTTCGTGTCGGACCGCGCGAGGCGCTGCTGACCCGCGACATCGCACTGCGCGAGGTCAACTGGATCAGCGGCTTTGAACCGGCTTCAGAGGGCCGGTCCGTTTCGGTGTATGCCAAGGTGCGCTCCACCCGGCCCGCTGCCGAAGCCGGTCTGAAGTCTGTGGAAGGCGAGTGGATGGTGGAACTCGTGGACGGCGATCACGGCATCTCTCCAGGCCAGGCATGTGTACTCTATGACGGGCCCGGCAGTGGAGCCCGGGTGTTGGGTGGAGGCTGGATCGGAAAGACCCTGCCGGAGGTCGTGCCAGGGAGAAAAAATCTGGGTGCTTCGCACGGCATCCCGGCTTGACTTTTTGCGGCGCAAAATCCTATATGCGGCGCCTGCGGTCTGGCGGAGTAGCTCAGTTGGTTAGAGCAGCGGAATCATAATCCGCGTGTCGGGGGTTCAAGTCCCTCCTCCGCTACCAAATCTCTCCATATATCAGAGTGTTTCTTTTGCCGTCACAATTGACGCGCTTTCCCGTTTAGCTGACGCACCATGAGAGTCTGATCCGATCAGTACAAAATCGTGTCCCGCGGCGGCGAAGAAGCTTACGCATTCGTCCTGCGAAACCATTGATGCCGGCTCCAAATGCCTGCCAGACCATCGACAGTTTGCTCTGCCGCCACACGCTGGCGAGCTGTGGGATTGGCAAGCCCTCTCTATAGGGTTGAAATCCGGGCTGTAGAGCGGAATGACTAACAGATGGGCTCCTCCGGCGGCCCCAGTTCGGGTCCTTGTCCGTGGCCCTCGTGGCTTCCCATAATGTCCATGATGACGATGTCGCCAAGAATGAGCTTAGGGACAAGGACGTTTTTCATATAGGTGTCGATTGTGTCCCGGTTATTCGGCCCATCCAGGCCACAACCGGTGACGAAAGTTGTCGTCTTCCAATGTACATGGGGCAAGCCAGTTTGACATGCAGGCCAGCCTCCTTCACCCGGCGGGCAGCGCGAGTTACTAAACGAGAATCTCTGAATCCAGCAGGTTTCAATAAA